>NZ_DATCRF010000483.1:0-3079 GCF_036569125.1 Chitinophaga sp. | reverse complement strand
TGGTTACATAGGCCATTACATACAATATTTTAATTCCCGCGGTATAGAGGTGGTGCTGGGCACGCATAATGCGCAACCCATGATCACCGCGCAGGTGCCGGCCAACAACCTGTTTGCCAAACTGCGCCGTTTCCAGCTGTTAACGCTGGAAAAGCTGCATGAGCGCCTGTACTTTAAAAAGGCCGCGGCCCTGCTGGTAGTAAGTGAGGGTGACCGTAAGTACCATGAAAAATTTATTCCGAAGGAGCGCATTTTCTTTGTTCCCAATTTCCTGGATGAAAAGGAATATGCACTCACCGGGCAAAAGCAACCTAAAGTATTGGTAATGACGGCCAACTTTGGCCAGTATATGAACTTTCAGGGGCTGAAATGGTTTATTGAACAAGTTTGGGACGACGAGCTGGCCAACAGGTATGATATTTGGTTAGTAGGCAGGCGCTCCAAAGAAGCGCTGAAACAGATCACCGGGGCAGAGAGCTTTAAGAATATAACAGCATTGGGTAAGGTGGATGATGTGAAGTGGTATATATCCGTAGCAAACGGTGTAATTATCCCCTTGCTGCATGGCAGCGGCACCCGGTTAAAATGCCTGGAGGCCATGGCGCTGAGAACGCCTATTATCGCTACTTCCAAGGGGGTAGAGGGCGTGGCCAGCAAACATTTTATTATTGCCGATACGCCGGAAGCATTTAAAAAAGTGATCCTCAGTTTCAACGGGGATGCAGCAATAGGAGAAGCATTAAGAGCGGATTTTATGCGTGAATACAGTGCGGAGGTTAACACCCAGCGCCTGCACCAGGTGCTGAACTACACACTGTATGGCCAGGGGGGAACAAAAGTGAAGGTGAAGAGTGAAATGGTGAACAGTTAAAAGAACGCGATGTTTAAAAAGATCAAAATTGCGGCATATGCGCTGGGCAGCGCCCTGAATGTTCCCCTGGTAGGCCAGCTGAAAGGGAACGAGATCGTTGCGTTGTTATCCCTGCCCTTTACCTTTAAGGCCCGCGATTTTAAAGATTATCCCTATTTGCGGAAGATCGTTTTTGCATTGCTGGCCCTGCTGCTGTTCCAGTTTATTACCGATGTGTTTGTGGTACATAACTCCATGCAGAACTTTTTGCGTGGCTGGGCCGGCACCATCATGTCTATCATATCTTTTATAGTGCTGTTCAGGATGATGGATACCGAATCGGCGGTCATGACCTATATCTTCTTTGCCATGATCAAGAATATCCTCTTCACGGATGATATTGTGGATTCGGACATGTCGTTCTTTAAGTTTAAGATCGTTCCCATTATAGCATCTGCATTACAATTAATGGCCGTGTACCTGTACAAGCGGGGAAAAATAATGCTGATGATGGGCATTATGGCCTGTGCCTGTTTGCTTTGTTTTGCCAATGATGCACGTTCCACCGGCATGCTGTTCTTTGTAGGCGCGGGTATTATTTATGTAATGTCGCGCGGTATACGCATTACCCGGCAAAAAATATTTGCCATACTATTCATAGGCGCTACGGTATTTGAAATGGCCTATGTGTTTTACGTGAATGCGGTGCTTAGTAACGAAATAGGGGGCGGGCACTCCAGCAGCCAGATAAAGCGACTGGATAACCCGTATAATCCTTTTGAGCTGCTGGTAACAGGCCGTGGGGAAACCTTTGCGGCCATTACTGCCATCGGCGATAAACCTTTGTTTGGCCATGGCTCCTGGGCGCTGGATAAAGACCTGAAGTATTACAAGATCGTATTATCATACCAGGATGAGGGCACCGGTGAGTTTGACCTGAAGAAGGCCGATTCCGTGGACCGTTACATACCCAGCCACTCTGTGCTTATGGGCGGCTGGATCAGCTGCGGCATTGGTGGTTTTATAGCTGTATTCCTCATTTTCTGGTGGCTCATGAAAATGTCCTTTACACTGGTATTACGCGCGCAGGATTCCAACCTGTACCCGCTATATGTAATGCTTACCATCGGGCTGCTATGGACCTTCCTGTTCTCGCCCTTCCAGCACTTGCGGTTTACCATACCGGTTACCGGCTGTATACTCATGAACGGGTATTATGACTGGCTGTATGGCCCTAATGTGGAGGATGATGAGGAGGATGAGGAGCCGGTAGATGAAGAAGAGAAGGAGCCCCTGCTGCTGAACTAAGACGAATGGATGGCGAAAACGACGAGTGAATAATTGATTAAACTGTATAAATTTTTAGAGATGAAAATATGTTTCATTACACTGGGCGATATTAAATCAATAGCTACCATGAAAAGGGCGCTGGGAATGGCTAACCCGTTACAGTCGCTGGGATGGGAAGTTTCTATTATTGCCCTGGACAGTGAGGAGAACCGGAACCGTATTGCCATTGAATGTAATGAAAACGTGGAGGTGCATTTTTACAAAGAGTGTTCCGCCAAAGAAGAAGTGCAGCTGAAAACGGACCTGGTGAACAGGATCAAACCTGATTTTGTTTACTTCTGCTCCTTCAGCTTCCGCAACCGTATTATTAAAAGCAAGCTGCAATCAAAAACCAGGATCCTGATAGAGCATTCAGAGCTGGCCTCTGCCATACCGGATAACAAAGGGCTGCGCAAAATAGCCCTGCGTGCGCTGGAATATTATTCCGTATCCTATGCGGATGGATTGTTGTGCGCCAGCCGCTACCTGGAACGGGAATATCATAAAATGGCTAAGCAGCTCATGAAAAAGAAGCTGCCTATCCTGTACTCTCCCTACGCATTTAATACAGACGTGATAGATTCTCCAAAAATATTGCTGGATCATCTGAACGAGCGTTATAAGAATAACACCGTGCTGTTATACATGGGCACCATGACCCGTAACTACGGGCTGTTCACCATGCTGCAGGCAGTGGAGCAGATAGTGAAGGAACGCCCGGATGTAAAGCTGCTGTTACTGGGCAGGGGCCGCCACCTGGAAGAAGCAAAGACCTATGTACAACAGCATCAGCTGGAAAAATATATTGAGTTCAAAGGCTATACCGAAGAAAATGAGCTAAGCTCTTATTTTGAAAGAGCAGATGCTTTTATCTCTCCTCTAAATGATACAGTACAGGAC
>NZ_DATCRF010000482.1:0-6949 GCF_036569125.1 Chitinophaga sp. | reverse complement strand
ATCCGCTCATCTCGGAAAGCCGCAGGTACATGATTATAGTTATACTGATGGCCGCTTACCGCCCGGAAACACAATTCATAGCTTAACTGATCCTTCGGCACATAAGCCAGATCGATGCCATGCGGATGCACCCGGTAGATCTGTTCTGAGAGGAATGCTGCCGGAATATCCTGGTAGAAACAAGGCTCCTCACGGTTAACTGCCTGCAGTATTATTTCTGCTGTGTACAAGCCGGGAGGGAAACACCGGATCACCAGGCCGCTCACGTCATACTTCCCGTTTGCCTGATGATCGAGCAGCTGCTGCAGCATCTCTTTTGTACGGTATTGTTCCGGTATGGTGAAGAGCTTATCACTGAGCCAGTCCAGCTGAAATTTACCCGTCTTCTTATACATATCCGGACCATATTGATCCAGCATCTCAGCAAAATACTGGTCCCAGTATGCCTGGTCTTTTACTTTCGATACCGGGCGTTGTGTATCCCAGTTAACCGTTGTGGGATCTCCGTATAAATAGTGCAGGCTGGTGTGCTCTGCATAGGGTTGTGCTTTAGCACTGTGCATGGCTGCTGCTTTATAGAAATGATCCGCCATTTTCTTATCGCCCTGCAGATGATAAACCAATCCCAGTAACCAGTTATTGGTAAAAATGCTTCTTATTTCAATGGATCTTTCCAGCTGGCCTTTAGCTTCGTTCAGCTTGTTCCGGCCAATAAGCGCTTCTCCCACTACACGCAAAGCAAAATATGCCGATGCATTCTTCTGTACTGCAAGCTTCCCCCACTCTATCGCCTGTTCATATTCACCGGTGCGAACAGCACAGAGGGCTGCCTGCTCCATACATTCACCCTCATAGCCCAGTTTCTCCGGCGTAAACGGGATGCCTTTGGCAAATATCTCTTTAGCCTGTGCGTAGGCTTTTTGTTCAAACAGGCAGCTGCCTGCATGAAAATAAGCAGGATAGTAAGCGGGGGCCTTTGTAAATGCTTCTTTAAAGCATTGATAGGCGCCGGAAGCATCTCCCTCCTTTTTCAAACGGATGCCGGTACGGGTTAGTTTAATTCCTTCGGGCGTAACACCTTTAATGAGCACTTCCTGGTTATTCTTCAGTGCTTCATAGATGCGTTGCGGACTAATATTCAGCACATCATAATGGGATGCCTCCACCTTGTAGCAAAAGTCAGGATGAAATGCATTTGCATATTCATGCCACATTAAAAAGGCGTTGTCTGTCTCATACCGCTCTAACGCATCGTAATTGTACAGGGCCGTGATAAGCGTTTGCGGTGAAAATTCAAAACAGGCCAGGTCGTAGAACCACGAGAAAAAATAGGGCGCATTAATGTTCCGGGAAGGCATACTATGCACCATTTCATCATCCTGCCCCCAGGCAGATGCAACGTACCGGATGGTTTCAGTGCCGATGGTTTTCTGAAAATAGCCCAGGTCAATAAAATCAACCGTGGTATTGCCGGTAACATAATACTGTGCCGGCGTACCATAGCTGGCGGCAAGCTTTCCCTGTATGTTCATATTCCCATTCACTACAATAAGGGGTCTGCCAACATGCGGGATCTCCAGGGGCCCGTCAATATGCAGATCTCCCCCGCAATAATAGATGGAACAGTAATCTTCCAGGTATTCCTTTTCACTTTCATAGTTGCTGGCGTAGGAATTATCCTCATCTTCCCAATAGTCAAACAAATTCTCTACGTTCAGTAAGGCCAGCACTTCGTCATAGGAGACTGCTTTTATGCCGTGCTGTTCGAGAAAGCGCTGTGTTTCTTTTTCCTCATCCCCTTCTGTTGCTGCATCGGATCCGTTCTCCAATGTATCTTCATTGTTTTGGGATAATGCTTCAAATGCAGCAGTGCCCATAATGGACCTCAGCGTCACCTTTGCTTCCAGCAGGGGTGATAAGGCCCCGAGGAATGCCTCATCATCCGTTTGCTTTAATGATTGTGCAAAATGGATCGTATGTACCGTTCCTAAAGGATCCGCTGCAAAGATCCTCATCTCATCTCCCTTAATGATCATGCCTAATACCCAGCAGGCCCTTGAAAAGAAGCCTTTTTCCGCTTCCAGCAGCTCAAATTTACAGCGGTAAAAATTCTGGTAAAAGGTTAAAAAGTTATACAGGTTGTTGGCATTCTGCCCTTCTGCATTAAAAGCATAAACGGTGCATATAAGATCATCCTTGCTAAAGAAAAGGGAGCCTTTTTCGAGCCAGAAATCAACGAATGCTTCCGGCATCTGAAAACCGGCAGTGGTTTCCATTTCTTCAATATTCTCTTCGCTTACAGCCACAACCTCACGCTCCTGCGGAGCATTTTCTTCCAGGTATGCGGCCGCTGCCAACAGATCATTATACAAATGGGGTGGTATGGTAAACCCGGCTGGTTCAGTATGGGCTTCTTCCGCAAGCTCCGTATATCCTTTCCTGGTTTTTTCAGCGATCAGCTTTTCAGCTGCTTTCCTGCACTCCTCTTCTGAGGTATATTCCTTGGTTTGCGTTTGTCCCTGTGTGCCGGCTTTACCAAAATAAACTGTAAACCGGTTGCCGGTAATTTCAATGTCCCAAAACTTATTTGATTGTCCGTCCTGGTAAATAAATCTCCTTCTCATGTAACTATTTTTACGCCACTGTTCCTGTTATTGCCTGGCTAACAATTTTATTTTACTACTTGCAGTTATGACAATTATAATGGAGGGGCCGTTTGTGGGTCAAGATAATACAAAAGATGATATTTTAAAATATTTCAATATAAATTTAATACCGTAACGGTAAAGCATAAGTGATAACGGCGTTAATTAAAATAAAGAAGTTTGCACGTATATTTACGCAAAATGTACTGAATGCACAACCAAGGAATGAAAAGAGCGATCTTTCTAATCGCTTCTTTTCTATTGCTCCGGCCATTTGTTTATGCCCAAACACCTAGTAAGATAGATAGTTTGACCCAGGTCATCCAAAATGCAAAAACCGATACCGCCCGGATCACCGCCCAGAATAATATAGCAAGGGAATACCTGATGCAAAATGATTCTGCCCACGCATTTCAGGCTGCCTATAGCGCCCTTGCACTATCAAAGAACACTGTTTCCCTGATCCATAAGGCCCGCACAGACCAGATCCTGGGGTATTTGCACACGGTATTAATTCATGCGGATAGCGCCATATACTATAACGATAAGGTAGTTTCCCAATTGCAGGGGCAAACGACCCCGCAGGCCATAAAATATACGGTATATGCAGTAAATAACCTGGCAACAATCTATGCTACCAACGGAAATATTAAGAAGTCCGCTGAGCTGCTGATCTCCAACCTGCCAAGATTTGAAAAGATCCAGGATCGTTTGGGCTATGAAACCACGCTCATGAATATTTCAACAAGCTTTAGCAACCTGGGCGCATTCCAGAAAGCATACCCCTATATGCGGGAAAGTATTACCCTGGCAGAGCGTGAAAATAACCCTCCTGAACAAAAGTTTGCCTCTTACCTCAATGGTATCTGGATCATGTATAGTATGGATAGCCTGACCAGGATGAAGGAATATATGGACAGCATGAAAGTTTGTCTTGATAAGATCGGACATCCCATTCCCTTCTCCGGCAGATATTATGCATACGCGGCCCGTTATTATATAGGAGTTAATAAACTGGATGAAGCGGAGGCCATGCTGTCCAATGCAATGAAAGAGCTGAAAACATTCGACATCCGGAGCAATTACTATGACGTTTACTTTTCAAAACAGGAGCTTGCAATTGCCAGGAAAAACTACCGGGAGGCAAGAGAGGTGGCATTCTTTTTATATAAAATAGCCCTTGAAGACGAGCATAATGAAATCATCCTTGGCTCATCAAAAGACATAGCAGATCTTTCTGAAAAGCTGGGGGATTATAAAACCGCTTACCAGTATTTAAAAAAACACAGCACTTATGGGGATAGTGTAAAGTATAATCAAACGATCCTGGAAGTACACGATATTGAAACAAAATATAAGACTTCCGAAAAGGAGAAACAAATTGCCAGGCTGCAGGTTGAAAAACAGCAGGTGCTGCTAAAGAATAAAGATCAGCTGCTGCTCAACTGGCTGCTGGGCGTGGGTGTGGGCGCGCTGCTGCTCATCACGGTGTTCCTGATCTATATTTACCGGAACAGCAAAAAACAAGCGGAGCTGCAGCTCCGGGAAGTAGAACAGCAGCAGGAGCTCAGGCTTACCCAGGCTATGCTGGAAGGCGAGGAACGGGAACGCACACGTGTAGCGCGCGACCTGCACGACGGACTTGGCGGGGCCTTGTCTGGTATTAAGCTGAAGCTTTCGGGGCAGCATAAAAATAATACGCCGGTTACAGATGAGATCCTTCTTCAGCTGGAGGATTCTATAGGAGAATTGAGACGCATTGCCCGGAACCTGATGCCGGAAAGCCTGATGCGGCTGGGCCTGGAAACGGCATTGCAGGACCTCTGCGCTGCTATGGCCGACAAAAACAGGAAAATAGAATTCCAGGCAAACGGGATCCGTAAAGAGCTGCCACTGAGCACCCAGATCAATATTTACCGTATTATACAGGAGCTGCTTTCCAATGCCATCCGGCATAGCGATGCTACCAGGATCATTGTACAATGCATCCAGGATAACGAAAATTTCCTGATCACGGTTGAAGATAATGGCAGGGGATTTAATATGGATACTACCCAACACACGAATGGAATAGGTTTGAGTAACATTTATAACCGGGTCCAATATCTCAAAGGCAAAGTAGATATCACCTCTGCCATTGATGAAGGAACTTCTGTAAACATTGAGCTCTATGTCTGAAAATAAAAAAGTGCTGGCTATTGTAGATGATCATCCCATCGTGATCGAAGGCATCAAACATCTGCTGCAAACCGATCCGCAGTACACTGTGCTGAGTTTTGTTAATGCAGCCAGCTTTCTGGCCTTTATTAAGGAAAACAGCGTGGACATCGTTTTACTGGATATTACGCTGCCGGATGGGAATGGCGTAGACCTGTGCAAACAGATCAAAACGCTGATGCCGGGAGTATGCGTGCTGGGAATGAGCAACCTGGCCGAGCGAAGTACAGTATTGAACCTGTTGCAGAACGGCGCTACGGGATATATGCTGAAAAGCGCGCCTGCAGAAGAGATCCTTAACAGCATTGCCTTAGCTCAGCGCGGCGAAACGGTGCTTAGTCCTGAAATAAAAGAGCTTATTATTGATGCGCTGGTAAAAGGCACAAAGCCCCTGCCCACGCTTACCAAAAGGGAAAAACAGCTGCTGCAATTACTTGCGGAAGGCAAAACAACGGCTATGATCGCAGATGAATTGTATTTAAGCCGCTACACGGTTGATACCTATCGCAAAAACCTGCTGCAAAAATTTGAGGTAAAAAACACCGCCGAACTTTTGATGTTAATGGTACAGGAAAAGCTGCTTTAGCCACCCAAGCCTGCATACCTCCTATAATTAGGAGGGTAAAAATGACTGTTTACAGGTATTGTCCCGGGCAGCACCCCCATTTACCTTTGCGTTAATTAATCACCTTTAACACAAGGAAATGGAAACTAAAAAAGCAAAACGCATCATTCTTTGTTTGTGCCTGGTTACAATGATCAGCTTTATATTTACCGGCTGTAGCGACAAAGACGATCCCAAACCCAGTAAAATATCTATGAAATTCACCCTTACTGTAACAGGCGCTACTTCAGATGACCAGGTCGATTTCGCGGTAGGCGGGGGAAATCATGATGCCAGCCAATATGGCTCCGCTATCTGGAAAGTAAACGGACAATCACAGGGTAATGAAACTACGATCCTGTTAGATGAGAAAAAATTTACCGGCAGCACTAAAACATATATCGTTGAAACTATTAACCCGCTTGATTTTGGCAGTCTGAGTGTGGGTTATTCCAATGCAGAAGGCGGGGGTCCCATCACCATCAGCTATAAGGCTGAAATAGGTGGTAAGGTGGAAACGAATGTCGAGAATCTGGTAGTTGCTGTGGGCCAAAGCGAAACTAAGAATTTTGCATACCAGGGGAAATAATAATTTATTTAAGCTCCGCCTTACCTAAACCTAAAGCGCAAGTAGATCTTGCGCTTTTTTTTGCGATCTGCATTTGCTTTGGCACTTCATGAAGCAACATGTATTTTATTATACAGCTAGCCCGTTACTTTTAAAGCTTGAATAAGTCCATCTTTTATATCAAAATGAAATTTTAAGATAATTGGGCTTCCATCGAATGTTCCTGAACACTCTGCAGATAAAACGCTTGTTTTACCTTCATGAGCTATTGACAGAGGCTTCATTACCGATTTGTACTTTTTATTTGATCCGTCGATCCACTCCTGGATAGCCTTCCTTCCAGTATACGTTTTTCCTTCGTCAAACACAACGGCTGTTTCAGAAAAACAGTTAGCATAAGCTAAACTGTCGAATTTGTTTTGAGCTGTTACTAGGTCAGCTATTACTTTTGGTAAATTCATGATTTGTTATTGTTTTTTAAATTGTTGGTAGTGTGCCGCCATCGATAACGAATTCAGTCCCTGTTAAATAGTTCGCTCCCGGAGAAACCAGAAATCCAACCAGTTCAGCTACTTCTTCGGGCTCGGCCGGCCTTCCGAAGGGTATTCCACCCAGGGCATCTATAACGCTTTGTTGAGCCTCCTCAATAGAACAATTTGAACTCTTAGCAATCCGTTCCAGAAAATATTTAACGTTTTCAGTCCTGATCCATCCTGGGGAAACTGTCAGCACCCGTACCCCTTTAGAAGCCACTTCTTTCGACAACCCCTTGCTGTAATTGATCAGGCCAGCTTTAGCTGCCGCATATGGAAGCGTTGCATCATACAAGGGAAGCCGTCCCTGGATAGAAGCAATGTGAATGATCACCCCGTTCTCCTGCTCAAGCATTTGCGGTAAAAATCCACGGTCCAATCT
>NZ_DATCRF010000481.1:0-36439 GCF_036569125.1 Chitinophaga sp. | reverse complement strand
CCCCGTTATGAAACCATGGTGTACCAGGATTATTTAATGGGCCTGTTAAAGCTGGCCCGCCAGGATGAGGATGCGCATGTGTACCTGGAAAGATTCCTGAACAATTTCAAAGGCAGGTTCAATGTAAAAGAAGCCCTGCAGCGCTTAAGCTGGTATTATTACATGCGGGGCAATATGGAAGCCGCCAATAAATACCGCAGCCTCATTTTAACCCGGGGCAATACGGAAGCTGATGGCGATAAACAGGCTCTGAAAGAAGCCAAAAGCGGCAAATGGCCCAATACCTTTTTACTGAAGGTGCGCCTGCTGAGCGATGGCGGCTTTTTTAATGATGCGCTGAAGCTGATGCAAACTAAAAAGGCGGCCGACTTTACACTTATTGAAGAGAAGCTGGAATATGCCTACCGCCTGGGCCGTATCTATGATGAAATGGGGCAGGATGATAAAGCCATATCCATGTATGAGGCCACGGTAAAAGTAGGTGCTGGCCGCCCGGAGTATTTTGCCGCCAGGGCCGCCCTGCAAATGGGGTATATCTACGAAAGGCGTAATGATAAAGCCAAAGCCCTGCAATGTTACCAGAACTGCCTGAACATGCCCGACCATGATTTTAAGAATTCCCTGGACCAGCGCGCCAAAGCCGGCATCCAGCGGGTAGGGGGCTAAAGGAACATATATTACGCAAATACAATTCGTACCCACCTGCTTACTTTGTTCCAGGCTGCGCTTGCAAAGGTGCAGCATGCATGTGAGCTATTGGGATTGTGCAAAACTTCTTACTTAAAATTCAGGCATTTCATTTTAATTCGTACCCGTAACGCAAACGCCCTCTATGTTACAGAAACTGACAGTTAAGAATTATGCGATCATTGACCACCTGGAGGTTGATTTCTCCGGCAGCCTGAATATCATCACAGGTGAAACCGGCGCCGGTAAATCTATTCTCATGGGCGCGTTATCACTAATATTGGGAGAGCGGGCCGATCCCGGGGTGTTGTTTGATAAAACCGGTAAATGTGTGGTAGAAGGCGCCTTTAAGGTGAAAAAAGCGCTGGTGGCAGAGTTTTTCCAGGAGCATGAGCTGGACCTGGAAGAGGTGCTTATTATACGCCGGGAAGTAAGCGCCAGCGGTAAATCCCGTGCATTTGTAAATGATACGCCGGTAAATCTTTCCCAGCTGGCAGAGCTAAGCGGCTACCTGGTGGATCTGCACCAGCAGTTTGATACCCTGGAGCTGGAAAAAAGCGACTTCCAGCGCCGGGTGGTAGATGCGCTGGTAAATAAGCCGGAAGCCCTGCAGCAGTACCAGCAGTCCTGGCAGCGCTATTCCCAGGTACAACGTAAGCTGAAACAGCTGCAGGATCAGCGCGATAGCGCCAACAAAGAGCTGGACTACAACAAGTTCCTGCTGGATGAGCTGGAAGATGCTGCCTTTACAGAGAACGAGATCGAGAACCTGGATGCAGAGCTGCAGGTGCTTACCCATGCAGAGGAGATCAAGAACACCCTGAACAAAGCCTGTTTTCAGCTAAAGGAAGATGAGCAGCCCATATTACAGCAGCTGAAACAGCTGCAATCCGCCCTGCAGGCCATGGCCGGTTATCAGCAGGAGCTGCCTGCGCTGGTGGCCCGTCTGCAATCATCCTACCTGGAGCTGCAGGATGTTGCCGACGAAATAGAACGCATAAACGACGGCATCCAGTACGATGCTGCCCGCATAGAACAGGTGAATGAGCGAACAGCCACCGGTTACCGCCTGCTGAAAAAGCACGGCGTACATACCACGGCAGACCTGCTGCAGATCCGGGCCACCCTCTCTACCCGTGTAGAAAGTGCGCTGAACCTGGATGAGCAGCTGCTGGAGCTGGAAAAGGAGCAGGCGGCCTTACAGCAATCCCTGGAAAAGCTGGCCGCCGGTATTACCACCCTGCGTATGCAGCAGGTACCGCCTTTTGAGAAAAAGGTAAATGCCCTGCTGGCACAGGTAGGCATGCCCAATGCCCGCTTAAAGGTGAGCATTACGCCGGGCGCTTTGCAGGCTAACGGGCAGGATAATATTGAGTTCCTGTTCGATGCCAATAAGAGCGAACAGTTTGCGCCTATACGAAAAGTAGCCTCCGGCGGGGAGTTAAGCCGTTTAATGTTGTGCATCAAATCACTGGTGGCACAGTCTGTAGCTTTACCAACATTGATCTTTGACGAGATAGATACCGGTATTTCCGGCGAAGCAGCCCGCCAGGTAGGCGTAATACTCAAAGATCTGGCCCATGCGCACCAGGTGATCTGCATCACCCACCAGCCGCAGATAGCCGGTAAGGCCGATGCGCATTACTTTGTGTACAAGGAAACCAGGAGCGGCAAGGTAACTACCGGTGTGCGCCTGCTTACCACGGAAGAACGTATTAATGCCATTGCACAAATGCTGAGTGGTGAAAAGCCCACTGCCGCAGCATTGGAGAATGCCCGGGAAATGGTAGGGAGTTGAGAATAACAAATAATGATTTTTAAACTATAACAACTATTTTTGCCGGAAATTAATTTGAACCCAATGGCTCATAACTTATTACAAGGAAAGAAAGGTATCATATTCGGGGCGCTGGATGAGCAGTCTCTTGCGTGGAAAACAGCTTTGCGTTGCAAGGAAGAAGGAGCCCAGATCGTGCTGACCAATGCTCCTATAGCGCTGCGCATGGGAGAGATCAAGAAACTGGCTGAAACCTGCAACGCGCCGGTGATCCCGGCCGATGTAACCAATATGGACGATCTCAAAAATCTCTTCACCAAGTCCATGGAGCATTTTGGTGGTAAAGTAGATTTTGTGCTGCATTCCGTAGGTATGGGCATGAATGTGCGTAAAGGCCGGCCTTATACAGACCTGGATTACGACTTCAATCATAAAACCTTTGATATTTCCGCTATGTCCCTGCACCGCGTGCTGCAAACAGCTTACCAGCTGGATGCTATCAGCGACTGGGGTTCAATTGTAGCGCTTACATACATTGCTGCACAAAGGGTATTTCCTGATTATAGCGAGATGGCCGATGCCAAAGCCCTGCTGGAATCTATAGCCCGCAGCTTTGGTTACCATTACGGTATCCGCAACAAGGTGCGTATCAATACCGTTTCGCAGTCGCCCACCAAAACTACTGCCGGTAGCGGTGTAAAAGGTTTTGACGGGTTTATGGCCTATGCAGAGAAAATGAGCCCCCTGGGCAATGCCACTGCCGACCAATGTGCTAACTACGTGGTAACCCTGTTCTCTGACTTTACCCGCATGGTAACCATGCAGAACCTGTTCCATGACGGTGGTTTCTCCTTTACCGGGGTTTCACTGGCCATAGCAGAGCAAATGGAAAAGTAAGCGTAAAGCTCAAATAAGCATAAAGCACAAAGCGTAAAGCACAAAGCATAAAGCACAAAGCATAAAGCTCAAAGCATAAAGCACAAAGCCTGTAGCGGATAGCTGCAGGCTTTGCGCTTTAATGGATTAAATGGGGAAATACCCTTTAACACTCCATGGCTGCGGATCTGCAGCATTAATTCATCCCTCGCAGGACCAGGTAGCCCTTTCACAGCCCCCATCTTCACAGCATTAAGCCTTCACCATCATAGCCTCCCCCTTCGCGGCATTCAGCGTTTCGCGTTCAGCATTCAGCATTCAGCATTCCGCTTTTTGCTTTCCGCTTTATGCTTTGTGCTTTCTGCTTTATGCTTTCCGCTCACAAAAAAAGCCCGCAGCTATTCGTTGCAGGCTTTCCTAATAGTTTTACTCAAGGGGAAAATCAAAAGTATAGGCTGTCGCAAAGGATGGCATAAGCGTAGGGCTGTATGCTTACATTTACCAGCTTTACAAGGCGTGGGCTTTATGCTTTGGCTTTCGGTGGGTGCTTCAGCTAATATTCGTCCTCGTTAAAGAAAAAGTCGTCTTGTGACGGATAATCAGACCATATATCCTCTATCCCTTCGTAAATTTCCCCTTCATCCTCCAGCTCCTGTAAGTTCTCTATCACTTCAATGGGTGCACCGGAGCGGATGGCGTAATCAATCAATTCGTCTTTCGTAGCTGGCCATGGAGCGTCCTCCAGGTATGAAGCTAATTCTAATGTCCAGTACATGTTAGTAAAATTTTTACTGCCTTAAATTTTCGCAAAAGTATTATTTAATTTGAAATAAACAACTATTACTATTTTAACGGTGAATTACTTTTCTTTGAGTATGTTAGTTGCTCGCAATCTTACCAAAAATTATTCCAACTTACAGGTTGTAAAGGGGGTAGACGTTACCGTTAAACAAGGGGAAATTGTAACTATCGTTGGTTCATCCGGCGCCGGCAAAAGCACTTTGCTGCACCTGCTGGGCACTTTGGATACCCCTACCTCCGGTGAGGTATGGCTGCAGGATGTAAACCTCACTACCCTGAAGGGCAATGCGCTTGCCGATTTCCGTAACCGCAACATCGGCTTTATTTTCCAGTTCCACCACCTGCTGCCGGAATTTACCGCCCTGGAAAATGTGTGCGTACCCGGTTATATTGCCGGCGCTAAAAAGAACCAGGTAAAAGAGCGGGCGCAGTTCCTGCTGGAAACCCTGAACCTCAAAGACCGTATGGATCATAAACCCAACGAGCTATCCGGTGGTGAGCAGCAGCGTGTAGCCGTAGCCCGGGCCCTCATTAACACCCCCGCCATTGTAATGGCCGATGAACCTACCGGCAACCTGGATTCCAAGAACGCGCGGGAGCTGCACCAGCTCTTCCTGCAGCTGCGGGATCAGTTCAAGCAAACTTTCATCATCGTTACCCACAACGATGAACTGGCGCCCTTAAGCGACCGGCAGCTAACTATGAAAGACGGGAAAATAATTGATTAATGTGCGGATGTGCAAATATGCAAATGTGCAGATGATTTGAGTAATTTATTGAATGTCAATAAATAATACCATTGTTATGCATCCTGATAAAGAAAATCTTATTGTAAACAAAACCTATCAGTTCTCCTTGGCAATTATAGCATATACAGAAGTTTTGGAAGCTAAGAAAAGGTATAATATGGCAAATCAGCTTTTTAAGAGTGGTACTTCTATTGGTGCTAATGTAAGAGAGGCGCAAGGGGCTGAAACAAAAGCTGATTTCCGGCATAAGATGAAAGTAGCCTATAAAGAGGCAGAAGAAACCCATTATTGGCTTGAACTATGTAAAGACGCCTGTAATTATCCCGATCCAAATGCTTTAACAGAAGAGATAATTTCTCTCAAAAGAATATTAGGTAAGATCATCAGCTCATCCCAAAATTAGCCGCATTTTTCATCTGCACATCTGCATATTTGCACATCTGCACATCATACTCTGGGTTTCCACGTCACTTCCGCTACACCCAACCTATGCCCGATCCATCGGGCCAATACAAACAAATAATCACTCAGGCGGTTGGTATACTGCAATACCAGGGGTTCAATAAACAATCCTTCCTCCTGCATACCCACGCACAGGCGCTCTGCACGGCGGCATACGCAGCGGGCCACATGGCAGGTTGATACGGCTACGTGCCCGCCCGGCAGTATAAATGATTTCATCACCGGCAGCTCCTCATTCATTGCATCCATACTTTTTTCCAGCAGCTGCACATCTTCCGCTTTCAGGTCAGGTATGCTCATACCCGTTTCCTTTTCAGGATCCGTAGCCAGGGAAGCGCCAATAGTGAACAGGCGGTCCTGGATCTCTTTCAGTAAAGTATTGGTAGCCGCATCGGTAATATGGTCATTCACCAGGCCAATGTAAGAGTTCAGCTCATCCACCGTACCATAGGTTTCAATACGCAGGTGGCTCTTGGGCACTTTAGTGCCGCCTATGAGGGCCGTTTTGCCCTTATCGCCGGTTTTGGTGTATATCTTGGTAGCCATATTAAAATACGGGGAAATGGCCGCTAAAGCAGCACAGGTGATCAGGAAACAGCGGGTGTGAGGTATTTCTCGTTCAGCTTATCGGTTTCAATTAATCCATCGCGTAAGCGAACTACGCGGCGTGCATGGTCCGCAATATCTTCTTCGTGTGTTACCAGCACTACGGTGTTGCCGGAAGCGTGTATGGCCCCAAAGATCTCCATGATCTCTACAGAGGTTTTGGTATCCAGGTTACCGGTGGGTTCATCCGCCAGTATCAGGGCCGGATTATTCACCAGGGCGCGGGCAATGGCCACACGCTGGCACTGGCCGCCGGAAAGCTCATTGGGTTTATGTTTATAGCGCTCGCCCAGCCCCACTTTTTTAATTACCTCCATCGCCATCTCTTCCCGGGTCTTTTTATTGATGCCGGCATAGATCAGCGGCACCGCCACATTCTCCAGTGCGGAAAGGCGGGGCATCAGGTTAAACTGCTGGAACACAAAGCCTATTTCCTTATTACGTATGCGGGCCAGCTCATTGTCCTCCATGGTGCTAACATCATGTCCGCTCAGTATGTATTTGCCGCTGGTAGGGGAGTCCAGGCAGCCCAGCATGTTCATGAGGGTGCTTTTACCGGAACCGGAAGGGCCCATCAGCGCTACATACTCATTTTTCCGGATATCCAGGGATACGCCTTTCAGCACCGGCAGCTCATTGCGGCCAATAAAATAACTTTTGCGGATGTTCTCTAAATGGATGACAGAATCAGGTCGCATAGTAATAGGTTATTTCTTAATGACTTTGGGCACTTTAAAATACTGGTCGTTGGCGGAAGGGGCGTTCTGCAGTCCTTCTTCACGGGTAATGGAAGGCACTACTTTATCCTCGCGGAACACATTGTAATTCTCCGTCAGGAACAGCAGGGGTTGAACATTCGCGGTATCCAGCTCATTCAGCTTTTCCACAAAGGTGATCATCCGCTGCAGATCATGCTGGATGCCCGCCCTTTCCTGCTCGCTAAATTCCAGCCTGGCCAGGTTAGCCAGCTGCTGTACCAATGCATCATTTACTTCCATGATCAAATTAAATAAAAAGAAATTGAAATATTATTGTTAAATATGACAGTATCTCAAAATTAGGGATAAATGGGGATTTATTATCTTGCACCCCATTATGGCAACAGGAAAAGAAATCGTAGTAAGTGGCATACGATCAACCGGCTTTTTACATTTAGGCAATTACTTTGGCGCCATCCGCAATTATATCCGGATGCAGGAAGATTATAACTGTTACTTTTTTGTGGCAGACTGGCATTCACTCACCACCCATCCCGATCCCAAAGACCTGAGAGGCAACGTTTACCGGGTGCTGGCAGAGAATATAGCCTCCGGCCTGGATCCTGAAAAAGTGGCATTATATGCGCAAAGTGATATACCTGAAATTGCAGAGCTGTACCTGTTGCTGAACATGTTAGCCTATAAGGGCGAGCTGGAAAAAGTACCTACTTTTAAAGATAAGGTACGCCTGCAGCCCCAGAACGTAAACGCCGGCCTGTTAACCTATCCCGTGCTCATGAGTGCCGATATCCTGGTGCACCGCGCTGTAAAAGTGCCGGTGGGTAAAGACCAGGAGCAGCACCTGGAAATGGCGCGTAACTTTGCACAACGTTTTAATGCCCGTTACGGGGAGTTGTTTCCTGAGCCCGTAGCCTTTAACTTTGGCGATAATCTGGTGCGCATTCAAAGCCTGGATGGCACCGGTAAAATGAGCAAGAGTGAAAATGAAATGGCTACCCTGTACCTGAATGATACGGATGAGCTGATCCGTAAAAAGATTATGAAAGCCAAAACAGACAGCGGCCCTGCAGAACCGGGCGCCCCCATGCCGGATAGCATAGCGAACCTGTTTACGCTTATGCAGCTGGTAACAGCGCCGGAAGTGGTGAAAAGTTTTGAGAATGCTTACCAGGATCAGACTATCCGTTACGGGGATATGAAAAAACAGCTGGCAGAAGATATGGTGAACTTTATGGCCCCCATCCGTGAAAAGGCGCAGGCCCTGCAGCAAGACCCTGCCTATCTGCAAAACATCTTAAGGACCGGCGCTGAAAAAGCAAGAGCAAGCGCGGCACAAACTTTGCAGGCAGCAAGGAAATTAATTGGGATCAATTACTATTAACCGCTGATGATCTTTCTACACTTACCACAATAAAAGCATGGCAAAACTTAACAAGATCAAACACATTGCAGTAGCCGGTAACATCGGCGCCGGCAAAACCACCCTTACTGAAGCTTTAGCCAAACATTACAAATGGGTGCCCCAGTTTGAAGATGTGGAACATAACCCTTACCTGAACGATTTTTATGAAGACATGCCACGCTGGTCCTTTAACCTGCAGGTATATTTTCTGCACGGCCGTTTAAAACAGCTGCTGGAAATACAGAACGGTAAAGACACCGTTATACAGGACCGCACCATTTATGAGGATGCGCACATTTTTGCGCCTAACCTTTATGAAATGGGGCTGATGACCAAACGCGATTTTGATAACTATTTCAACTTTTTTGAAACATTGAAATCGATGGTTAAACCGCCGGACCTGCTCATTTATTTACACGCCTCCGTACCCACGCTGGTAGCGCAGATCCAGAAGCGCGGCCGCGAGTATGAAGAGAACATCCGCCTGGATTATCTGAAACGATTAAACGAATATTATAACAACTGGATAGAAAAGTATAAAGAAGGCCCCCTGCTGATAGTAGATATTGATAAGAACAAATTCCCCGATAGCGAAGAAGACCTGGGCGAGATCATTTCCCGCATAGATTCCCAGCTGTACGGATTATTCTGATAACAACAACACCTGTAGTCAGCAAACACAATTTTTTACTTTTTACTTTTTAATTTATTTTCGCCCCTCTCTCTTAGTGCATCTCTCCCTCAGAATTATTGTCATCAACCAACCATTTATAAATGAGAAAGCTCATTGTAACCGTTGTTTGCACCTGGGGTATATCCTTATTGAAAGCCCAATCCGTTTGGTTACCCGTAGGTCCGCAGCAGGCGGGCGGTACGTACAGCGCACAGTTCCAGCATGTATTTACCGCCCTGCATAACCAGGCCGCCCTGGCGCACATTTCCACCGTTTCCGCAGGCGTGTATGCCGAGCGCCGTTTTATGTTAGATGCTACCAGCCTGTATGCTATGGCAGTGGCCATTCCCACATCATCCGGCACATTCGGTTTATCTGTTCAGCATTTTGGCTTTGATGCCTTTAAACAGCAAAAGCTGGGCCTTGCCTATGGCCGTACCTTAGGCAGTAAGGTAAGCATCGGCATACAGGCCGATTATCTGGCCGCATCCATCCAGCAGTATGGCCGCGCCGGCACTGTTACCTTTGAAGCAGGCTGCTTGCTGCACATTACCCCGCAGCTGCATGCGGGTATCCATGCTTTTAACCCTGCCGCACGGCAGCTGTACAAGGCCGGTGCGCAGGATATTCCGGTGGTATACAGCGCCGGCCTGGGTTACGAGGTATCCGGCAGCTTATTATTCAGCGCAGAGGTGATCCGGGAAACAGACCGTCCCATGACCACCCGTGTAATGGGCGAGTACCGCATCATTCCCCAACTATCGCTGCAGCTGGGCATTGCAACAGATCCGCAGCTGAGCGGCGGGGGCATCAGCTTCAGCTGGCAATCGCTGCGTATATTCCTTTCCGGTAGTTATCATCCGCAATTGGGTATTACGCCCGCAGCAGCTCTTATCTGGCAACAAAAGAAAAAAGAAACACTGCTATGAAAAGCTACCGCATTATTCTGGCAGGCTGCCTGTTACTGGGCGCCTGCGGGCAGGGGTATGCCCAGTCAGCAGAAACCTTATCTGCCGCAGGGGAAGAGCAGCTGGAGAATAGCACCATTATACCGGAAGATGATACCCGCTGGCAACAGCTCAATGCTTACACCCGGCATAAGGTGGACCTGAACCTGGCAGATGCTGCAGCCTTGCGGTCCCTGGGTTTGTTAACCCCTTTGCAGATCAATAGCCTGCTGGCCTACCGCCGTTTATTGGGAAAATTAATAAGCATTTATGAGCTGCAGGCTGTACCCGGTTTTGATGAAGGGCTTATAAACCGTATACTGCCCTATATTACTGTAGATGCTGGTTTGCAGCCATCTTACACGCTGCGCGATTATCTGCATAAAGGGGAGCATGCGCTGTTACTCCGTTACGGCCGGCAGCTGGAATTACCACGTGGGTATGCGCATACAGATAGTACGGCTGCACATTACGCCGGCTCGCCGGATCAGCTGCTGCTGCGTTACCGCTATAACTTTCCGCGTTATGCCAGCTGGGGCCTGGTGATGGAAAAAGATGCAGGTGAGCAGTTCTTCAAAGGCGCGCAAAAACAGGGCTTTGATTTCTACAGCGCCCACCTGTTCATCCGTAATTATAAACACATCAAAGCCCTGGCCCTGGGCGATTTTACAGTGAACATGGGGCAGGGGCTCATCAACTGGCAATCACTGGCATTTGGTAAAAGCCCCGTGGTATTGCAGGTAAAGCGGGAAGGGGAGGTGCTGAATCCATATGCCTCCACCGGTGAGTTCTATTTCTTCCGCGGCGCCGGTATTACGCTGCAGCAGCGTGCCTGGCAGCTAACCGCTTTTGCATCCCTCCGCAAGCTGGACGGAAATGTTTTTGAAAGCGATACGCTGGAAGCCGCATCCTACATCAGCTCCTTTGTTACCACCGGCTATCATCGTACCGCGCTGGAAGCCGCTAAGCGGGGCGCTTTGCAGCAACGCACTGCCGGTGGAAATATCGTGTATGATAATGGCAACTGGCGTATAGGCCTTAATGTTATACAGCATAAATTCTCTGCACCGCTGCAAAAAAGTGAGCAGCCGTATAACCTGTTTGCACCGGAGGGCAACCGGTTCTTTAATGCCAGTATTGATTACAGCGGCACCTGGAAAAATGTGCATGCTTTCGGTGAAACAGCGGTAGATGCAGGCGGCCACCTGGCTTCGGTAAATGGTATCCTGGCCGGCATACACCCAAAGGCGGATGTAGCTTTACTATACCGCTCATATCATCGCGCCTACCAGTCATTATACAGCAATGCTTTTGGTAATAACTACCGCCCCGCTAATGAAAGCGGCTGGTACACAGCCATTACCCTGCGTTTAACCCGGCAGCTGAAAATGGAAGCCTATGCAGACCTGTATCGTTTCCCCTGGCTCAAATACCGGGTGAACAGGCCGGGCGCCAATGGCCGGGAGCTGTTAATGAGCCTTACCTATACGCCGGATAAGCAAACGGAAGCGTTTATCCGCTACAGCCATAAGACCGGCTGGGAGAACAGCGCTGGCAGTAATAATTATATAGCCCCGGTAGTACCGCTAACCCGGCGTAGCTGGCGCTGCCAGGTAAGCATGCCTTTAGGCGGGCCCTGGAAGCTGCGCAGCCGGGTTGAGCTGAACCACTATACAAAGAACCAGGATAAACAGCAGGGCTGGTTATGTTTCCAGGAATTACAGTACCGCTCTACCTCGCTGCCGCTGCGGCTTTCCGGCCGCCTTACCTGGTTCAGCGCCAGTGGTAGCGGCAGCACTTTGTATGCCATAGAAAGTAATATGCTGTATAGTAATAGTGTAATGCAGCTGAATGGGGATGGCTGGCAGTATAATATTAACATAAGGTGGGGTATTACAAAACGTATAGCCGTTTGGTTACGCTGGAACCAGGTAACGTACCGGAATGCCGCTACGATCGGCAATGGATGGGATGAAGTGGCCGGCAAACACAAAAGCACCATTCAGTTGCAGGCGCAACAGTTGTTTTAACACCCGAAAGTACAAAAGTGTAAAAAATACACAACACTAGATTTAGGGCTTATTTATTTGATAATGACTACTTATATGAATTAAAAATTAAAATATCCTTAATCATTTGTTAATTTTTACTTGTCTAGTAGTGGTTTTTTTATCTAAATTGTGGGCCGTGTCAACCAAAATCTAAATCGTTAATTAATGAAAAAGACGTTACTCTTTTTCACCATGCTTATGGTGATTGTAACGCTGGCATTCGCTCAACAACGCCAGGTTACAGGTAAGGTAACAGGAAGCGATGGCGCTCCTATACCGTTTGCAACAGTACAAATCAAGGGGACTAACACAGGAACTACCACAGATCAGGACGGAAACTTTAAGCTCAATGCCTCTGGCAGTGACGTAGTTTTAGTGATCAGAAGCGTAGGGTACACCTCCCAGGACTTAAAAGTGGGTGCAGGCAGCCAGGCCAATGCCGTGCTGCAAACCAGCAATGAAAGTCTGCAGGAAGTGGTGGTAACAGCTTTGGGTGTTCAGAGAAAAAAGAACGAGCTGCCTTACTCCGCACAAACCGTGGTAGGTGAAGACCTGGTAAAAGCCAGGGAATCCAACATCGCCAACTCCCTGTCCGGTAAAGTATCCGGTTTGGAAGTACGCCGTAATAACAGCTTGGGCGGTTCCACCAACGTAGTGCTGCGTGGTAATAAATCCTTATCCGGTAATAGCCAGGCGCTGTTTATTGTAGATGGAGTACCTATTGATAACTCCAACACCAACACCGCTGATCAGCAGAGTGGCCGCGCCGGTTATGATTACGGTAATGCCGCTGCAGATATCAACCCGGACGATATTGAATCCGTGAACGTGCTGAAAGGTGCCGCTGCATCTGCACTGTACGGCTCACGTGCTTCCAATGGTGTGATCATGATCACCACCAAAAAAGGCAGAAGAGGTTTGGGTGTAACTATCAACTCCGGTGTAACCATCGGTAAGGTTGATCCCAGCACTTTTGCAAAATATCAGAACAAGTATGGCGCCGGTTATGGTGCTTACTATGCATCACCCGATGGCTACTTTAACTATCAGGATGTGAATGGCGATGGTGTAAAGGACCTGATCGTTCCCACCACAGAAGATGCTTCTCATGGTGCGCCTTTTGATCCGAGCTTAAATGTATATGGCTGGTATTCTTTTGACCCGGGTAACCCCTTTTACGGAAAGGCACGCCCCTGGGTTGCTGCAGCCAATGATCCTACCAAATTCTTCCAGACCGCTGTTTCTACTGTGAACAGCATTATGATAGATGGCGGTGGCGACCAGGGCTACTTTAAGCTGGGTTATACCAAGAACATTGATAAAGGTCTGTTGCCGAACAGCAGCATTAAGAAAGACCAGATCAACTTCGGCGCTTCTTATAACATCACCCCCAAATTAACAGCCAGCGGATCTATCAATACCACTATATTGTCAGGTCTGGGCCGTTATGGTACCGGTTATGATTCCAAGAACCTGATGACCAACATGCGTCAGTGGTGGGAAACTAACGTGGATGTACTTGAGCAGCGCGATGCTTATTTCCGCAATAAAACAAACGCAACCTGGAACCAGGCCACTGTAGGCGCTACCAACCCTATTTACTGGGATAACCCCTACTGGACCCGTTACGAGAATTACGAGAACGATAGCCGTACCCGTTATTTCGGTAACGTAATGCTGAACTACAAAATAACAGATTGGGTAGATGTTATGGGCCGTGTATCAATGGATACCTATAACGCTCAGCAGGAAGAAAGGATCGCCATCGGTAGTATCGATCCTTCAGAATATTCCAGGTATAACCGTTCTTTCAGTGAGTTTAACTATGATCTGATGCTCAACTTCCACAAGAAACTGAGCAACGATTTTAACCTGGGTGGTATCCTGGGTGGTAACGTAAGAAGAACGCACGTAACATCTATCGATGCTAAAACAAACGGTGGTCTGTTAATTCCCCGCCTGTATGCATTGCTGAACACAGCTAACCCGCTGGAAGCGCCTATTGAATCAGATTCAACTGAAGAAGTAGATGGTATTTTTGCCGCCGCTAACCTGGCCTACAAGGAAATGCTGTTCCTGGATGTAACTGCCAGAAGGGATAAATCCTCCACTTTACCGAAAGAGAACAACACCTACTATTATCCTTCTGTTTCATTAGGATTCCTGTTCTCTAAGCTGATCCATAACACACCCTGGTTGTCTTATGCCAAAGCAAGGGCCAACTATGCCGAAGTGGGCGCTTCAGCTCCCGGTTTATATACAAGGAATTATTATGACGTACCAACCGGTATAGATGGTGTGCCGCTGGCATCGGTAAATAATACCAAATACAATCCTAACCTGAAGCCGGAACGTACCAAAAGCTGGGAAGCCGGTCTGGAAGCCTCTTTCCTGGAAAGCCGCGTAGGGTTTGATGTAACGTATTACAATACAAGATCCACCAACCAGATCGTAAAAATGCCGGTTTCAAGAGCTACCGGTTATGACTTTAAAGTAGTGAACGCCGGTGAGATCCAGAACAAGGGTATAGAAGTATCCGTGTACGGCACGCCGGTTAAAACACCATCTTTCTCCTGGACTATTAATGCTAACTGGTCAAGGAACCGCAACAAGGTAAATTCCTTACCGGAAGGCGTACAGAACCTGCAATTGAACCCCGCCAGCATGCAGGGTGGTATTTCTATCAATGCTTCCCTGGGTCAGCCTTATGGTACCATCCGCGGCTCCAACTTTGTGTATAATGAAAAAGGTGAGAAGCTGGTAGATGCAGCTGGTCACTACGAGATCTCCGGTACTTCCAATGAAGTGATCGGTAACGTGAACCCTGACTGGATCGGTGGTATCACCAACACCCTGAAGTACAAAGATCTGTCTTTGAGCTTCCTGGTAGATATGCGTCAGGGCGGTGATGTATTCTCACTGGATATGTACTACGGCCTGGCTACAGGTATTTATCCTGAAACTGCCGGTACCAACGACTTAGGCAACCCGGTACGTTCTCCCATTGCTAATGGCGGTGGTATAATAGTGAAAGGTGTAACCGCAGATGGTAAACCCAATACAACCCGCGCCAGCGCAACTAACTACGGTATCTATGGCTATCGCTATAACCCGGCTGCTGCTTTCGTATATGATGCCAGCTATATTAAGCTGAGGGAAGTATCGCTCACTTACTCCCTGCCAAGAGGTGTGGTATCCAGGATCCATCCCATCAAAGGTGTTGACTTCTCTCTGATCGGAAGGAACCTGTGGATCATTCATAAAAACCTGCCTTATGCTGATCCTGAGGAAGGTATGAGTTCCGGTAACGTTCAGGGCTACCAGTCAGGTGCCTACCCAACTGCCAGAACATTTGGTTTTAATGCTAAAGTGCGGTTCTAAAAAACTATTTAAACATGAAGAAGCTAACATTATCATACATAACGCTGGCATTTGCAATGGTGCTCGCTGCATCCTGCACAAAGAATCTTACAGATCTGAACCAGAACTCTAAGAAACCGGCTGCCGTAGTGGCGCCCACCCTGTTTGCCAACGCGGAGCTTAATATCACGAATGCGCTCACCAGCACTAACGTGAACGTAAACATTTTCCGCCTGCTGGCGCAATACTGGACAGAAACCACTTACCCGGATGAAAGCCAGTATGACCTGAGCACCCGTAATATTCCGCAGGAGTTCTGGCACAGGCTGTACCGCGATGTGCTGACTGACCTGAACGAAGCTAAAAAGGTAATAAATGAAGATGCTACCCTGGATGCTGCGGTGAAAAAGAACCAGCTGGCACAGATCGAGATAGTAACTGTTTATACTTACAACGTAATACTGAACACTTTTGGCAATATCCCTTACACAGATGCAATGGATATTGACAACCTTTCTCCCAAGTACGACGATGCAAAAACCGTGTACCTGGATCTGCTGGCAAGGCTGGATGCAGCCAACGCTAACCTGGATCCGGCAGCTGCAAGTTTTGGCGCCAGCGACATCCTGTACAAAGGAGATGTAGCCAGTTGGAAAAAAATGGCCAGCTCACTGAAAATGCGTATGTGGATGGTGCTTGCAGACGACGAACCTGCAAAAGCCAAAGCCGGCATTGAGCAGGCTTCTCCCACTGCATTTACATCAGCAGCAGATAACGCCTCTTTCCCTTACTCCACTGTACCGCCGAACACTAACCCGCTGTGGGTTGACCTGGTACAGAGCGGCCGTTTGGACTTCGTAGGCGCCAATACCCTGGTAGATACCATGAACGCGCTGAGCGATCCGAGAAGACCTTTCTTCTTTGGTGAAGCAGCAGGCGGTGGTTTCAAAGGCGGTATCTATGGTACCAGCAACGATTACAGCGCATTTTCACCGGTAGGCGATCTGCTGCGTAAAAAAGACTTCCCCTCCATTTGGATTGATTATACTGAAGTGGAGTTCCTGCGTGCAGAAGCAATTGAAAGAGGCATGACCGGTGTTGCCGGTACTGCCGCTACGCACTACACCAATGCAGTTACTGCCTCCATTATTTCATGGGGTGGTACCGATGCACAGGCAGCTGCTTACCTGGCGCAGCCTCAGGTTGCTTATGCTACTGCTACCGGCGGTTACAAAGGCAAAATAGGCGTACAGAAATGGCTGGCATTATACAACCGCGGTTTTGAAGCCTGGACAGAATGGAGAAGGCTTGACTTCCCCAAACTGGTTAAGCCGGAAGAAGCACAGTCTGAAATTCCCCTGCGCTACCCTTACCCGGTAAGTGAGCAGAACCTGAACCAGGTGAATTATGACGCTGCTGCCAAGGCCATTGGCGGTGATGTGGTAACTACCAAATTGTTCTGGGATAAGTTCTAAACAAAAGCATTTTAAAGAATAACAAAAAGCCAGGCAGTTGAAGAACTGCCTGGCTTTTTTTATGGCCGTTCATTGCTAATCTCAGGGAATCTTTCTATATTGATAATACTTGTAACCCATACCCAACAAGTACCCTATTGCCCTCACACTTAAACCAGAAAAAGTATGTTACATTCCTCAAAACCCTTGATCAGCAGCCTGATCGCAGTATTATTGATGTTTAGCATTGCCTGTAAAAAAAGTATTGACACCTCCACCGATGAAAAAGTTTCCAGTGAAGTTTTGCAAAAGATCTATGACATGGGCTTTAATATTTCCGGTGTAAAAAAAGTAGCGGAAGGTTATGTGGTGGAAGGCGACATTTTAATAACACCCGAACAATTAGGCGTAAACAGCAAATCGCCCTGGATAAGGATGGGTGAAACAGAGCAGTACAGGACCAATAACATAGTGAGCGCCGTTGCATCCTCCCCGCGGACCATTACATTGTCTATCACCGGTTTGCCGTCCGATTATACCACAGCGTTGGATAATGCCATAGCGCGTTACAATGCATTAAACCTGCGGCTTGTTTTTCAGCGTGTAAGCGGTAGCGCGGATATAGCTGTTATAAGTGAATCCCTGGGCGGGGCCCTGGGACGCTCCGGTTTTCCCAGTGGTGGTAATCCCTATAGCATCCTTCGGCTGGATCCGTCGGCTATAGGCCCTTTCCCGGACCTTAATAATCTGGCCACCATCATTGCCCATGAATTGGGCCACTGCATTGGCTTCCGTCATACGGATTATATGAACCGCTCTTACAGCGGTTGCCTGGTAGATGCTTCACATCCTAACGATGAAGGCGCCGGCAGCGATGGCGCTGTTTTAATATTTGCTACACCCTCCAGCCCCGACCCCGATTCCTGGATGCTGGCATGTGTAGGGCCCTTTGATAACCGTCCTTTTACTTTCCGTGATATTGTGGCATTACGCTACTTGTATGGGATCCCGTCACCTTCCTGTGGCGATGATAGCCAGCGGCTGATCAATGGCGTTTGTCAAACCTCCGGCCGCTATATTATCAGCACGGAATATGACGATTTCCATGACCGGTGCCTGATCTCCTATTACTATATGTGGAGCAATGGGGAAGTTTCCAGCGCGCATACATCACGGGAGCCCGGCCCATGCCCATGATCTTTACAAAATATATGGGGCATTACCCCCTGTAAAAAAAGAGGCTTCATTTGAAGCCTCTTTTTTTACTTTTGTACCCTCAAACCTACCAAATATGGATAATCAGCAAGAAGAGCAGACGCAGTTGAATATAGAACTGAGCGAGGAAATAGCAGAGGGTGTGTACGCCAACCTGGCCGTAATAACACATTCCAATGCTGAATTTGTGGTGGATTTTATTAATGTAATGCCTGGTTTACCAAAGGCTAAGGTGAAGTCACGGATCATTTTAACACCCCAGCATGCCAAACGTTTTATGAAAGCGTTGCAGGATAATGTAAAGAAATATGAATCTGTACACGGCGCCATACAGGATCAGGACCCTGTATCCATGCCCATGAATTTTGGCGGTCCCACCGCGCAGGCCTGATCATTAGCACTGATACAAAAGCATGAACCATATTTTTTCCTATCAGCATTTAAGGGAATTCACCCACGAGGTATTTACCCGCATGGGTTGCTCTTTACAGCATGCAGAAACCGCAAGTGAGGTACTCCTGTCTGCCGACCTGCGGGGGGTAGACTCCCACGGGGTGGCCCGCCTGAGCGGTTACGTACGTTTGTGGGAGGCCGGCCGCATTAATGCCCGGCCGGATGTGCATATTGTGCACGAAACGCCCAGCACTGCCGTGGTAGATGGGGATAGCGGCCTGGGCCTGGTAGTAGCGCCCTTTGCTATGGAAGTAGCCTTACAGAAAGCCGCCGCGGTAGGCAGTGGCTGGGTAAGTGTAAAAAATTCCAATCACTTTGGTATAGCCGGTTACCATGCCATGATGGCCCTGGAAAGGGATATGATCGGTATGGCCATGACCAATGCCAGCCCGCTGGTAGCGCCCACTTTTGCCAAAGAGCGTATGCTGGGCACCAATCCCATAGCAGTAGCCATTCCGGCCAATGAGCAGCCGGCCTTTGTAGCAGATTTTGCTACCACTACTGCTGCCAACGGCAAACTGGAAATATTACAGCGTAAGAACCTGGAGGCGCCGGAAGGCTGGATCCAGGATAAGGACGGCGCTACCAGCACCAACCCGCATGAGCTGCGCAGCGGCGGCGCATTGCTGCCCCTGGGTGGCGACCGTGAGCATGGCAGCCATAAAGGT
Organism: Chitinophaga sp.; assembly: GCF_036569125.1. Lineage (GTDB taxonomy): Bacteria > Bacteroidota > Bacteroidia > Chitinophagales > Chitinophagaceae > Chitinophaga. Next base: position 17,539 of record NZ_DATCRF010000481.1, on the reverse strand, counting down.
TATTGCCTGGGCGCAATAGTTGACATATTTTCGGCCGTTCTTTCAGGAGCCAATTACGGTCCCTGGGCGCCGCCGTTCGTAAGCTTTTTACCATTGGCGCCGGATCCGGTGGGGCAGGGCCTGGGCCATTTCTTTGGCGCCATGCGGGTAGATGCCTTCCGCCCGGCAGATGAGTTTAAGGCCAATATGGATAAATGGATCGGCCGTTTCCGGGATGCCGTGCCTGTAGCAGGGCAGCAGGTGCTGATACCCGGCGATCCGGAGCGGGAAATGGAAAAGGAGAGAAGGGTGCAGGGCATTCCGGTGTTAGAACCCGTGGTAAAGGATCTGGAGGAAGTGGCGGCCCGGTTTAAAATAAAATTTGCTTAGCAACAACAAACACAAATACATCTAAAAGACAACTCTCACAACATGAAAGTTTTAAAATTTGGCGGCACCTCTGTGGGAAAGCCGGAACGTATGCATGCCGTGGCTAAATTGATAACGGCAGACAACGATCCAAAGATTGTGGTGTTATCTGCGTTGTCCGGTACTACCAATGCGTTGGTAGAAATAGGACAGTCACTGGCAGAAGGGAATAAGGCACAGGCTAAACAGCAGATCGATAAGCTGGAAAAGCATTACCGTACCTTTTGTAATGAGCTGCTGAAGCAGGAAGGTCCCCGTGCCAAAGCCAAAGAGATTGTGGATGAGCATTTTGAATTTCTGACCATTATTCTCAAAATATCTTTCAACGAAGCGCTGAACAAGGATATCCTGGCCCAGGGTGAGCTATTGAGCACAAAGCTGTTCAATGTATACCTGGAAGAAGCAGGCGTACAGGCTGTACTGGTGCCCGCCCTGGATTTCATGAGCATTGATGAATTTGAGGAGCCGGAGATCCCCAAGATCAAGATCCGCCTGGGTAACCTGATCGATAAGCAAAAGGACCAGCGCATCTTTATTACACAAGGCTACATTTGCCGCAATGCAAAAGGCGAGGTAGATAACCTGAAACGTGGTGGCAGCGATTATTCCGCCTCCCTGATCGGGGCCGCCATTCAGGCCAGTGAAGTACAGATCTGGACGGATATTGACGGTATGCACAACAATGATCCGCGCGTAGTAAAGAAAACCTTCCCCATTGAGCAGCTGTCTTTTGATGAAGCTGCGGAGCTGGCCTACTTTGGCGCTAAGATCTTGCACCCGGCCTCCATATGGCCCGCGCAGCATTTTAACATCCCGGTAAAGCTGCTGAACACTATGCAGCCGGAAGCCAAGGGCACTATTATCACTGAAATGCCTAATGGCGATGGGGTAAAGGCGATTGCTGCCAAAGACGGTATTATTGCTATTAAGATCAAATCCAGCCGTATGCTGCTGGCTTATGGTTTTTTGAGAAAGCTGTTTGAGATCTTTGAGAAGTACCGTACACCTATAGATATGATCACTACTTCAGAAGTAGCGGTGTCTATTACGATCGATAACACACAGCATATAGATCAGATCCTGAAAGAGCTGCAGCCCTTTGGCACCGTGGAGCTGGATCACCATCAAACCATTGTATCTATTGTAGGGAATGAAGTAGCGGCTACGCCTTCTATCCTGAAAAAGTTGTTTGAGGCGCTGAATGAGATCCCGCTGCGTATGATCTCCTATGGCGGCAGCCGGCATAATATTTCCATACTGGTAGGTGGCCAGTACAAGGAAAAAACATTGCAGCTGCTGAATAAAGGATTGTTCAACCTGGAATAAGAAAATGTGCAGATATGCAAATGTGCAGATGTGCAGATGAATACACGTAGATCATCACTACGAAGATCATTTATTTGCACATCTGCACATTTATCATCTGCACATCATTTTTTCAGCCGCTGGTCAAATACAAACGGCTGCTGGCTGGTTACATACACGCCTTCTGCTTCCGGGTGCAGTGGGTTTACCAGGTAGTTGAACTCCTCCGGTATCACTACAGATGGGATCTTTAATACCGGGTATTTACCTTCTTCTAACCACGCATCACCCACCTTTTGCAGCTCCGGAAAAGGGGCAAGGGATTGCCAGCCGGAAGGCAGCTCTTTACGGGTAATGGTTTTAACCGGCATCTTATCCGGTATAAGAATAGTAGCAATACAAAAATCCTGAACAATATTCTTTAATGGTACATGCACCAGTACTTCCAGTGCGGAGAGGGCGCGGCTGCCTGCAGTGTACAGTACCGGATGACCTTTGCTGTTCCAGCGTCCGCCATACAGGCGGGCGCCAACACCATTCAGATCAGTAATGTACATGCATTTGCTGATACGATAGACTTCCATTCAATAGGGTGTGGTTATGCAAAAATGCCGTGTGCTATTTTGCCAAGTTCATCTTCGATGAGCTGGAAACCAAAGGTAGTATCTAAAAGGGAAATAGGAGGTTGGTAATTGAACGCAGGTAATGGAGTACGCATCCATTCCTTAAAATTTTCCAGGTCGCCAAATACAAAGGTACCGTGCTGGTACAGTTGAGAGAGTAGTATGGCCCTTTCGGAAGTATCTGCAGAGAGTTTTTCATCATCTGCATAGCGTTGCAATGTTCTTTCAGAAATGTGCAGCACGCGCGCCACCTCTGACAATGAAAATGAAAGCTGCTGACTCAGGTTCATAAGCGCCTTTTTAATGATGCCATCCCTGGAAAGCTGTATAAACTCAAAATACCCCCGGCCTGCCCCATAAGGCACGGCGGCTTCCTGCACTACCATTAAAGTATGTTCCTGTACCTGGTATTCGATGTTTTTGTGTGGTTTCATGCCCCAACGTCATTTGTCACAAATTTACGGCTTTTTGTCTGGTTAAAAAATTTTTATCCTCAAAATACCCAATTTTCCGCATATAACTGATTTCCAGCAATATAACATCGTATTCCTTGGTAACCCGCCCCTCCAATATATAAAAACCGCTCTTCTGCAGGGGATACTGCCGGAAGCTTTCGGGGAAATGTACGGTATCCAGGAAGGCCTGCTCCCGGTCTAAAAAGGTCCCAAAGCACATAGGCGCACCCTGGGAGGTATTAATATGTTTGGTAGTTACCAGGTAGCCCAGCGCCCGCACGGTTTCTCCCAGCCTTTCAGTCATTTCCCGCACGGTCACATACTGGCTTTGATCATGTTCCAGCACGCTGAAGGGGGAGCACAGCGGAAATCCCAGCAGCGCTATCTCATCAAAAGCATCTTCGTGTGCATGGTAAGTCAGCTGCGGCAGCTTGCAATCCGGCGCCGGCTCATAGAACAGGGGTAATACATGATCTGCGTTCGGGTCTTTGCTCCTTAGCAGCAGGCTGCTTTTCCATAACAGCTCTTTTTTCGTGTAGCCGGTAAAGTTAAAGGCGCCTATCCGTATCAGTATATCCAGCTGTTCTGGCGGGGGCTGCATACGTTCCGTAAAATCATCCAGGCTGGCATAAGGCCCGTATTGGCTCCGTTCTGCCAGCATGCGGTTTATCCAGGCTTCTTCCAGCCCTTCTACATGAATAAAGCCGGTATATACCTCTTCACCTGCAATGCGGGTAGGGTAGCTGCTGTTATTAATGCAGGGCGCATGAATAGTTACACCGGTTTTTTGCAGCTCCCGGAAATACAGCTCCCGGTTATAAAAGCCGCCAAAGTTATTGATCACCGCTACCATAAACTCCGCAGGAAAATAAGTTTTCAGGAACAGGCTTTGGTAGCTTTCCACTGCATAGGTGGCGGAATGCGCTTTGGAAAATGAAAAGCTGGTAAAGCTGGCTATTTGCCGCCATAGCTCTTTTGTTACGTCTATAGGGCGGTTCATCCGTGCGCTGTTGGAAAAGAACTGCTCCTGCAATTTCAAAAAGGCATCCGGCCCGCGGTACTTACCGGCCATACTGCGGCGTATAATGTCGGCATCTGCCAGGTCCATATCGGCATAGGCATGTATCAGCTTAATTACATCTTCCTGGTACACCATAATACCAAAGGTTTCCGACAGCACCTCTTCAATAACAGGGTGCAGGTAAGTGACCTTATCCTTATTCCTGAAATTCTCCACATACTGCCGCATCATACCGGATTGCGCTACACCCGGGCGTATAATAGAGCTGGCTGCCACCAGGGTTAAATAATCATCACATTCCAGCTTTTTCAGCAGCTGCCGCATGCCCGGAGATTCTATGTAAAAGCAGCCAATGGTATTTACTGTTCGCAGTTGCTTTTTTACATTTTCATCCGCAGTAAAATCTTTAATGGCATGTATATCTATATCTACACCTTTATTGGCCTTAATAATATCCAGCGAATCGCGTATGTGCCCCAGCCCGCGCTGGCTTAGTATATCAAACTTATACAGGCCAATGGCTTCTGCCTGCAGCATATCCATTTGTGCGGTACAAAATCCTTTGGGTGGCAAATGAGTGGCGCAGTATTGATGGATAGGCGCATCGCTGATAAGGATGCCGCCGGCATGTATGCTCAGGTGGTTGGGAAATGCTTTACCTTCTTTGGTCATAAGACTGCAGAAGCCCAGTATTTTTTGCTGTATGCTATCTTCATCCAGCTTAAGCTCAAAAGGGGTATCCAGTATGCGGTCTATCTCCTTTTTAGGCAGGCCGTATACTTTACCCAGCTCGCGGATAATAGCATTTTCCTGGAAGGTAGCTACGGTGCCTAACAACGCCGTGTATTCGCCACCGTGTGTTTTAAATACATGTTTGATCACCTCATCGCGGTCGCGCCAGGAAAAATCAATATCAAAATCCGGGGGCGAACTGCGGTATGGATTTAAGAAACGTTCAAAGTACAGGTTCAGCGCAATGGGATCTACATCTGTAATGCGCAGGCAATAGGCAATAATGGAATTGGCGCCGCTGCCCCGGCCTACATAAAAAAATCCCCGGCTTTGTGCATAGCTGATAATATCATGGGTGATCAGGAAGTAAGCATTAAAATTCTGATCTTCTATGATCTTCAGCTCTTTTTCAATACGGTATTTTGCCTCTGCATTATCAGCGCCATACCGGTCAAGCATGCCTTCATAAGCCAGCTCCCGCAGCTTATCCCGGTCTGCGGCTGCGCTGCCGTACAAATATTTTTTATTACGCTGCACTTTAAAATCAAAATGCAGCTCGCAGGCTTCCATGATCTGCAGCGTGTTCTGTACTATGTGCGGGTATTGTTCATAGTGCTCCAGCAGGTCGGCCGGCAATAACCAGCATTCGTCGGGTAAGGCAGTAGTAGCGGAGGGCAGCTGGCTGATGAGAATGTTCTGATCTACTGCCCGCAGCACACGGTGCAGCTCATAATGTTCCGCATCCTGGAAAGTAACGGGGTGTAAGATCACCAGCTTATGCTTATACTTCAGCGTATCTACCCTGAATAGCTTATTCACTTCACGGGGGCGTATGCCTAGCAGCTCATGTGCGGCCAGCTGGTCCGGTGCACAAGCGCCCCAGGCATATATAACAAAGGTACCGGGCAAAACCGGCGCCCGGTCGGGAAAAGGCATTTCGTTTTGCAGGTGCTCAGATAAAAAGCGGTTAATATGGAACCAGCCTTCCATATCGCGGGCCAGCAGAATGTATTTGAAGGTATGCGTATTCCTGCATTCCAGGCCAATAATGGGTTTTATATCTTTTGCATGGCATTCTTTTACAAAGGTCCATACATCGGCAGTCATGTTAATGTTGGTAAGGGCCAGGCTGGTAATACCCATGTTGCGGGCGGTGGTTACAAGGTCTCTGGTGGTAATGGTGCCATAGCGCAGGCTGAAATAGGTTTTACAATTCAGGTACATGCTCAGCGTTTTTGATAGGGCATTATATTTCGCAGATGGCTATCTGTTTTTTTACCGGGTGCTGCCACATTGGTGCCTTTCATTAAATATTGCCATCCAAAACGGTTTTTGATATGATCGATGGCCTGGTATAAGGCAATCATTTCCTGCGTATCATCAAATAAGCTGATCTGGTAATTGCCCTGTACCAGGTGGCTGAAACGTATGCCTATCAGGCGTACCAGCAGGCGGCGGTCGTACAGGCGCTGGAACAGCTCTTTTACTTTTTCCAGCAAAATATGATCGCTGCAGGTGTAGGGGATGGTCATTTGTTTGGTAACCGTTTCAAAATCGGAGTAACGGATCTTAATAGTTACGCAGCCGGTGAGCTTATCCTGTTGGCGCAGCTCAAAGGCTATTTTCTCGGTCATGCGCACCAGCTCTGCATGCAGGAATTGCATGTCAATGGTATCGGCCCGGAAAGTATTTTCTGTAGAAATAGATTTTTGTTCATGGTAAGGGATCACCGGCGATTCATCAATGCCATTGGCTTTATTCCAGAGGGCAATACCGTTTTTGCCCAGCCAGGCCTCCAGCAGGGGAATGGGTATTTCACTCAGAGTTTTTACATTTTCCACGCCGCGCCGGTGCAGCTGAGCGGCGGTTTCTTTGCCTACCATAGGCAGCTTTTCTACCGGCATAGGCGCCAGGAAGGCTTTTTCCCCGCCAAAAAGCACCTGCATTTTCCCGTTCGGTTTGGCTTCATTAGTGGCCACCTTGGATACCATTTTGTTAGAGGCCATGCCCAGGGAAATGGGCAGCCCGGATTCTTTCATGATCTTTTCACGCAGCTCAATGGTCCATTGCAGGGAGCCAAAGTATTTATCCATGCCGGTAAGGTCCAGGTAAAATTCGTCGATGGAGGATTTTTCATACAGGGGCGCATTGTTGGCAATGATCTCCGTTACCTCTTTTGATTTTTCACTGTAAGCTTCCATATCGCCGCTTAATACAATAGCGTGGGGGCAAAGCTTTAAGGCTGTTTTCATAGGCATGGCGGAGTGTATGCCAAACCGCCGTGCTTCGTAGCTGCAGGCAGCTACCACGGCCCGGTCGCTATGCCCGCCTACTAATAATGGTTTGCCCTTTAGGGTACTGTTCTTCTGCACCTCTACGGATACAAAAAAACAATCCAGGTCAAAATGCGCTATAGATCTTTGCTGTAAAGAGATCATTTCTTGTGTGCTTAATGCGGATGCCCGCTGAATGCTTAACGCCAAACGCTAAATGCTGAATGCTTATTAACCTATCGTTTAAGAAAGGCCTGATGCACTGGCAAATGCTAAATGCTAAATGCTAAACGCTTAAAGCCTTAAGCAGCGTTTAGCCTTCGGCATTCAGCATATACTCAAATGTACTAATATTTTTAGTAAAACTAACTTAATTAGCAATTCATTAACTAAACATATTTGGCCTGATTGGTGTAATATTTATAGTGAGGAGGGTGAAGGATTGAGGAAGCTGATCGGTAAACACTTAAATACGTTCTACCATGCAAAAGACGGCTGTTCCTAAAGAGTTATTGATCCTGTTATTGTTGTTATTACCTATGGCCTACCTGGGCATTATCTGGAATACATTGCCTGCGGTGCTCCCCAGTAATTTTGATGTAAATGGCGTGCCCCAGCGCGTGGGCAGCAAAACCGATTTCCTTTTGTTGATGATCTTTTTATTCCTGACCAACCTGCTTTTATACTTTCTATTCCGTTACCTGCCCGGTACGGATGAAGCAGGAGCGCTGCCGCAGCAAGTGGCGCATGATCAGCATTCCTATTACCAGATCCGCTTTATGATCCATATTTACCTGGCTGTTTTTACCGGTATCATCATATTTATGGTAAGCCGGGGCCTGCCATTTGTTATGGAACGCTGGACCTTTATAGGGGTAGGGCTCCTGATCGCCTTACTGGGCCTTTACCTGAAAAAGCTGCAGCCCAACTATTTTGTGGGGGTACGAACGCCCTGGACCTTAAAAAGCAGTGAGGTGTGGAAAAAAACGCATATCATGACCGGCAATTTATGGTTATATACGGGTATCGTGATCATTATAGCCGGCTTTTTCCTGGGGGTAGTTACCGGGGTTTTCATTCTCATTTTTGTAGGCGCTATACTGGCGGCCCTCCCTTACATTTATTCTTTCCGCTTATATAATGAAGATCAGGGCTAAATAAAAATGTGCAAATGAATAAACGCTTTGCCGCGTAATTCATTTGCACATCTGCATATTTACACATCTGCACATTAGAACCATCCTCTGCCCAGCGCAGCCCGGAAAGGCCATGGGATCAGAGCCAGTATCAGCAGTAATGCAATCCCAAAGAATATCAACGCAAATTTATGTTTCTGTGCATCGGTGCCGGCCTTCTTTACCTTGGAGCGGCCAATGTGTACCAGTACCAGCGCTATAAACGCCATAAAGGTATGCTCTACTGCAAAGAAGCGTAACACGCCGTCTTTCATAGCAGCGCCAAAATCGGCCCGGGCTGTTTGCATCAGCGGGCTGGTTACAAAGTACATGATCAACCCTACCAGGAACTGGATATCCAGGCTAATAGAAAAGAACAGGCTGGCTTTATTGTCAGCGGCAGCATAAGGTTTACCATTAATGCCCTGCAGCGCACGGATAAAGGCCCAGATACCGGTTAACAGGATGATCCATCTAAGTAAGGAGTGAATGATCAGCAGCGTGCTATTCATAATGTTATTGTTTTTTTGAGTTGGTATTTTTTCCAGGGGCAAAAATAAGTGAAGCCTTGGGAATAATATCCGGAAATATATTTGGTAATTACAAAAATTAATTGCTAAATTTGTTAGTAATGTACTAAATAATTTAGGGGTATGTCCATAGCGTGTCAAAATCTGAAATTCCTGCGTAAGCAAAAGGGATGGACCCAACAGGAATTTGCTGATAAATTAGGAATTAAACGTTCCTTGTTAGGAGCATATGAAGAGGAGCGGGCCGAACCACGCACAGAGGTGCTGGAGCTCGTGAGTGATATGTTCCGGGTATCTATTGATGATCTGTTGCGGCGGGACATTGGTTCCCAGAAGGAGAACTTCCTGGAAAAGCGACGGCAGCAGAAGCTCGGGAATAGCCGGCAGCAGGTTGAGTTTGTACCGGTAAAAGCGGCAGCAGGTTACCTGGCAGGGTATAACGATGATGAGTTCATTGAAGAGCTGAACACCTTTACGCTGCCAATGCTGGGCGCCGGTAACTACCGTGCTTTTGAAATAGCCGGTGATTCCATGCTGCCTACGCCATCCGGCTCCGTAATTGTGTGCCATAAGGTAGATGGCTGGGATGATATCAAGAACAATGAAACTTATGTGGTGGTAACCAACCGGGAAGGGATCGTGTATAAACGTTTGCTGAAGAGCAACCGTTCAAAAGGCAAGATCACCCTGGTGTCCGACAACCCGCAGTTTGAACCTTATTCAGTAGGTTATGAAGATGTGCTGGAGCTTTGGCAATCCGATGCGGTGATCAGCAAAACAGGCCAGCAAAGCCGCTTGAGCGTAAATCACCTGGCAGATATGGTGAGCCATTTACAGGACCAGGTAAGCCTGCTGAAGAAGAAGATCAAAGATTGATGATCGTATAAGGATATTTGTTTGATAATGTCAGTAAAGTAATTATTGCTTGTAAGTACAGCGGTTTGTATAATGCTGATATTATACAGTTGTTGGTCTGCTATAATGTGGCCAACTGTGCTTACATCCGATGAAATAGGATAGATGAAATAGGATAATATACGATGCTGATTAATATAAGTCCCATTTTGTTACCCCGTTATTCTAAAACCGAGATCCATCATGCCGTCCGTTGTCTAGCGGAGCGGCATCTTTTTTATCATCCTTTGTTTGATCGGTTACAGGTAAGAGGAAGTATAGTAGCGTATAATGACTATGAAATAATGCCAGCCTGTAATCATTACAAGTAGAGGAAGTACGCCAGCATAATAATTTTGTTGTGGCTTTGTTATGAACAGGCAACGTTAATCATAGATCTCCGCTGCAGCCCTGAAGGTATTGCAGTGTGCATTTACAATATCCTTTATGTTGGTAGAATAACCGCCGCCCATGGCCACTGCGCAGGGAATGCCATGTTGTTGCAGGAACGAGAAAACCATCTCATCCCGCTGCCGGCAGCCTTGAGGTGTTACTTTCAGTTTTCCGAATTTATCGGTTTCCAGGATATCTACCCCGGAAAGATAAAATACCAGGTCGGGCTGCACCCGGTTAATGAGTACAGGCAATGCGTTTTCCAGCAACTGTAAATAAGTGCCGGTATCTGTACCATCCTGCAAAGGAATATCCCAGTCAGAAACTTCTTTGTGAAAAGGGTAATTGCTCGCGCCATGCATGCTGAAGGTGAATACCTGCTCCTTACCCGCAAACAGCGCAGCAGAGCCGTTTCCCTGGTGTACATCCAGGTCAATGATAAGCGCTTGCTTTATTCTTTTCTGCTGCAACAGATAATTAGCGGCAATGGCAAAATCATTCAGCAGGCAAAAACCTTCGCCACGGTCTGCATAGGCATGATGGGTGCCGCCCGCTACATTGAGTGCAACGCCGTGCTGTAAAGCATGCAGCGCACAATCAATAGTACCCTGGCAAATAGTGATCTCCCGCTGAGTAAGCGCAGGCGATTGTGTAAAACCTATGCGGCGTTGTTCCCGGTCGCTAAGGGTTTGATGTTTGAGCTTATGCCAGTAGGCTGCATCGTGGGTAAGCAGAATGCTGGCTTCATCCAGCGGAGCGGGGGCAAAAATATGTGCGGGTGTGATCACGCCTTCCCTTAATAATTGTAAAGGGATCAGCTCATACTTATCCATCGGAAAGCGGTGGCCTTCCGGCAAAGGATGTACATAAATGTGATCATACGCTATAAGCATGCGGTTCCGGCTATTAGGCTACCGTTATTTTAAATATGCTGTTATTGGCTATGGCAAACACTACTTCATCTGTTTCCGGCGCCAGCATGGCCAGGCCGGTAAAACGCCCGAAAGCAGGAAGTATGCCGCAGCTTTTACCAAAATAAAAACAGGGCAGGCGTAAACGCTGCCGCCCGCCACCGGCAATGGCTACACCCGGGTGCAGGTGGCCGGAAAAAGTATAGGGGCCATGCTCATCTTCCGATTCACACGGTTCATGTATGAAATGAATGTTCTGCAAAGTGAGGGTATCATGCACGGTTATGTGCAGGCTGGCATACAGGTCGGCTGCCAGTATATCATGGTTACCTTTCACCAGCTCAAACCGGATGTGCGGGAATTGTTGCCGCCACAGGCGAAAGTACTGTACATCGTTATTCTCACTGCTATGGAACAGGTCGCCCACTACAATGATCTTTTCCGGATGGTAATGAGTAATGAGCTGCTGCAAACGGTACAGGTCTTCCTGTATAAGCCCTGCGGGCACCGCAATACCGGCCTTGCGAAAATGAGCCGATTTACCCAGGTGCAGATCAGAAAGGATCAGCGCCTTCTCTTCCAGCCAGTACAGGGCTTTTCCGGCTGATAAATGCCATGTTTGTTGTTGAAAATTAAATACCACTTCTTCCACAACGCGAAGATAATTATGAATTGTCAATTACGAAATGCGATCCCGCCAAAGCGGGATGTAGCCTGCCCCGCCAAGCGGGGAATGTCATTGAAAATAAATGATGGCTATGAATAATTACGGATTGATTCATGCAGATTATTGCTCCGGATATTTTAATCGCTGCATTTAATTCACATTCCTCCCTCACGCGTGTTTCAGCATTTTCTTTATCCGGTCTTCCAGCTTTTCACTCGTCAGCTGTTCCCGCAGGCTGTCTACCTTAATAGGGAAGCAGAAGGGTGTTAGCCGCGCAGGTTCTGTAATTACAATATGGCTGTTATAAATGCGCTCCATGGCTTCGCGCAGGCGGGCTTCTTCCATCTGGTAAAAGAAGGCTTCGTTAAAGGCCTGCCGCAGCAGCAGGTTATGCGCATCATAATCTTTGAACACATTGAACAGTAAAGAAGAAGATGACTGCAAATGCCTGCTGGTCTTATGCTTACCGGGATACCCCTGGAACACCAGCCCTGCTATTACTGCAATATCGCGGAACTTTCGGCGGGCCATTTCTGTTGAGTTTACACTGGCCGGCAGGTCAAGACTCAGGTTCTCCGGTGAGAACAGCTCATGTACATTGCCTTCATCCAGCGGTAAAGGCTGATCGCTCAGCAGCTCAAAGCCATAATCCGTCATAGCTATGGAAAAGGTGATGGGCTGCAGGCGGCTGATGCGGTAGGCCAGCAAAGCGGCCATTACTTCATGCACCAGGCGGCCTTCAAAAGGGTATACAAAAAGATGATACCCATCTTCCGTTTGGATCTTTTCTATCAGCAGCTGGTTGCTGGAAGGGATGTGGGATAGTTGCTCCTGCAGATCAAACAGCGGCTGCAGTATTTGCAGCTCCGGTTCACGGGAGGCGCCGGAGAGCGCTTCGTTAAAAGTGCGGCGTAATATTTCCCCCAGGTTGGCGGAAAGGGGCATGCGGCCGCCACCCCAGCTGGGTACAATGGCCCGTTTGGCTTTGGACTTGCGCACCAGCACCGTCATATCTTTGATCATCACAAATTCCAGGATGTAACCGCTGATGCTGAAAGTATCGCCTGGTGTAAGGCGGGCAATAAACCATTCTTCTATCATGCCAATATAACCGCCGCTCATAAACTTCACTTTCAGCATGGCATCGCTCACAATTACGCCTATATGCAGGCGGTGGCGCATGGCTATCATGCGGCTGCGGCAAATGTACAGGTCACCTTCGCGTTCCAGCTTGCGGAACTCGTCGTAGCTCTGTAAAGCTTCGCCGCCGGTAGTGAGGAAGGAAAGGATCCATTGCCAGTCTTCTGTTGTAATATGGCTGTAACAAAAAGTACCGGTTACCTCTTCCCAGATCTCATCTGCATAAAAACCGTCGGATACACCTAAGGTCATCAGGTATTGCAGCAGCACATCATAGGCCAGTATCACGGGCATGCGGCTTTCCACCAGCTCCTCTGCAATGGCGGCTTTCAGGGCAGCGGCTTCTACCAGCTCAAGTGAATGTGTGGGCAGGAAAAATATTTTACTCACAGCGCCCGGCTGGTGGCCGCTACGGCCGGCCCTTTGCAGAAAACGGGCCACGCCTTTGGGACTGCCCACCTGGATCACGGTATCTACCGGGCGAAAGTCTACGCCCAGGTCCAGGCTGGCCGTGCATACTACGGCTTTCAGCACACCGCTGTGCAGCGATTCCTCTACCCAGGTGCGCAGCTCCATATCAATAGAGCCATGGTGTAATGCAATGGCGCCTGCCAGGTCCGGGCATTGGCGCAGTATTTCCTGGTACCATATTTCAGATTGGGAGCGGGTATTGGTAAATATCAGCGTGGTGCGGCTTTCCAGGATAATGGGCAGTGCTTTCGGCAGCATGCGTATGCCCAGGTGACCGGCCCAGGGATATTTCTCAATTTCATCCGGCAGCACGCTTTCCAGGGCAATTTCTTTTTTAAGCTGTGCGCGAATGATCACCGCATCGGGGTCAGGGCGGCCCAGCAGCACCTCCATTGCTTCCTGCAAATTACCAATGGTGGCTGAAATGCCCCATACTTTCAGGGGTGGCCTGCCGGCCTTACGCACAATACCTTTCAGGCGGCTCAGGCCCAGTTCTACCATCACACCGCGTTTGCTGCCCAGCAGCTCATGCCATTCATCGGCTACTACGGTGTGCAGCGTGGAAAATAGGCCGGCATATTCTTTTTGCGCCATCAGCACATGAATACTTTCCGGTGTAATGATCAGGATCTCCGGCATCTGCTTTTTCTGCTTTGCCCGTGTAGCCGTGGGCGTATCGCCGTTGCGAATACCTACCTGCCAGGGCATGTTCAGCTCCTGCAGCACCTCTTCCATAGCCCGCCCAATGTCTTTGGCCAGCGCCCGCAAAGGCGTTATCCATAACATTTGTACGCCGTTCTTTGTTTTTTGCTGGTAAGTTTTGGGGTGACGGTCGATCCAGTCTATTACCACGCCCAGGAACAGGGAGAAAGTTTTACCGTAACCGGTAGGGGCATTTACTAATCCTGATCTGCCCTGCTGGTAAGCTTTCCAGGCTTCTTCCTGGAATGCAAAGGGCTTAAATTCTTTGGCAGCCAGCCAATCGTTGATCACTTTCCATCCTGCAGTCATATTTATGAAATTAGGATAAATAGGTGAGAAAAGTAAAGCGTTACTTTTCCCTATTTTTACTGCATGTTGTCAAAGTTTTTTCAGCTTGCTGCACACCAGACCACGGTAAAAAAGGAGATCCTGGCCGGGCTTACCACTTTCTCCACCATGGCCTATATACTGGCGGTGAATCCCGGCATCTTATCAGGTACCGGTATGGATTTCCAGGCGCTGATCACTGCTACGGCATTGTCGGCCGCCATTGGCACCCTGGTAATGGCCCTGTACGCCAAATTGCCTATAGGCGTGGCGCCCGGTATGGGACTGAATGCCTTTTTTGCCTATACCATTGTGGCCGGCATGGGCTACAGCTGGCAGTTTGCGCTAACCGCCGTTTTCCTGGAAGGACTTATTTTCATCGCCCTCTCCCTGTTCCGCATACGCGAAGCTATTATTAACAGCATACCGGAAAACCTGAAACATGCTATCTCCGTAGGGATTGGGTTACTGATCGCTTTAATAGGCATGGCTAATGCAGGCATTATTGAAACAGGTATGCATCATACCACCAACGGGCGTTTAGAAGGCGTGGTGCTGAAGATAGGCGACATTACCAGCGCTGGGCCATTCATTGCTTTAGCTGGGCTGATCGTAAGCGCGGTGCTGATGTACCGTAAAGTAAATGCTGCTTTGCTGATAGGCATACTGGCGGCTACTGTATTGGGTATTCCATTTGGCTTAACCCATTTCCCCGCAAACGGAAGGCTGATAGGTTTGCCGCCATCCCTGGCGCCCATTGCTTTTAAGCTGGAGTTTAACCGCATTTTTACCATGGATATGGTCGTGATCTTATTCACGCTGCTGATGGTGAACCTGTTTGATACCGTAGGCACCTTAATAGGTTTGTGTAACAAAGCCGGCCTGCTGGATAGCCAGGGCCGCCTGCCCCGCGCTAAACAGGCCTTGCTGGCCGATGCTGTTGGCACCACTGCTGCGGGTTTATTAGGCACCAGTGTAGTAACCGCTTATGTGGAAAGCGCCAGTGGTATTGCTGCCGGCGGGCGTACCGGTTTAACAGCGCTTACGGTAGCCATTATGTTCCTGCTGGCTTTATTTTTTGCACCCATCTTTGCCATGATACCGCAGGCCGCTACTGCACCGGCTTTGATCATTGTAGGTATGTTAATGATGAGCGCTGTAACTAAAATAGATTTTAATGATGTAACGGAAGCCATCCCCGCTTTTCTGGCTATAGTAATGATGCCTTATAGTTACAGCATTGCAGAAGGGATTGTATTTGGTATGCTGTCTTACGTGCTGCTGAAAATATTAACCGGCCAGTATAAAGCCATTAGCCCGGTTATGTATGTGCTGGCGGTATTGTTTATTGTGGCAATGCTGATTAAATAATGTGCAGATGTGCAAATATGCAGGTGTGCAGATGACAAACCCATATTCGCTGCATTGGACCTTTGCACCTTTGCATATTTGCATATTTGCATATCTGCACATCACCTCATTTCCGTCAGCTCCACTTTGTCTGCCTGCACGCTCAATTGATGCATCACGCCGCATTTCAGGGCATAGTTATTTCTTTGATGCCCTACCGGGAAATTAAAACAAACAGGGTAGGGAAGGGCTTTCACTTTTTCCAGCACCATGTCATAAACGGTTCGGCCAAACTCCTCACCCGGATCGTCCGGTTTAATACGGTTAAAGCCGCCAATGATCAGCCCTGCCAGGTTATCCAGCTTATGGGAGCGATGGAGGTTACCCAGCATACGGTCCAGGCTATAAAGGTATTCACCGGCATCTTCCAGGAACAATATTTTACCAATCGTATCTATTTCTGAATCGGTACCGGAGATGCTTTGCAGCATAGAAAGGTTACCGCCTACCAGTATGCCGCTGGCATTGCCGGTACGGTTCTTTGCATCTGCCGCTGCGCTATACTGCATAGGCATTCCCGTTAATGCCTGCTGAATAGAGAGGATGGTGTCCTGCACTTCTTTATCCGAAGCATTCAGATCATCCGGAAAGCTGTTACACATTTTGGAATGCAGTGTGGCAATGCCGTAGTGGCGGTTTATATGGCTATGCAGCACCGTAATATCACTAAAGCCTATCACCCATTTAGGATGTTCAGTGAACTTTGTAAAGTCCAGCGCATCTATGATCCTTGCGCAGCCATATCCTCCGCGGCCGCACATAATAGCCTGTATATCGCTGGCGTCCAGCATTGCTTGCAGGTCCTGCAGGCGTTCTGCATCTGTACCGCCAAAAGTAAAATCGCGCTTGCCTACCGTAGTACCGGTACGGATGTTAAAACCCCAGCTTTGTAAAATGCGTACCGCCGGTTGTATCTCTTCCAGGGTAATGGAACCGGCCGGGCAGGTAATGCCAATGGTATCGCCTGGTTTCAAATAAGGCGGTATCAATGGAGGAACAGGCGCTTTAAATATTGCTGCAGCACGTGCTAAATAACTGAGTGCAGGAATACCTATGCCGGTACTGATTAAGGAGGACAGGAAATACTTGCGGTTCATGGGGTTAATGTAGGAATTATTAGCCGTTTTTACTGAATATTCCTTAAAGACCAGTGTTCGGTGTATTGCCCGTTCCGTAGGCGGATGATGTCTATAATGTTCATGGTGATCTGCTGCCCGGTAGCGGGTTTGCCCATAAAATCGCCTACCTGTTTGCCGATGATAGCTTTGCGGGTTACTACGGTATCGCCTTCTGCTACCTGGTCATAGATCTCTACCCGTATATCCGTTACTGCTACGCGCAGCACATTCATTATAAAATTACTCACGCCTTCACGTCCGCTGGGCTGGTTCACACTGGCGGCAGTATGGTTAATAAAATCCGGCGCTACAATTTCTTCAAATGCCTGCAAGTTGCCCTGCTCAATAAATGCTTTGTTAAAGCGGGTTACGATCGCTTTATTCTTTTCCAGTTGTGTTTGCATTGTTTATTTTTTTTAAGCCCTGGCAGATCATTGAAAAACCTGCCAGGCCTGAGATTATAATGTGTGTATCAGCACTTTTGATTCCGGTAGAACGGGAACGTATACACGTTTGTTTTTAACATCCAGGTAAAAATCGGCGGGGCCGGCTATCACAGGCCAATCCAGCTTAGTAGCAGTTTTGCTGCGCAGGTCAATTTTTTCCAGGAAACCAGCCGGGTGGTCCAGCGCGCCCCAGTCAGAAACCAGCAGGGTATGGCCGTCAATCATTTCCAGGCCATCAAATCCGCCCCGTATATTCCCCACTTTTTCATATAAGGGTTTGCCCTGCTGCCAGCTGATCACGCCAATTTCGCCACCCCGTATATTATCGAACAGGAAGTTGCATGTGTACAGGCGCTTGCCTGCTTTATCATAACAAATACCGTTCGCGCCTTTCAGGTCAGCTGTTTCAGTGAGCTTCCCTGTTTTCAGATCAACCTCCACTATTTTACCAACATCAGTTAAAGAAACAAATAGAGTATGATCATCTTTCACTGTAAGGTCGTTGGCAAAAGAGGTGTGCGTGCTTGCCAGGCTGATC
>NZ_DATCRF010000480.1:0-6898 GCF_036569125.1 Chitinophaga sp. | reverse complement strand
GATTCCGCTCATTCCATCCTGGTTAATGAAGCATTTGTAAAGCAGGCCGGATGGAAAAGCCCCATCGGCAGATCGGTGATCTTTAACTTCGATAATAACAGGGTTTACCAGGTGATCGGCGTTGTAAAAGATTATCATTTTACTGCGCTGAATCAGAAGATCACGCCGCAGCTGTTCACCATGAAACATACTAATCCATACGGGACCTTTTATATTAAGCTCCGGCCAAATGCAATCACGGCAAGCCTCCAATATATTCAAAGAACATTTAAACAGTTTTTCCCGCTGAGCCCCTATAATTATACCTTCAGGAGTGAAGCAAACCTGAAAAGCTATGAATCGGAAGCCAAGTGGAAACAGATCATCCTGTTTGGCGCCCTCCTAACTATCTTTATTTCCTGCATTGGACTGTTCGGGCTCTCTGTTCTGTCGGCAGAAAAGCGCACCAAGGAAATTGGTATCCGGAAAGTGCTGGGTGCATCTGTTCAAAGCATTGCCGGCATTCTTTCAAAAGACTTTGTGAAGCTGGTGCTCATTGCGCTGGTGATTGCCGTTCCCCTGGCCTGGTTTGCGGCAAATAAGTGGCTGGAAAATTATCCTTACCGTATTACGCTCAGCTGGGCAATGTTTGCTTTTGCTGCAGCGCTGGTGATCATGATAGCCCTTTGCACGGTAAGCTTTCAGGCCATTAAGGCGGCGCTCGCTAATCCTATTAAAAGCTTAAGGACCGAATAAATACAATTACCAGTAAAAATTGTCAGCATATTATTACATCTTTGCCCCTGCATTGTTAAATATTTGAGCATCAGAAACGTTATTGGATGTACGAACAAAACGGGGTACCAGGTCTTAACGCTACCAAGCAACATTTTAAAATACTGGATGGTCTTCGGGGATTAGCAGCGGTTGCGGTTGTTATTTTTCATTTCATGGAAATAGCGATACCGGACTACAGCAACAATTTTATTGCGCATGCCTTTTTAGCCGTTGATTTCTTTTTTTGTCTTTCAGGATTTGTGATCGCTTATGCCTATGATCAGAAGTTACTGAAGATCGGTGTCTGGAACTTCTTTAAGCTAAGGCTGATCCGCCTGCACCCGCTGGTTGTGATTGGGGCCGTTATCGGGATCATTGCTTTTATTTTTGATCCGTTCAGCGATCTTTACCTGCAATATTCCGGTAACCTGGTTACCATGTTCTTTACAGCCAGCCTGATGATCCCTTACCCGGTAGTGCCTGAACGTTATTTTAACCTGTTCCATCTCAATCCTCCAACCTGGTCTTTATTCTGGGAATACGTTGCCAATATTTTCTATGCTTTTATCCTGATCAGGATCCGTAATAAAGTGCTATGGATCCTCACTATCATTGCCGGTGCAGCGCTCTTTTATGAAGCGCAGCGGTCCGGTAATTTAAGCGGAGGCTGGGGCGGCGACAACATTTTCGGCGGCTTTGCCAGGGTATTCTATTCTTTCCTGGCAGGTATGCTGGTGTATCGCTCAAAGTGGATTATTAACTCCCGTCTCACCTTTCCCGTTGTAGGCATCCTGTTAGCTATTGTGTTTTTAGTACCCTTTGTAAAGGAGTGGAACCCGATCGTGGAGCCGCTTATTGTGATCTTTTACTTCCCATTCCTGATCGCACTGGGAGCGGGTGCGCGCTTAACAGCATCTTCAACCCGCCTTTGCAATTTTTCAGGAGAGATATCTTACCCGCTTTACATGGTCCATTATCCATTTATATGGATCTTCTTTAGCTGGATTGAAAAGAACAAGCCTTCTATGAGCGAGATGATCCCTGTTATTATTATAGGGGTAATATTGTTGATCGCCTTTGCTTATCTGGTGATGATCTTTATTGATATACCGGTGCGTAACCGGCTGAAAGGTTTGTTGATTAAGGGGGCGCCGGTTAAGGGGGGGAGTTGAATTACCCCTTAAAAATCACCTCCCGCTTTCGGCATCCTGCTGACGGCGGCTTTGCGACGCAAGTAAACTCCCTTTTACTTCCAGCTCAATTACGGTTGCAATGGGATCAGCGCTTACCCCGGAAATATTAATATCTAACCCATTGCCCGAGGCCGAAGTTTGCAGCTTGTTACCGTTTGCCAGCAGCTTGCAGGCCACCACACTGTTTTTGATCCCGTCAACATGCAGGGTTCCGCCAGCGGGCATGTCAAATACGGAAAGGTAAAGAAGGGTATTCCCGTTATGTTCCTTTTTGGTGCAACGGCCCCAGGAGAGCGGAGCTAATGGGCTTTTTTGTGTTGCATGAATGGCAGCGCCGTTCTTATCCATCCAGCGGCCCATTCCCTCCAGGATCTCAACGCTTTCCTGTGGGAAAGTTCCATCTGCTTTGGGACCTACATTCAGCAGGTAGTTCCCGCCTTTTGAGGCAATATCGATCAGGTTCCTTACCAGCGTTTGTACGCTCTTCCATTTATCATCAAAGCTTTTATATCCCCAGGTGCCGTTCATGGTCATGCATACTTCAAAATCTTTTCCGTCCATAGCTTCGGCTGGAATGTGCTGTTCCGGCGTTACAAAATCACCGGGATAGTTGGGGCGTTTCAGGCGGTCGTTGGTGATGATGTCCGGCTGCAGCTTCAGCACGGCCTGCAGCTTCTCCGCAAATTCGTCTGTCATATTCGTAGGCGTATCCCACCAGAACTCTGCTATCTCTCCATAATTGGTTAACAGCTCCTTTACCTGGGGAACCGCTACCTTGTCAATATATTCCGACATGGACCGGCTGGTCTGATAAGGATCCCAGTGGCCGGTATGCTCTTTCGTGTAGGCGTCTATTTTAGAGGAGTCAGGATTGTCCCAACCTTCTGAAGCTGCTTTCCTGGCTGCTGCGCCACCCGGGTTATTCCAGTCCTGCGCCTGCGAGTAATAGAAGCCCAGCTTAATGCCATACTTGCGGCAGGCGGCTGCCAGCGGTGTTAACACATCCTTGCCGTATGGGGTAGCATCCACCATATTCCATTTGCTGGCCTGCGATTTGAACATGGCAAAACCATCGTGATGCTTGGCCGTGATCACAATATATTTCATACCGGCATCCCTGGCCATTTTCACCCAGGCGTCCGCATCATATTTTACGGGATTGAACTGCTTGGCATATTGCTGATATTCGGATACAGGGATCTTTGCCCGGTTCATGATCCATTCACCGCCGCGCTTTACCTGCCGGCCTTTATAATTGCCTGCAAGCACCGCGTAATCTCCCCAGTGAATGAACATGCCAAAGCGGGCTTCCCGCCACCATTTCATTTTCCCGTCATGATCTGCATGCTGTTGAGCGAACAGCAGCACCGGCGCCAGGAAAAGCGCAAATAAGAAGATAGCAAGCTTTTTCATTTAAATTTTTTATGATCAGTGATTGAGTTACATGGCAGCACATCCTTCAGGGTTCCCAAAGCAAACCCCGGCAATAATTGAACAGGCAATTATTGCAAATGACGGGTAGCCACGATCATGAGTGTTTTTAGTTTATCATATTCCGCGGAATTCAAAGCAGGCGTGGCTATGATCAGGGTGGCCGGATCAATAACGACTACTGTGAACAATAACGTGAATCCCTCAGCTGTTTATGCAAACGTTAGCATAACATTTCAAAAAAAACGTGGATCTATTTAAAAATGAAATTATGGATAAATCCATGATAAAAAAATATCCAATTTTCACCAATGGTGGTTCTTTTTTACCAAAAGGGATTACAGGTAGCTAATATATAGGAAGGGAGCTTATTTAGCCTTGGGCGTCTTTTCCGTTTTCCATTTAATAACATGGTATACCGCCTGAGTAGTGCCTACATTCCTAAGACCATGCAATTGATTCGATGCCTGGAAAATAACGGAGCCCGGACCCACACGCTTGGTGATACCGTTCACCGTAGATTCAACGGTTCCCTCTTTTATGATGATCAGCTCTTCATCAGGATGCTTATGCGGTGGGTGAGGGGCCTCCCCGGGATTCAGGGTAGTTACATGCAGTTCCAGCTCATCTAATGTGGGAGTGGGAGCCTGAAGGAACTGGCGCCTTTCTCCGGTTTTAGTAGCTTCCACTTTAATACTGTTCCAGTCGTAGATAGTGGACGATAAAGGGGCCTGCTGGTATTTATGCGCAATAATGGCCATGGGAATGCACATTGCCAGTGCCGTGATACAAATAAAGGTTATTTCGCGTTTGGTCATGATGTTGGGTTTAGGTAAATTAATTTACAAAACATTGCTTACAACTTTGCAGTAATTGTAAACAGATCGTACTGTTCCCCCGACCAAGAACAAAAAAAGCCAGGCAGGAATGCCCGGCTATTTTTTAACCATATCCTATGAAAAACCTACGTAAAGGTATATACGACATTCATCAGAGGGTGTTAACTGCTTGTTAAACAAAAAACCGCCCGGAGGCGGTGTAAAATTGTTTGACATTTGACGAATGATATTAGAAGGCGTACTCTAAAGTTCAATGTCCGGAGGGATGGGAGTGCTTTTTATTTTTTCAAGTGCATTTTTACATTGAAGCAAATGCTGCAATGCTTTGTTATTAAATTCTTTTGCCCTTTCTATTTGTTCAAGCAGTAATTGTCTGGTTGCTTTGAATTGCCGTGTTGTTTCTGCAAAATCCAGCCGGGCCTGGTTAAAGCTATCTACGAGCTGGGGCTCAGAGGAATATTGACCATCTGCCTTCATAGCGATAAGATTAATTAAGTGAGAAAAATACTTATCGCCGGAAATGTCAGAGAAGAACAAAATTACCGTCCTAACTTCGATAGCTTGACATTGATAAACTCAGTCATAAGCGAGTGATAAGCGTTATACAAGCAGGCTTAGCGGATCTGCGCCAGCCGCATCAGTTTTACGCATAAATGATGTAACTGTAATGCAGCATTAATCACGCCGCTTTTGATGGAGTAGCTAATAACAGCAAGCTGATGGTGAACCGCGGATGGGAAAGCTGGCGCCAGTAACGATAGAGGGAGTGCTTTTATTTTTGTAACTTTGTTGCAAAAAAAACAGGATCATGGCAGATAATACCGCTAAGCCGGAATTTTGGGAAGCAGCTTTTAATGAAAAACATGAAATGTGGGGCTTTGAGCCATCAAAGTCTGCCGTATTAACGAAGGATCTTTTTGTCCGGGAATCAGTAAAAAGCATCCTGATCCCCGGGATTGGTTATGGACGCAATGCGCAGATCTTCATAAACAGCGGAATAGCTGTAACAGGGATCGAGATCTCAAAAACAGCCATTGAAATGGCGGAGAAGCATTACGGCGCAAATATGGTTATCCACCATGGCTCTGTAACAGATATGCCTTTTGACAATAACAAATACGATGGCATATTTTGTTATGCTTTGATCCATTTGCTGGATAGCAGTGAGCGTGCGAAACTCATCCAGGACTGCTATAATCAGCTTGCTGAAAATGGCTGCATGGTCTTTACGGTCATTTCAAAAGAAGCTCATACCTACGGACAGGGTACCCTGGTGAGCAAAGACCGATATGAAATGTTCGGGGGCGTTAAAATGTTCTTTTATGATGTGGCATCCATCCATGCGGAGTTTGACAGCGCCGGATTGTTTGAGATCATGGAGATCACTGAAAACTATCCCTTCTTTTTAATTAAATGCAGAAAAAGCGGGGTAACTAAAACAGATTTGGCCAAATAAAAATAGATGAAAATTGTCCGGAAGCTGATGCATAAAGAAACATTTAAAATGCATATCTTCTCCTTCCATTTTTAACTGCACAACAAGTTTACATATGAAAAAAGTAACGGGCCTTGGCGGCGTATTTTTTAAATGCGATGATCCGAAAGCTATGAACGAATGGTATGCCAAGAACCTCGGATTGGCTACCAGCGAATATGGAACCACGTTTGAGTGGCGGGAAGCCGATGATCCGTCAAAAAAAGGATCCACAACCTGGAGCGCATTTCCGCGGGATACCAGGTATTTCGATCCCTCGGCCAAGCCTTTTATGATCAACTACCGGGTGGCGGATCTCGTTGCGCTGGTAGCTGAGCTAAAAAAGGAGAACGTTACCATTGTTGATGAGATTGTGGAATATGAGTATGGAAAGTTCGTCCATGTGCTGGATCCGGAAGGGAACATTATTGAGCTTTGGGAACCCAAAGATGATACGGACCAGGATAAGGCGGAAGGCTAAGCCGGTACCCTTCTACCATACATCTTCTTTCCGCGCCTTTAGCTGTGCAAGGATCTCCTGTGCTATATCATCATCTTCTGTGGTGGCCGATAAGCGCTCCTCCAGGCGCTGTTCCCAATCCCGTAGTGATTCTGCGGGCGTAGGTCCAACTCCAAAAACACCTGTCCTGGGATCAGGTCCCAAAATACAACAGTACATGTCTGCTTCTTTGAAAAGTACCGGACGAAGCACGCGTACGCGCTCCGGAGTATTTTCAGCCTCATATTCTATTTCAACACGCGTGTCGGGTTCAATCCGCATCTGTTCCATATAGGTCTTTTGCATTGTAGGATACAAGAAGCATGCCTTTAGAAATTCCTCCGTTTCAGAGAAATGTATAAGTTTTGCCGTTAAATGTTCAAGTAAAGAAAGATGGGTTGAAAGAACTTTGTGTTATAAAATTTATAATCATGAACACAAAGAATCAACAATCAAAGATCGTCCTGGTAACCGGTGGCAGCCGGGGCATCGGGAAAAGCATTGCAATGAATGCGGCCAGGCGTAACATGGGGGTGATCCTCACCTACAACAACAACCCGGAACAGGGGCAGGCTGTAGCGGATACTATCAATAACAATGGCGGTAAAGCGGTGGCTTTATACATGGACGCGGCTAAGATCAGCGCCATCAGCGATTTTGCCGGCCAGGTAATACAGGCGCTTAAGGAAGAATGGAACCGCGACAG
>NZ_DATCRF010000479.1:0-8869 GCF_036569125.1 Chitinophaga sp. | reverse complement strand
TTCTTCACCTTTTCGTTGTATATAAAAGGTAATAGTGGCTGACCTATTAGTTATTTGTGTAATTTTAAGGCTCCTTAGAACAATACAATTTCCATTTTTCACCCTATACCCTTGAGTATGAAGCGATTTTTACTGTTGTTTGTTTTTTTATTGGCCCATACATTGCTCTTCGGGCAAAGTTTTGACGCAAAATTCAGCTATGATAAGATGGTGGGTTGTGGCCCTATGACGGTTAATTTTCAGGACCAGTCTACAAGCCCATACCCAATAATGTCGTGGCGATGGGTTTTTGGTGATGGGGACAGCTCCAGGTTGCAAAACCCTGTGCATGTATACACGCAGCCGGGAAAATATACCGTTTCCCTTGCTATCCTGGATAATAAGGGAAATTATACCCTTAGCGAATTGACCGGATTTACGGTGGTAACCCCCGGGCTGGATATTGGAAAGAACTATCTGGTATGTACATCATTTGATCCCAACAATAAAGTAACAATTAAGAATAAGCTGGCGCCCGTCAATGACCCTTCCTTTGGTAGTTATCGCTGGTCTACAGGCGACACTACTGCTAGTATCAGCGTAAATACACAAGGAACTTATCATGTAATTTATAATGTATGCGGCCAAACTTTATGGGATTCTACAAACGTTTATTCATCAGGTAGCCCTATACAATTAGCGGTGGCTTCAGATGGCTGGTCAAATACTGATGCCTATTCAGTAGCTCTTTTACCAACAATACCATTTAACAGGGAAGTTATCAACGGGATCTACATCAACTGGGGAGATGGGCAAACCGGTTATTGGAATACTCCCAGTGTACTAATGAATCCTACTATCAACTTTACGCATCAGTATTACAATCCACGGAGCTCTTACCAGATAACTTTTTCAACATCCATGAAAGAGCCTAACGGTTATTGTGATACATCTGCTACTTACGATCTGACAGTAAGACCTACTGTATTGGTAAAACCTGTGTGGAGTGGTAAAGATACTATTATCAATAAGGGCGATACCTTAACACTGAATGCCGGTAATACGGATATTAGTGCCAGGTATATTTGGTATACATCCGGTTGGAATGTCACCGGTGATAATACTAATATTTTGAAAATCACCCAGGCTGGTGAATATGCAGTACGGATCTCGAAAGTGGGAGATATAAGGATGGATACTATCCGGGTACAGGTAAGAGAGCCATCGCTTACCAAGCCTCAAGCCCACATCGGTTTTGTCAAAAGGACCTGTAACAATATATGGCTTGCTGACAGTAGTACGGTGACAGGTGCGCAAATTACTAAGCGATATTGGACATTTGGAGATGCCAGTGATGCAGATACCGCACATAATGTGCAACATATTTATGGCCAAAACGGTAGTTATAGCGTACAGTTGATCGTAACCAACAATTTGGGAGAAAACGATACTGCTAGTTATATTGTTACTATGACTGCGAATCCGGACGCTAAGCTGGGGCCGGATACTACCATACAGCAAGGAAGCATAGTGCTTGGCACCGAAAACTCAGAGGGACTTGGTTTTACATACCGCTGGTCTACTGGTGATACTACCCGGACTATTACCGTATCCCATGGAGATACATATTGGGTAGAAGTATCTTCATGTGATGTAGCAGTATCAGATACTATTGTAATCTCCTATACAGATACCTTCCCTCGCCCCACCGCCTCCTTCACTCCCGATAAGCAACAATGCACTACCGTACGCTTCACAGATCAAAGCACCACCGCTGCCGGCACCATCATCACCAGCCGTCAATGGAGCTTTGGTGATAATACTACCGACACTGCGCAAAACCCGCTGCATACCTATAGCCAGCGTGGTGAATATACCGTTAGCCTGGTGATAGTGAACAGTGCTGGAAAACGGGATACCGCCACCACCAAGCTTTACTTTGCACCATTGCTTGTAGACCTGGGTGCAGATACCACCCTGGCGGCCGCCGGCGACAGCCTGCTGCTGGATGCGCGCAAGCCGGACAATTCCGGCGATGCTTACCTGTGGTCTACCGGCAGCACCCAGCCTGTTATTGTAGTGTATACATCCGGCAGCTACTGGGTAAAAGTTACTTCCTGTGGCACTACAGTTACAGATACCATTGCGGTAACCATACCGGGTGAGCCGCCGGCCAGTAGCGGATTGCTGGCAGGTTTTGGATTCCTGCAAACAGGTTGCCGCACCTACCGGTTTACAGATACCAGCAAAATAACAGCCGGCAGCATCAGCCATTGGGCATGGCAGTTCGGAGATAATACTACCGACACGCTGCCCAATCCTGTTCATACCTATAGCCAGCCGGGAAACTATATTGTTACCCTGGTAGTGACGGATAACAGCGGCAAGCAGGATACGGCCATTAAGCTTATTGTAAATACCGCAATAGCCGTGAACCTGGGTCAGGATATTGATACCCTGCGCCCCGGCGGTTCCATACGCCTGTCAGCGCCTTACCCGGCAGGAAGCCACTACAGCTTCCATTGGTCTACCGGCGATACTACTGCCGCTATTACCATAACACAACCCGGCACCTATGCACTACGGGTTTCAGACTGGTGGTGCGGTACCAGCGCAGCAGACACCATCAATATCAGCTACGCTAGCCCGGCCGGTATAGATGCTGCCATTGGCATACAGGGCCGCAACTGTACCAGCGTGCACTTCCTGGATGAAAGCACGGCGCTGCAACCCATTGTAAAATGGGAATGGTCTTTTGGCGATGGCACAACCGATACCACGCAAAGCCCTCAGCACCTGTTTGCTGCAGATGGGCAATACCTGGTAACACTGGTAGTGACCGACAGCCAGGGTGCTACGGATACTGCTACCCGCAATGTTGAGCTGATTAATAAACCTAACCTGGAGCTGGGCACAGATATAATCCTTCACCCGGGCGATACCGTGATGCTGGGTGCTGATTTCCCAAATACCACCCGTACATGGTCTACCGGTGAAACCAGCCCTGTTATTGCCATCACCACGCCGGGCACTTACAGTGTAACCGTGTATTATTGTAACGGATCTGTATCGGATACGATTCACGTCTATGCCGATAGTATCCCGGCTAAGCTGGAAGCTAAATTTGCCGCCGATAAATTACAGTGCACTACGGTGAAGTTCACCAACCAAAGCACTACATCTGCAGGCACCACCATCATCAGCCGTCAATGGAGCTTTGGCGATAACACAACAGATACAGCACAGAGCCCCGTTCATACTTACAGCCAGCGTGGTACTTATACCGTTAGCCTGCTGATAGTGAACAGCGCGGGCCAGCGCGATACTGCATTCACGACCATTTACTTTGCACCAGTGCTTGTAAACCTGGGTGCAGACACCACACTTGCCGCCGGCAGCAGCCTGCTGCTGGATGCACGCAAGCCGAATAACTCCGGCGGCACTTACCTGTGGTCTACCGGTGCTACTACGCCCACTATTACGGTAACACAGGCCGGTACTTACTGGGTAAAAGTAAGCGCTTGTAATACGGTGGTAACAGATACCATCCGCATAACACAGCCCGTTGAACCCGAAAACCCGGCCAGCGTTGGCAACACTACTACTGTTAATGCGAACGACAGCCTTGCCGTAACTGCCAGCTTCGATCATTCATTCAACAGCAATAACGTATTCACCATTCAGCTGCTACAGGGCGCCAATACCGGCGGTAAAAAGGCCGGTGAGCTGGATGGAGCGGTAACTAACCTTGCAACTATACCGGGTACTGATCCGCGTATATCCGTAAAGGTTAGCATACCGGATACCATTCCCTGCGGACAGGATTACCGGGTAAGGATAGTGAGCAGCTCCCCGGCAGATACTACCGACTGGTCATCAAAGTTTGCAGTAGTAAATACGCCGGTGGCTACTTTACAGCAACGGGGCGATAGCCTGTTTGCAGGCAAAGCGCTCACCTACCAATGGTACTTTAACGGCGCAGCCTTAACCGGCGCCACCACGGCAGCCATCCGCGCAAAAGCCAACGGGCAGTATTATGTAATTGTAAGCAATGGCGGTACCTGCCGCAGCACTTCCCCCACGGTTAATATGGTGATCACCGCAGTACCGGATATAACGGTAGGAGAGAACGTTGTACGCGCCTTCCCGAACCCTACAGCCGGCCTGGTATATGTACGCTTTGAAAAACCACTGTTAAAACCGGTGGATCTTATTGTACATGATGCAAAAGGTAACACCCTGTACCGCAGGCAGGTAAAGGACCAGCTTACGGAAATAGACCTGGGTACCTTACCCAAAGGCATCTACTACCTGGAAGTGGCCGGTTACGGCAAACAAAAAGCTATGCGCATTATATTGCAGTAAGCACATACATGAATTTTGAAAGGTGAAAAGCACCCCGCTTTTCACCTTTCTTTTTTTGTCCGGCCTTCTTACCGCTTCCTACTTTTCCTTTATATTTGAATGTTCAAGCCAAACAATCTTATGTTATGAAAGAAGTATTTATAGTATCCACGGTTCGTACACCCATCGGGGCATTAAGCGGCGCACTGGCAGCCGTACCGGCTACGCAGCTGGGCGCCACCGTTATAAAAGCAGCCCTGGAAAGAGCCGGTATTGCCGCCACAGAGGTAAATGAAGTATATATGGGCAATGTGATCAGCGCCAATGTGGGCCAGGCCCCTGCCAACCAGGCCAGCATTTATGCCGGCATTCCTACCAATGTGCCCTGCACCACCGTAAATAAAGTATGCGCCTCCGGTATGAAAGCCATTATGCTGGGCGCGCAAAGCATTATGCTGGGAGATAATGATGTAGTGATAGCCGGCGGTATGGAAAGTATGAGCAACATTCCTTATTACCTGGATAAAGCCCGCCCAGGCTATCGCCTGGGCCATGGCGCTGTAATAGATGGTATTCTCCGGGATGGCCTCTGGGATCCCTACAAGGATTTTCATATGGGCAATGCCGCTGAGATCTGCGCATCAGAATACAAGATCACCCGTGAAGACCAGGATGCCTATGCTGCCAGCAGCTACAAACGAGCCGCAGCAGCATATGAAAAAGGATATTTCAAAAATGAGATCATCCCCGTGGAAGTGCCCGGCAAACAGGTAGTGACCGTTACGGAAGATGAGGATTACAAAAAGGTGAACTTTGACAAGATCCCCACACTGAAACCCACTTTCCAGAAAGACGGAACGGTAACCGCGGCCAATGCCTCCAACATCAATGACGGTGCAGCCGCAGTGGTATTGGTAAGCGGCGAAAAGCTGAAGGAGCTGGGATTAAAGCCCCTGGCTAAGATCATCAGCTTTGCAGATGCTTCCCAGGCCCCGGAATGGTTCACCACTACGCCGGTAAAGGCCATTAACAGGGCGCTTGCCAAAGCACAGCTGAAAATATCCGATATGGATTATGCAGAGATCAATGAAGCATTTTCCTGCGTGGCCATTGCCAACCAGAAAGACCTGGGATTAGACCCGGAGAAGCTGAATGTATGGGGTGGGGCCGTATCCCTGGGCCATCCTATTGGCTGCAGCGGCGCCCGTATTGTGGTAACGCTCAATTCCATCCTGCACCAGCACGGCGGCCGTTATGGCGTAGCCGGGATCTGTAACGGCGGAGGCGGCGCCAGCGCTATTATTATTGAGAAAGTATAAGCACGGCTATACGAAACGCATAAACTAAAAGAGGCTGTATCAAAAATAAAAGAAGGGCCTGAGAATCGCTTAAACGACGACCTACCTCCACCAGGTACCCGAGTAAAAAGATGCTGCATCATACTTTGATACAGCATCTTTTTATATCGGTGTTTATTAAGATCATACAAACATCTTATCCGGCTTATTACCAATCTTCACTTCCAGGTCATTCCAACAGTATTGTCCTATTTCTTATCTCTTAATCCCCATCTTCATTCCATCTTAATTCCATCCCTGTATCCTACCTCATACCTCATTCTGCATCCGCTTCCATCATCCTACCTCCCTTTACTGCAGTGCGATCGTGGTATCAAACCGCATCTTACTCCTGTCAAATGCCAGTATGCTGATCTTCACGCTATCCCCGTTCTTTTGCGCCGTTTGCAGCGCCTGCAGGGAGTAGTTCTTGGATACCACATCCGGTGTGGTTTTTTCAAAGAACCAATATTTATCTGCTACCATGTTGTAGGTGGGGTAGCGCGATAAAATGCCCATATCGCGGGTTTCCAGGGTGTAATCATCGTCAATAGGGTAGCGGCGCACATTACCATCAAACAGCAGGGCTACGCCCGCCATAATGGTTAAAATGCGCAAAGGCGGCAGCAGCAACCCAAACAGCAGCAAAAAGGGAAATCCGAAAAAACAGGCCAGGTACAGCCATTTGCCACTGGCATCCTGGGGCGTTAAGCCATACAGGATCACGCCGGAGCCGGCATACAGCGAAAGGAACACACGCTCGGTGAAAGCGCCTTTGAAGCCATAGCCATTCAGCATCATTAACACGCAAAGCACGGAAAAGAACAGTAAAACCAGGTGCACATACCATAAAAGGCGTACGGCATCCGGCGATTTTACCTTCTTTATTCTGCAGGAAATGGCCGTTAGAAAACTCAGGGATAGGATGGTAACGGTGATCATAGGACAGGTAATACGTTACAATATATTAATAATTTTATATATTTTATTAATATTTAAATAAATAAGCCTTCCTGAAATCCTTTGCATTTTCGCCAACAAACGATAATTTTGCCCCTGCCTTTTTAGGAAAGGACTTTAAATCTTTCAAATCATTATACCAATAGCATGCGTCAGATAGCTTTCAGACAAGCCTTAAGAGAAGCCCTCCAGGAAGAAATGCGCCGGGACGAGCGCGTATTCCTGATGGGAGAGGAAGTAGCCGAATACAATGGTGCCTATAAAGTTAGCCAGGGAATGCTGGATGAATTTGGGGCCAAAAGGGTAATTGATACCCCGATTGCAGAATTAGGCTTTGCTGCCATTGGCGTTGGCGCTGCACAGAACGGCCTTCGTCCTGTAGTGGAATTTATGACCTGGAACTTTGCCGTACTGGCCCTGGACCAGATCCTGAACACCGCTTCCAAAATGCTGGCCATGAGCGGCGGACAGGTAGGCTGCCCCATCGTTTTCCGCGGACCTAACGGTTCTGCCGGTCAGCTGGGCGCCCAGCACTCCACTGCTTTTGAAAGCTATTATGCCAACATCCCCGGTTTAAAAGTAGTATCCGTTTCCAACCCATATGATGCCAAAGGTTTGCTGAAAGCCGCTATCCGCGACGATGATCCGGTGGTTTTCATGGAAAGTGAAGTAATGTATGGCGAGCTGGGCGACGTACCCGAAGAAGAATATATTATTCCCATCGGCAAAGCCGATGTTAAACGCGCCGGTAAGGACGTAACCATCGTTTCTTTCAACAAAATGATGAAAGTAGCCCTGGGCGCCGCAGAAGAGCTGGCCAAAGAAGGTATTGAGGCCGAAGTGATCGACCTGCGTACCATCCGCCCGCTGGACTGGTTCACCATCCTGGAATCTGTAAAGAAAACCAACCGCCTGGTGATCGTGGAAGAGCAATGGCCTTTCTCCAGCATCTCTTCTGAAATTACCTACCGTATTCAGAAAGAGGGTTTTGATTACCTGGATGCTCCCATCCGCCGTATCACTGCTCCGGATGCACCTATGCACTACGCACCCAACCTGGTAAAGCTGTACATGCCTGATATTGAGCGTACCGTGAAGCTGGTGAAGGAAGTGATGTATATGAAGAAATAGCTGAAAGCGCAAAGCAGAAAGCGTAAAGCTTAATGCTCAGAACATATTAAAACGCAAAAAGCCGGTTGTATAACACAACCGGCTTTTTGCTTTATGCTTTGAGCTTTCTGCTTAAGAACCAAACAGGTCACTCGACAAGTACCTGTCACCGCGGTCGCAAATAATACAAACGATCACACCCCGCTCTAATTCCTTAGATAAGCGTACTGCTGCAGATACTGCACCGCCGCTGCTCATGCCGCAGAAAATGGCTTCTTCCTTTGCCAGGCGCCGTGTCATTTCCCGGGCTTCGTCCTCAGAGATATCCATGGTGCGGTCTACCCGCTCTTTTTCAAATATTTTCGGCAGATAAGCCTCCGGCCACTTGCGGATGCCCGGTATCCGGGAGCCTTCAGTGGGCTGGCAGCCTACGATCTGCACCTGCGGGTTCTGCTCCTTCAGGTAGCGGGATACGCCCATAATAGTGCCCGTAGTGCCCATTGCGCTCACAAAATGTGTAACCTCACCCTGCGTATCGCGCCATATTTCCGGGCCGGTAGTGCGGTAGTGCATACCGTAATTATCCGGGTTGGCAAACTGGTTCAGCATATGATAACCGCCTTTGGCCACCTGCGCATGCGCATAGTCAATAGAGCCTTCCATGGAATCCTCTTTGCGGGTTAAAACCACTTTTGCACCAAAGGCTTCCATGATCAGCACCCGCTCGCGGGTAGCATCTTCCGGCATTACCAGCTCTATTTCCACCCCGAACAGGGCAGAGATCATAGCCAGTGCAATACCGGTATTACCGCTGGTAGCCTCGATCAGTTTCATGCCGGGCTTTAGCTCGCCCCGGTCCAGCGCGCCTTTGATCATACCATAGGCAGCCCGGTCTTTTACGCTGCCGCCGGGGTTATTCCCTTCCAGCTTGGCATAAATAGTAACATTAGGGTTTGCCGTTATTTTTTTCAGTGCAACAATAGGTGTATTGCCTACCTGGTCAAGAATTGAATGCATCAGTTATTTTGATTTACGATTTCAGATTTACGATTTTAGATTTGGATTGAGGCGACTTTTCAAAATCGCGCCAGGAAATCTAAAATCGTAAATCTAAAATCTAAAATTAATTAAATGGCCTC
>NZ_DATCRF010000478.1:0-3006 GCF_036569125.1 Chitinophaga sp. | reverse complement strand
TCTTTGAAATGCCCTTAACGGAGATCGTGTTTGACTTTTACGATAAGCTGAAGAGCCAGACCCGTGGCTATGCTTCATTTGACTACTCGCCCATAGGCTACCGCGATAGCGATATTGTGAAGATGGACATTCTGCTGAATTCAGAAAAGGTGGATGCGCTGAGCGCATTGATACACCGGGGCCGCGCCCAGGACTTTGGCCGCAAGCTGTGTGAGAAGCTGAAAGAGCTGCTGCCCCGCCAGCAGTTCCTGATAGCCATACAGGCTGCCATTGGCGCCAAGATAGTGGCCCGCGAGAACATCAGCGCCATGCGTAAGGATGTAACGGCCAAGTGTTATGGCGGTGATACTTCCCGTAAACGTAAGCTGCTGGAAAAACAGAAAGAAGGTAAGAAACGCATGCGCCAGATAGGAAGCGTGGAAGTGCCACAGGAAGCTTTCCTTGCGGTGCTGAAGCTGGACGACTAAACGAATTAACTATCGTCAGATATTGAAAGAGGTAAGTAAGCGCTTACCTCTTTTTTTGTGCGTAGATCTATTTCATTTTTTCCTATTTTCATCCGGTAATGTCGATCATCTTACATCCTGAATTTTATCTTATAACAAATGCGTAGCGTCGTTTCCTGGAGTGGGGGCAAGGATAGCTGTTATGCCATGATGCAGGCAAAGGCAGCAGGTTACCAGCCGGTAGTATTACTGAACATGATGAATGAGAACGGGCAGATCTCCCGCTCTCACGGCCTGCCGCAGGCCCTGTTAATGGAACAGGCATCCATGATGGATATGGTAGTGGTTACAGTACCTGCCAGCTGGGAAAGTTATGAGGAGCGGTTTATTGCAGCATTGCAGCAGCTGGTAGAGATCTACGAAATAAAGGCCGCTGTATTTGGTGATATTGACCTGCAGGCTCACCGCGACTGGGAGGAGAAAGTATGCGCCGCCGTTGGTATTGAAGCCGTATTGCCCCTGTGGCAGCAGTCGCGCCCCAAGCTGGTAATGGAAATGCTGCAAAGCGGTATTAAAACCATGATCGTTTCCTGCAACACTCATTTAGGCCCGGACTTTCTGGGCAGGATCCTGGATGAAGACCTGGTAAAAGAGCTGGAAGCCAAAGGGGTGGATGTATGCGGGGAGAACGGCGAATTTCATACCCTGGTGCTGGATTGCCCGTTGTTTAAGCGCCCTGTTAGCGTAGGTGTCTACACGAAAGTGCAGCATAGGGATTATTGGTTTTTGCAATGGGAGTAGCATATACAATTGATTAACACTTTGTTTTAGGGATAATACTTAATTTTCTCCTCCCTTTTAATAGTTAACCTTATCCCCAGCTGTATGCGCAAATTCTTTTCCATTGACAATGTGCAATTCCGTGTAAGCCTGTTAGCATTGGCCATTATAGCATTGATAATACTGGCTTTTTACCTGCATTGTAAAGAACCGCAGCTTACACCTTCTGAAACAGCCAAGATCGTAACAGGCGGGCTGGTGATCATTGGGTTAATGTATTCCATACTTACCTACGAATCCAATCAAAAGAAGAACCGTCATGATATAAGGATACAAAAATGCTCCACAACCTATAAAGCAATAGGAGAGTGGCATACTTCTCCCATGATCGATTACTCAAAGTGCTGTATAGCATTTGCACAGGAAAAAGACTACATTTTATTGAAAACAGATGTAAAGGCATTTGTGATAGCGTTCGACAAACCAAAGAATATAGAATTCAGAAAATCCCTGATCTGCATCTTCAATTACTTTGAATCTATGTCCGTTGCCGTTAATGAAGATATTATGGATGAAGCGTTCATGAAAAAATACTTTAGAAATATATTTTATGCATTTTACGATGACTATATTAACTTTATAAAGGAAAGAAGGAATGTTAAAAAAGATGATGACATCTGGATAGAATTTACTAATTTAGTAGAGAAGTGGAAATTTCGTAACTGCTAAAACATCTAACATGAAATCAATTACTAAAGGCGGAGATACCTGGTAAAATCATTCTCAACTAAGCACAAATTTATTTTTATATAGGAAAGAGAAGGTCTTTGATCTTCTCTTTTTGTTTTTACCCTGCGTTCATCACTAACAACAATAAAAAAAGAGAAGGCTTTTGACCTTCTCTTTTTCTTTATTTCAATTATTTAATTGCTTAAGCTAATTGTTGCTGGGGTTTAAAAGCCAGCCGTTTTACCAGGGCATAAGCGCCAAACAGTACAGCACTATAAAATACATTCCCCATAATGGTATTCAGGAAAAAGCTGCCAAACAGATCGTTCCGGAAGAAGGGGATAGCTGCCGCATAACAGGTAAGCAGCCCGCTGAAAGTGTGCGGATACATAGTACCCAGCGCCCACATACCCGCATTGGAGATCAGGAAGAATAACACCCCGCTGCCAATGGAGGCCAGGAACACGGTAAGCGCATTTACTTTGCGAAGGTTGGCACCTATCCAGGTAATGAGCAAAAAGGCGCCATACACTACAAACATTTGTGCGCCGTAAAAGCCTTGAATGTTGGTGAACAGCTCAAAACAAAGATCGGTGAGGAACAGGGTAGCCAGCGGTAAAATATAAGCCAGCCTTTTGTTTTTGATAACCACACCGCCAAACAGGGCGCTGGCGCCAATAGCGTTAAAGTTCCACAGCTGCATTTCATTGGTGATCAAACGGCTTAAACCGGCCATTAAGATAAGGCCAACAATGAGCAGCACTTCTGGTAAGGATGTCTTTTGTTTCATTTGTGGTATTTGATGCGTTTTCCGGTATGCGAATCTACGTTAAAATTCCCAATTATGAAACTGGCACGGTTGCCTTGAATACCAAAGCGTTACCGGTCATTTTGTAGGTTTCCCCGCTGCATACAAATACGGCCTGGCCTTTTTGCAGATCCAGCGTATCGGAGCCGGTAATAGTGGTATTGCCGCTCAGCACCAGCATGATCTCTGCTGCTTTACTGGTATGCGTATAGGTAACGCCGGGCTGCAGGGTGATGCTGCTTA
>NZ_DATCRF010000477.1:0-6471 GCF_036569125.1 Chitinophaga sp. | reverse complement strand
GGGTAAATATACGGTTAGAGGAGAAGTGCAACTGGAAGCCGCTCACACCGGCCAGGGTACCCTGGGGGGCGCGTATTTCGGCCGGGAAGTCGGGGAAGGTGCTCAGGTCGTTCCCGATCAGGGCGGTGTTATTTGAAAACTGGCTGCCGGTAAGCTGCATCCCGTCACCACTGTCGCCGGCAAATTTTATTACTACGTCTTCTATCTGTTGAATAGGAGTGTTAGACATTGAACCTACTGTTTATTAAAGTGCAAATGTAGCATTTCACAAGGGAGTAATCCTACTCATATGCGGAATAATACGTATCTACCACAAAAGTACACAAAGCCGGTAGACTTTAATCGGCGGAAACGTTTATGGGCATTGCTTCTTGTTATGGGTAATAACTTAAAGTTATTGAAGATGCGGATCTTTTAAGCCGGCGCGTATGGCTTGCTCCACCGGATTATAGGCGTCATCCCGGCCTTCAATGACCAGCTCCTCTTTCAGCAGCAAGGGGGGCTGGGCCAAAAAGCGGGGCTCCGTACCCTGGTGTGGCTGGGCGGCATGCGCCAGAAAGGGATGGCATAGGTATACGGTACCGGCTTTACCGGTGGCCAGTATTTCGTTCCTTGCCGGCAGGCTGTCCAGCTTGCGGGCCAGCTCCATAAAGGAAAGCCCCTGCTCACCGGCAGCCTGCAGCAAACGGGCCACATCCAGGTGAGACCCCATACGGATCCTGGTAGGCGCGTCCTGCGCTCCTACATCCGAATAAAGGAATAACATGAGCAGGCCCCTGCCTTTTGACCGCACATTAATACGCCAGTCAAAATAATTACCGGGATCATCGCCCGGAAAACCGGCGTCCACATGCCAGCCGGTATCGCCGGGGTCCTGCGGAGCGGGAAAACGCACGGGGAAAGTACCTATAGCACGCGGCGGGATCCATCTTCCGGCGCCTAACAGCTGATCAAATGCACTATGCAATACCGGCGTGTTGGCAGATTGTATAAAAGGCGGCTGGGTGTACATGCCCAGCCTTACAACAGGGTTGATCCAGGTTGCCGGATCATTGGGATCACCGTTAATATCTTTCCAGAGTATCTGCCGCACTTCTTCCGCAAGGGCGGTGGGAAATGCATGGTCAATACGTACAAAACCATTATTGATAAAAGCTGTGAGCTGTGCTTTACTTAAAACTTCCTGCATGATGATGAATGTGAGATGAATGAATACAATTAGGGAACTTACCTCCGGGAAGAGGTATTATACCTGCGGGTATTGAGGAAGCTTAAAGTGTTGGCGCCATCATCATCATGTTATAAAGGTAATCATCCTTTCCGCATTTGCATAAAATGCAGATTAATCTTACCTTATTCGCCTGTTCATAAAAGCTGGTTCCACGCAGCTTCCACTAAAAAAATTCAAATTGTATGCATAAAAAATTTCTTGTTCTGGGAATGAGCTGCCTGCTGGCTGCAGGCGCTGCACAGGCAACAACACACGTCACTGCTCCCGCCCATATCATGGCCGACTCTTCCAACCTGATCGGGCGTTGGGACCTTACCATTGACCAAAACGGTAAACCGGCCCCCTCCTGGCTGGAAGTAAAGCTTTCCGGCAACCGCGCGCTGGTAGGTTATTTTGTAGGCGTTTCCGGCAGCGCGCGCCCGGTAGCCCATGTGTATTTTGACAATGGCAAGTTCCATTTTACCATTCCGCCGCAATGGGAAAAAGGCGACCAGGATTTTGTGATCGAGGGAGAGCTGGCCGGGGAAGGCATTCAGGGCACCATTACCACCAGCGAGGGCAAAACCTATAACTGGAAGGGTGTAAAAGCACCTTACCTGAAAAGAACTGCTGCGCCGGTTTGGGATAAGCCCATTAACCTCTTTAACGGGAAAGACCTGAGCGGCTGGAAAGCGTTAGGCGAAAACCAGTGGGTAGTAAAGAATGGGGTGCTTACCAGCCCACATTCCGGCGCCAACCTGATCTCCGAAAAAACCTTTACGGATTTTAAGCTGCATGTGGAATTCCGTTACCAGAAAGGCAGCAACAGCGGCGTATACCTGAGGGGCCGTTATGAAACGCAGATAGAGGATAGCCCGGCAGATGCACACCCTGCCAGTGTGCTGTTCAGCGGCATATACGGTTTCCTGGCGCCCAGCGAAATTGCAGCCCTGGGGCCTGATAAATGGCAAACCTATGATATTACCTTAATTGGCCGCATGGTAACCGTGGTAGTGAACGGCAAAACCGTGATCAGCAACCAGGAAATACCCGGCATTACCGGCGGTGCGCTGGATAGTAATGAAGGCGAGCCCGGACCGATTTATATCCAGGGAGATCATGGCCCTATTGAGTTCCGGAAGATCGTGATCACGCCTGCGAAGTAAGGTTCCGTGATCCTGGTATACCAAATATTCTTTGTATTTTTGATGTGTTAATCTGTAAACACAACATTTACACTATGGCATTATTTCAATCCAACAACCCTGTACTGAAAGAGAGTACTTTTCAACAGGCTACCCTCGTGCAGGACGGCAACGCTATGACCCTGCGCGGGACCGTAAACAAAATGGTCTTTTTACTCCTGCTGGTAATGGCGTCATCCGTTTACTCCTGGGGCATTTTTGCCAAAGGCGCATCCATCCTGCCTTACCTGGCCGGTGGCGGTATCGGCGGTTTTGTGCTGGCGCTGGTAATTGTTTTCAAAAAAGACTGGGCTCCTTACCTGGCGCCTGCCTACGCTTTGTGCGAAGGTTTGTTCCTGGGTGGTATTTCTGCTATGTACAGCAGCTTATATGAAGGTATTGTGCTGCAGGCGGTGGGCCTTACTTTTGGTACTTTTATAGCCATGCTGGTATTATACCGTGCCCGCGTGATCCGCGCTACGGAAAAGTTTAAAGCTATCGTGTTCACAGCAACGGCAGGCATTGCCATCTTTTACCTGATCGCTTTTGCGCTGCGCTTTTTCAACATCAATATACCTTTCCTGCATGAAGGCAGCACCATAGGTCTGATCTTTTCACTGGTAGTGGTAGCTATTGCCGCCTTAAACCTGATCCTGGATTTTGACCTGATAGAAAATGGTGTAGCGCAGGGTGCGCCTAAATACTTTGAGTGGTATGCATCCTTTGGTTTATTGGTAACGCTGATCTGGTTATACCTGGAAATATTACGCTTATTATCTAAGTTAAACCGCCGCTAAACAAGCAGTTTATAACTCATCCGCAAGGGCTGCCATCTTAATATGATGGCGGCCCTTCGTGTTTTAACAAGTCTATAACACAACAAAACCAACGTGCCTGCGTTTTTCTTGAAATGCTTAAAACAAGCCACAAGGGCGGGTTTAGCTAAAGAAATGTTAAATAAAGCACACACAATTTCAGGGGCCACTGTGGCATGGTAATTGTAAAATTCTATGCAGGCTGGTTCGTTGATAATCAGCAAAAGTTCTTTCAAAATCGCTATACACCGCTTACGACAGATCAGTTTTTAAACCAATTAAACGTGTGTGTTATGAATAAGATCAAAGTAAGCCTGTTAGCGCTCGCCACCATTGCCTTCGGTGCCTATGCATTTAAAGGCGTAGATGGTTCCATTACAGGCAAAGTAAGGCCGGCAGATGGGGCTACGGAAGCATGGGCGGTACAAGGGTCAGATACGTTGAAAACAGCGGTTTCTGATGGCGCATTTACCTTTAACGGTGCCAGGGCTGGTACCTACACCGTAGTGATAAATGCCAAGGATCCTTTTAAGGATGCCACCATTAACGATGTGAAAGTGGAAGATGGGAAAGCAACGGACCTGGGCGAGATCAATTTACAACAATAACCAAGAGCAATAGTTGGTTTTCATAGGGGTTAATCAAAAAGCCGGAGATACATCTGTATCACCGGCTTCTTTTTTTAGTTGGCAGTTGTAAGTTGGCAGTTGGCAGTTAGTGAAAAAGTAGTTCATATAAAATAAAGTCTTCAGATAAAGAGCCCTGTTACACTCCAATAAGGTAACAGGTCTTTTACTTTATATACTGCCTTATGACTGCCAACTGCCAACTTACGACTGCCAACTAATTTTCCTTTCCTTGTAGGGGTACCTCTCCCTTTCTCCGTTATAGTATTAAAGCAACAGTTATGGTTATAAAAAAGGATGTCCTTGTCGTAAACGGCAGCCTTTTCATCGCCTGCCTGCTTTTATTGATCGTCATTTTCAGCTACATCCTGTAAATGCCGCCAAAATCGTCACACTATGCACACACAAAGTACACCTGCCCTTGCAGGAGCTGGCATAAGTGATAGCGTACCAAATGGTAACAAAAGCTATTTTTGTGCTATGCCCGATAATGCCAGGTTACACGAATTATTACAGGATGATGAACAGGCCTTCATGGAGCTGCTCTTTAAATCCTTCTTTCCCCTTGTTTGTAAAACCATTTACCGGCTGGTACAAGATACCGCCACTGCAGAAGACCTTGCCCAGGAAGTGTTCATACGGATATGGAACCGGCGCAGCGCTTTACAGGAGGTGTATTTTAAAGCGTACCTGCACAGAGCAGCAATTAATATGGCATTAGACCACCTGGACAAGCACAAACGGCAGGGTAAACACCTGTCTATTGAAGAAGATATGATACAGCTGCCGGCCAGCTCCGGCACTGCCGAAAGTCCGCACCGCCTGAAACAAACCACGGCGCACATTCACCAGGCTATTGACCGCCTGCCGGAGAAGTGCCGGGAAATATTTATCCTGAGCCGTTTTGAGGAGATGACCTACCGGGAAATAGCCGCTACGCTCAATATTTCTGTAAAAACAGTGGAGAACCAGATGATCACCGCGTTAAAGAAACTAAGAGTATCCCTGCAGGATTACCTGGCTGTGATATTATTGGTAGCATGCAGTTCCTTATATCTTTTACTCTTACAATTTTAATGGTATGTCTTACGAGTTAGACCATATAGAAACGCTTATTGCCCGTGATATTGATAACAGCCTGAGCCCTGAAGAAAAAGAGGTGTTACAGGCCTGGCTGAATGAGGATGAGACCAACCGGCAATACTATGCTGCGCTGAAAAGCACCTGGGCGCTCACCGGCAAGGCAGATACGGATTTCACCCCCTCCACGGAAAAGAACTGGGAAGCTTTCAAACAGCAAATAACTGCTACGCCCACACGTAGTATCTTCCATACCTACCGGCATGTACTGCGTATAGCAGCCAGCGTTATACTGTTAAGCGGCGCAGCTACTGCATATTTCGTGTTCTTCAGACACCCGGAAGTATCCGTTGCCACCCTGGCGCATGAGAAGAAAACCGTTACCC
Organism: Chitinophaga sp.; assembly: GCF_036569125.1. Taxonomy (GTDB): domain Bacteria; phylum Bacteroidota; class Bacteroidia; order Chitinophagales; family Chitinophagaceae; genus Chitinophaga. The sequence goes on along the minus strand of NZ_DATCRF010000477.1, from coordinate 1,170 downwards.
TGCCGGATGGCAGCAAGGCTTACCTGAACCAGAACAGCAAGCTTACCTATGCTGCTAATTTTAAGGGTAAAGAACGTGCCGTGCATTTAGAAGGAGAAGCATTTTTTGAGGTAACACAACATACTGCACAGCCTTTTGTTGTATATGCCAGCCATACGCAAACACAGGTGCTGGGTACTGCTTTTGATGTAAAGGCTTATGATGTAAGCCAGGTAGAGGTAGCGGTAGTAACGGGTAAAGTGGCCTTTTCCAACCGTGATAACCAGCAGGAAAAGCTGCTGCTCACCGGTGGCAGCCGCGGTATTTTAAAAGATACCAAAGCACTGGAGCAAACGCGTATTGAAGATCCCAATTTTATGGCGTGGAAAGAGAACCGCCTTTCTTTCCAGGATACACGCCTGGGTGATGTGATCAATACCTTACAGAATTATTTTGATGTGCGCATAATGCTATCAGACAAGGATATGGCGCGGTTCCGCTACAATGGCACCTTTGATCCGGAACAACTTGGGAATGTGGAGAGCGTGCTGGAAGTAATATGCCCTACCATGAACCTGCGCTGGACCAGGAACCAGCAGGGTGAATATACCTTACACAAACAAATAGACCTTTAACACACAACACATAAACAGCAATAAAAAGCCCCCCGGTAAACGGAGGGCTTTTTTATTTATAAGATCATATCTTATTCAGATCAGGCGGGGGTTGCACCACCACCCAGCTTACATTTCTGCAACACTTCCCATGATTTGCCGTTATGGCGCAGGAAGTACAGGTTATTTACCTTAAAGCTGGCCTGGTATTCTTTGTTCTCATACTCGGGCCATGCTTTGTTGAACTGATCATCTTCCAGGTCTTTAAAGGCCACGGTAACGTGCGGGGTAAAACCGGTGCGGGCCAGCATGGTGCTGAAGCCAAATTCCTTGCGCAGGAAGTTGATCAGCTGCCGGTGCATAGCAGACATGGTTTCACTCTTTTCTACGTTAATGAACAGTACACGGTTCTGCTTATTGGGGAAAGTACCAAAGCCATTCAGGGATACCTCAAAAGGCGCCTGGCTTTTTGCAAATTCAGCCAATTCATCGCAGAAGGCTTTTTCCAGTGCAGGATCAGCCGTGAAAGGTACCTGCAGGGTAATATGCGGCAATACTTTCAGTGCGTAAGTAGGGC
>NZ_DATCRF010000476.1:0-6381 GCF_036569125.1 Chitinophaga sp. | reverse complement strand
TGGTATACAGCATAAAGGTTCCGGTTGAGTTCCAGCGGCCTCCGGCCAGATAAGCACCTTTGCCGGAAAGATCTTGAGCCCTCTCTGCGGTTTTTACAATGCGGTAAACAATCATGACATTATAACTTCACTCATAAGAATATGGTTAATGAGAGAGAGATGATGCTTTTGATCAGGAGAAAATGCCTTCTTCAATACGGGTTAAAATATTGTTGACCAGCTTAATACCTGTAGGGGTACCCAGCAGTTCAAGCGGCTTTTTATCGCCCAAAGCCAGGTTATCTTTAGAAAGCCAGCGGTTCAGTTTGTTTTGATCTTCAAACACCTTCATACCGTGGGCTAATGTGCTCGCAATTTCAATTGCCTGTGAAGAAACTACTTTATCCATGGGGTCTTCTGGTTTTTTACGTTCTAATGTTTTGGTGGACAGATCTACCAGATCTGCCATTTCCCTTATTGTGATATTCATAAACCTGGCGATGTTTATAAGGCAAACCTTAGGCAAACCCAGGAAGCTAAGTTCTACATAATCCATGTCATTTTTAGGGATCAGCGCTTCATCCGCCTCAAAATTTCCGCCCAGTATATACCACGTAACCCTGTCCTGGTCATCCCACATACCACTGGTATCTCCTCCTTTATTGGCTATGGGGCTGTTTTTGGCTTTTGAGTAAATGTGCAGGCGTGCCTGGCCGGATAAATTTACCTCAATAGGCGTTGACGGCGGGTTAGTTTTGCCTGCTTTTGAAGTAATATCCCCTTCTTTACCTGCTTTTGAGATATCACCCTTTGCTTTAGATGTATCACCCTCCGCCTTCATAATCGTACATTTTACCCAAATATACCCCTTTTTTGTCGGTTTTCCACTTCCCCTCCCAAAAATCTTAAAATTTTCTCCCCCTTATAGTGTAAGAATCCTGCTTGTATACAGCGGTAACTTTGTATTAAACAAAAGAAGCTAAGATGACAACCGTAACAACAGGCAGGCCAAAAGAAAGCAGCGCAGTGGCCAACATTGCGCTCAAAAAAGATACCTTTCCGGTATTGGAAATGACCTGTGCGGCCTGCGCAATCAGCGTAGAGTCTATGCTGAAAACAGCTGCCGGTGTGCAGGATGCCGGCGTAAATTTTGCCAACCAAAGCGCCTGGGTGGTGTATGATCCTAACATAGCTACCCCGCAATCCTTACAAAATACCGTTCGCTCCATTGGCTACGACCTGGTAATTGATACCGCTAACCAGCAGGAAATAAAAGAAACCGCCCAGCAGCAATACTATCAAAAGCTGAAAATAAGAACTATATGGTCATCGCTGCTGGCGCTGCCGGTAGTGGTGATCGGTATGTTTTTCATGAACATGCCTTATGCCAACTGGATCATGCTGGTACTGGCTACGCCGGTGGTATTTTACTTCGGCCGTAATTTCTTTATCAATGCCTGGAAACAGGCCCGGTTCCGCAAAGCCAATATGGATACGCTGGTAGCGCTCAGCACCGGTATTGCCTGGGTATTCAGCGTATTTAATACCGTATACCCTGCTTTCTGGCACCAGCGCGGCTTGCATGCGCATGTATATTTTGAGGCCGCTGCAGTGGTAATTGCATTTATTTCATTAGGCAAGCTGCTCGAAGAAAAAGCAAAGTCCAACACTTCTTCCGCCATTAAAAAGCTGATGGGCTTACAGCCTCAAACGGTAACTATAGTACATCCGGGCGGCCATATGCAGCAAATGCCTGTTGCCCAGGTAAAGGTGCAGGATGTACTACTGGTAAAACCCGGTGAAAAAATTCCGGTAGATGGTGTAGTGATCAGCGGAGGATCTTATATAGATGAAAGTATGATCAGCGGAGAGCCGCTGCCCGTAAGTAAAGCAGCCGGCGATCAGATCTTTGCCGGCACCATTAACCAACAGGGCAGCTTCCAGTTCCGTGCAGAAAAAGTAGGGGGGGATACTGTATTGGCCCGCATTATAAAAATGGTGCAGGAAGCCCAGGGCAGCAAAGCCCCGGTGCAAAAGCTGGTTGATAAAATAGCCGGTATTTTTGTACCCGTAGTAATAGGCATTGCTATCCTTGCCTTTGCTGTATGGATGATAGCTGGCGGTACACATGCCTTTACGCATGGCTTGCTGGCCGCAGTAACCGTGCTGGTAATTGCCTGTCCCTGTGCATTAGGCCTGGCCACGCCAACCGCTATAATGGTAGGAGTAGGAAAAGGCGCCAGCCACAACATGTTGATCCGTGATGCAGAGAGCCTGGAGCTGGCCCACCGGGTAAATGCCATCATCCTGGATAAAACCGGTACCATTACAGAAGGCCGGCCTACACTCACAGATACTTATTTCATAAACGATACTGCAGTCTGGAAACAGGTGTTGCTGGCCATGGAGCTGCAATCGGAACACCCGCTGGCAACCGCCATTGTAAATGGTTTGCAGCAGCAGGGCATACAGCCGCTAAGCATAAAGAACATTACCAGCATTACAGGTAAAGGCATAGCCGCGGTGTATGAAGGCGTCACCTACCGTATAGGCAGCCTTCCCTTTATGAAGGATCATAACATTCAAATGAATGCAGCCCTGGCAGCCAAAGCACAGGCCTGGCAGGCATCAGCTAAAACCGTTATTGCTTTTGCCGCTAATGCGGAAGTGGTGGCAGTACTGGCCATTGCAGATAAAATAAAAGCTACTTCCAAAGAAGCCATTACCGCTTTACAGCAACAGGGTATAGCGGTGTATATGCTCACCGGCGACCAGGAGCAAACTGCCACCGCCGTAGCTAAGCAGGTAAATGTGCAGCATTATAAAGCCGGCGTAATGCCGGATGAAAAAGCCGCCTTTGTAAAAGAGCTGCAGCGGCAAGGTAAAATAGTGGCTATGGTGGGCGATGGTATTAACGACAGTCACGCACTGGCCCAGGCAGATGTAAGCATTGCCATGGGCAAAGGTTCAGACATTGCCATGGATGTAGCGAAGATCACGCTCATTACTTCCGATCTGAATACGCTGCCCAAAGTATTGCGCCTGTCACGCAAAACGGTGCGCACCATCCGGCAAAACCTTTTCTGGGCCTTTATTTACAATATTATAGGTATTCCGCTGGCAGCAGGCGTCTTATATCCATTCAACGGGTTTTTATTAGATCCTATGATTGCCGGCGCGGCCATGGCATTGAGTTCCGTGTCAGTGGTCAGCAATAGTTTGCGCTTAAAATTGTCAACATTATAAAAGCATAATAGCATGGAAACGTTAAAATTCAAAACAAACATTAAATGCGCCGGTTGTATAGCAACCGTAACGCCTTTCCTGGATACAGTAGCCGGTAAAGATAGCTGGAGCGTGGATACACTAAACCCCGATAAAACACTGGTGATCAACACTGATAAGTCCATCACCGGGGCCGATGTGATCCAGGCGTTACAGCAGGCCGGCTATAAGGCAGAAAATATCTAAACAGCTAAAAGAATGTAAAATGTAAAATTTCAAACCGACAAAGGAGGTTCATAGAGACCATTTAAAAGACTTTGTGAACGAGATAAATCATAAATGTAAAAGTAAAATGCCCTGAGCATAAGCTAATACCTGATATCGTGGCATTTCACTTTTACATTTGAAATTTTACATTTACGATTTTACATTCTTTTTGTTCAGCTCCCTGTAAGTATTAAAAAATAGTATCTTTGTTCTCATATGAAGCGATTCATTGCTGTTATATTAGCCATCATTTACATGAGCACCGCCATGGGCGCCTCTGTGCAGTTACATTACTGCATGGGCAAGCTGGTGTCATGGGAGCTGGGTAGCAGCATAAAGGATCACTGTAAGGGCTGCGGTATGAAGCTGCCCGCCAAAAATACCAGCAAAAAGAAATGCTGTCAGGATGAGTACAAGGAAATAAAGCTGAAAAAAGACCATCATAACCCGGCAACTGCGGGCGTGATGGTTCCCATGGCTTTAGAAGCCACCCCGGTAACCATGTATACTTTACAGGTGATGCCTGTAGCTTCCCTGGCAGTTAGCTTTCCTGTAGCACAGGCGCCGCCGGACCTTGGCAATACCCCTGTTTTCCTGCGCAATTGTAATTTCCGTATCTGATATAACCCCCACTGCCGTTATACTCCATAACGCAATACTCCCTTTTTAACTTTTTCCTTTTACTTTTTTACTTATTGTTATGGTACATAAGATCATTGCATGGTCGTTACGTAACCGTTTTATAGTGCTGGTGCTGGCAGCGGCATTATTTGCCTGGGGATTTTTTGCCGTCAAAAAAAATCCCATTGATGCCATTCCCGACCTGTCCGAAAACCAGGTGATCGTATTTACGGAATGGATGGGCCGTGGCCCCCAGCTGGTAGAGGACCAGGTTACCTACCCGCTGGTAACCAGCCTGCAGGGCATTTCCAAAGTGAAATATGTGCGCGGCTCCTCCATGTTTGGCATGAGCTTCATCTTCGTGATCTTTGAAGATGATGCGGATATTTATTGGGCACGGGAACGCGTGCTCGAAAAGCTAAGCACCGTTACCCAACAATTACCGCAGGGCGTAGCGCCCACATTGGGGCCGGATGGTACAGGCGTAGGTCATATCCTCTGGTACACGCTGGATGCGCCGGATGTGGACCTGGGCGAGCAACGCGCTATCCAGGACTGGTACGTGAAATTTGCCCTGCAAAATGTACCCGGCGTAAGTGAAATAGCCTCCTTCGGCGGCGCGCAGCAGCAATACCAGGTTACGGTAGATCCTAATAAGCTGCTTTATTATAAGCTGGGTGTAACAGACGTGATCAATGCCATCCGTACTAACAACAATGAATCCGGCGGCCGCAAATTTGAAATGAGCGGCATTGGCTACATCATTAAAACCAGCGGTTACCTGCAATCCATAGAGCAGATCCGCAACATACCGGTAAAGAACCAGAACTCCATTCCCATTCGGGTGGCAGATATTGCCAGCGTACAAATGACCGGCGAAACCCGCCTGGGTATTTTTGACCAGGATGGTAAAGGCGAGCGGGTAGGCGGCATTGTGGTAATGCGGTACGGCGAAAATGCAGATGCCGTTATTAACCGCGTAAAGGCCAAAATGAAGGAAGTGGCTAAAGGCCTGCCCGCAGGAGTGAAGTTCGATATTGTGTACGACCGCGGCACGCTTATTAAAGAATCCGTAAGCTCCATTAAACGCACGCTTATAGAAGAAATGATCGTGGTATCGGTTGTGGTGATCATTTTCCTCTTCCACTGGCGCAGCGCGCTCAGTATCATTATCCAGATCCCCATCACACTGGCAGCCAGCTTCATTTTACTGAATGCCTTTGGTATTTCGTCCAACATCATGTCCTTAACCGGCATTGCGCTGGCTATTGGGGTGATCGTGGACAATGGCATCATTATGAGCGAAAATGCCTACAAGCACCTGGCAGAGCGGTATGCGAAGCACCTGGATCAAACAAAAAATCAACTATGAGCTTATTCAAAAAAATATTCCGCAAAACACCGGACTGGATCACTGAGGAGGAGCGCCTGGCAGTGATAGAACAGTCCAGCAAACAGGTATCACGGGGTGTGTTCTTTGCAACCGTGATCATCATCACCTCTTTTTTGCCGGTGTTTATGCTCACCGGGCAGGAGGGCAAGCTGTTTCACCCGCTGGCCTTTACCAAAACATTTATTATGCTGGTAGATGCGGTGCTGGTGATCACCCTGGCGCCGGTGCTCATCTCTTTTTTCATGAAGGGAAAGTTCCGGCCGGATAATGCCAACCCCGTAAACCGCCTGCTGGAAAGGATCTACGAACCGGTGATCCGCTGGGTGCTGCGTTGGCGTAAAACCACGCTGGCCATTAATATCCTGGCGCTGATTATTTCCATTCCCTTATTAAAAAGCCTGGGCACGGAATTTATGCCGCCGCTGGATGAGCAAAGCATCCTGTTTATGCCGGTAACCTTACCGGATGTAAGCAATGCCGAAGCTAAACGTTTGCTGCAGGTGCAGGACCGGATCATACGCACCGTGCCGGAGGTAGATAAAGTGCTGGGAAAGGCCGGCCGCGCCAGCACAGCCACAGACAATGCGCCCATCAGCATGATAGAAACCATCATCATGCTTAAGCCTAAATCACAGTGGCGCAAGGGGCTTACTAAAAAAGATATCATCAACGAGCTGGATAACAAGCTGCAGATCCCCGGCGTGGTAAATGGCTGGACGCAGCCCATCATTAACCGCATTAACATGCTGGCCACCGGCGTACGTACCGATGTAGGGATTAAAGTGTTCGGGCAAAACCTGGATACCATTGCAGCCGTATCGGCAAAGGTAAAACAGGCGCTGGAAGGCACTCCCGGTGTGCAGGACCTGTACGTGGAGCCCGTTACCGGCGGTAAA
>NZ_DATCRF010000475.1:0-7231 GCF_036569125.1 Chitinophaga sp. | reverse complement strand
CAGCGGTCCATCCTACGGTAGCCGATGTAGCGGTAACAGCAGATGCAATTAACCCTGACGGAGCAGCACAGCCGGTACCGGATGTAATAGTGAAGTTGGTATTGGAAATGTCAAAGAAAATATTTCCTACCGCTTCTACTTTTATTCTTGCGGTGGTAGTAGGGGTATTAGGAACCGTTACCGCCTCGCTGCCATCATTCGGAGTGCTGGCCACTAAGGTGCTGAAGGTAGTGCCTCCGTCTGTAGAGATGGATATTTTTACATTCGCGCAGCTAACCGGCGATGCGGTGGTATTTGCTACACTCCAGGTGACCGTTTGTGATGAATTGCCGGCCCATGATACCGCCGTATTAGGCGCCGTTACTGCAAAAGGCCCGGATGAATTGGTAACGGTTACCGTCATATCCGCAAAATTGGTTTGCCCGATGCTTACCGGTGCGGTAGAACTATAAGGTGCATTATCCCTTACCGTTAGCCGGAAGCTCAAAGTTCTTGAAACGGAGCTCAGTGCTTCCGTATTAGCGCCCGCATCCCCGCCTGTTAACGGGCCGGAGACTAAGCCGCCTGCAAGAATGGTGGCCATTTTGGGAAAATACCTTGTGGGCGATGTGGTTGGCGCAAATGAGATCCAGTTGGGGCCCGATGCTTTGGTAGCGCTGGCCACACTGGCAGATCCTGTTTGTGAGGAGGATGCGCTGTTATTTTGCTCCCAGCAATACGTGAGCACATCACCGGCATTGGCGTCAGTAGCTGAACCGGTTAATGCAAACGGGGTGCTGATAGGGATCGTAAAATTACCGCCGGCATTTACAACAGGCGTAGCGTTATTAGCGGCTATGCTGGTAGTTATGGGGCAGGTTTTGCTGGAAAGATTGGCCTGGATCTGTGCAATGGAAGCGGCATGATAAATATCAATGGAATGCGGGGCAAGATCCTGGCTGGTAATACCGGCATAACCCATAATAGTGATCCCTGAGCCGGGTTCCACATTCACGCCGGTGCCTTCATTGCTCATGGAAAAAGTATGGTTGGCGCCCAGCTGGTGCCCTACTTCATGCACTACATAATCAATATCAAAATTATCTCCCTGCGGAATAGCATCTGCAGGAGAAGTAAAGCCGCTTCCTTTTGAATTGTCAGAACAAATGCAACCTATACAACCGGCATTACCGCCACCGCCGGATGCACCGAACAGGTGGCCGATATCATAGTTCGCGGCGCCGATCACAGAGGTCAACGTGTTTTGCAGCTCGCTGTTCCAGGCTCCGCCGGCGCCGGAGCTGGCTGAGGAATACGGATCTGTAGACGCGTTATAGTAAAACACATTGGTGGTTGCCGCAATCAGGTTAAGATGGATAGCCAGATCCTTTTCATAAACCCCATTGCAACGGGTAAGCGTAGCATTAACAGCTGCCAGCACCAGTGCAACCTGTGAAGCGCTGGTAGCGCCAAAATAATTGGAGTATTCGGCCGTAACAGATTGAGCCAGCCGCAGTGTTTTCATATCGCCGGTTGACCTGGCAGCAACGTCAGATACCTTGCGGGCTATATCATCTGACAATTTTTGCTCCGGGGTTGAACACTTCCAGGGCAAGGTCTTTGGCCGTTTCTTGAATACAGCGTAAACCGTATGGTCGGCAGAATAAGGTTCAATAAATTCGGTTTCCTTTGCTGTACGGAAAACGGTTGTCTGGATCCCCTGCGGAGAAATGCTCAGCTTTAATGTAGCATATTTATCAGTGATCCCTTTTCCTGAAAAAGCTCTTATTTCAGGGAATTGTGCCTGTAATGCAGGCTCGAAATTGGAAGCTTCCACAATTTCAAACTGTTCCATTTGCCCGTCTGCATTCGGCAAAGAGATAATGGTTGCATGGGCCGATGCATTCCGGACTGTTTTAAATGCTTCATTCCGGAAAGGAGTAAAACTCAGGTCAAATAACTGGAATTCGGCCGGAAATGCAAGCCGGGCCACTGCTTTGTCGGGAGTGATCCTGGCGGCATCGGTATGGGGCCTCCAATAATCCTGGGCAAACGAGATGGTGCTGCATAGCAATGCAGCTGCGAAGAGTAGAACTTTTCTCATGTAGATAGGGTTTTTTAGGGTAAAAAAAATGCTCTCTACATAAATCTAGTCTAATTCACTGCGGCAGAATTGCAGTGGGTTGTTCTACCCGGGAACCTTTATTGGGGTTATCTTCAGCTTAATTTGTTGACACACAGCATATTGAAAGCTACAGAGAAAGAAGAAATAAAAAAGACCGGCTCCTGCCCTTCTACGATCCGCGCAGGATCTTCTCCATTTTCCTGCCCTTCGCCAGCTCATCTACCAGCTTATCCAGGTACCGGGCCTGCTGCGTCAAAGGATTTTCGATCTCCTCTACACGGTACCCACAGATCAAACCTGTGATAAGCTTCGCATTGGGGTTTAGCGAAGCACGCTGGAAGAAGGTTTCAAAAGTTACCCTTTCGTTTATCAGCTCCTGCAGCTTTTTGTTATCGAAGCCGGTTAACCATTCTATAACCTGGTGTAATTCTTCTTTTGTTCTGCCTTTCTTCTCAACCTTTTCAACATACATAGGATAAACCGAGGCAAAGATCATTTTTGCGATACGCTGATTATGTGTGTTGGAAGTGTCCATACCTTATAATTTTAGCGCTATATTAACAAAAAGGATAGTTATCTTCATACCATGATACGGGCAATCATTTTTACCGCAATTTTAATGTCTGCGGCCATAGCAACTAAGGCACAGTCTCCTTTATATTACGGCCCTCAGCATAACTTACAGCCGGCCTTCGGAAATGCCGGCCAGGCAGCTGATACCAGCTCCAGCTACCATCCAAAGAAATGGTTTATCACAAAATATGCCGGCATTACCACCGGTTTTATTGGATTTAAGGGAGGCAGCAGCACCTTCCTGTCCGCCCCATTGGAATATCAGCTTAACCGGCAACTGACCAATAATATCTTTGCTTTCGGAGGGGTTTCGGTAACACCTTCTCTTATACAATTCAATGGTGCATTCTATCAACCCGGGCTTGACAAGAACTATGGTTCAATGCGGACTAACAATTTCAGCATTAACCCTGCTGCCAGAGTAGGCGTAATGTATATCAGCAATGACAGAACATTTTCTATTTCAGGCAGCGTTAGCGTAAGCAGAAGCAGCTACTACGGCTACTCTCCTCTTTATGCACCTGCTTATGCTCCGGCGAATCCTCATGTGCAGTAAAAGCGGCTCACACCTCCGCTACCTCTATATAAAAATCATCCTCATCTACCTCGAAATCACCTGCGTTCATTTGCTTCAACATAATGATCTGCTGCTTGGTTGTAGGATAAATAAAACCAAACCGGCCCGGGGCAACCGTTACTTTTACCGGCATCTTAAACCCTGCGGCATCTGCCAGCCAGCGGTAGCTTAGCTGCAGATTGCTACCCTTTTCTTTCAGGGATATTTCCAGCTTCGGCAGGCTGGTGTACTTCAGATACTGATCAAAGAACCAGCTGTAATCTTTACCCGTACGCATGGAGATGTAGCTTACCAATTCATCGGCCGAAAGGGTCTGGTAACGGAAATGCTGCTGTATATCCTTTAACAGCGTAAACCACAGGGTATCATTATCCAGCACAAAGCGGAAAGTATTCAGCATCAGGCTCCCTTTGGTATACATATCCTCAATATCGTAGTGGATATGATTTACATTATAAACGCCGGTAACAGGCTCGCGGTTACTTACCTGGTCTTTCTGCGCATTCAGGTACGCTACCCCCAGGGCTTTGCCCTCGCTGCATTCCACCATAAGACCTTCTGCATAGGTGGCAAATGCCTCATGCATCCACATGTCGGCAATATCTTTACAGCTGATCGCATTTCCCCACCATTCATGTGCACATTCATGCCAGATTATAGGCGCATAGTCCGGGCGCATGCCCTCTTTGATCTTGCCCATGCATACACCGCTCTGGTGCTCCATGGGATAAGGGCTTTCAAGCAGGGTGAAACCATCCCGGGGAAACGGGTATTTCCCAAAATGTTGTTCAAAACAGGCCAGCATGGGCTTTACCTGCGCAAACATGGTTCTCGCGCGTTCTAAATTATAGGGCATCACATAATAGTCCAGCGTTAATGTATCCTGGCCGCTGATGTAGACATCTTTAAAAGAAGCGTATTTACCAATACAAAAAGTAGCGTTATAATTATTGATGGGATAGGTCACCAGCCATTCATACCGGGTTTTACCGGCGCCTGCCGGCGTTTTCCGCTGCAAACGGCCATTGGATATCTCAGTATAGCCGTTGGGTATAGTGATCCAGATCTGCATGCTGTCCGGTTCATCAGACAAATGATCTTTATTGGGCCACCATAAGCTGGCGCCGGAGCCCTGGCATACTACCTGTACCCAGGGATTGCCCTGCTCGTCCTTGTCCCATAGTATACCGCCGTACATCGGGATCTTAAGGTCAGGCTCCTGCGGTACGCCATCGTAATACACCATGATCGTTTCTTCGCTGCCTGCCGGCAGCGTATTGGGGAACTTTACAAATACAGCATCATCCTCCCGGGTAAATGACAGCGGCTGATCCCCGTACAGGATCTTTTTGATGCGCATATTGGCGTACAGATCTATCTGCATCCGGTTAAACGGGGCCACCACTTTAAAACGGATCCGGTTACTGCCTTCAATGGAGCGGTGCTCCAGGTTCACATCCACATCCAGGTGATAAAAACTAACATCATAACAGGTACGGAGCGGCGACAACATACCACGTAGCGTATCGGCCCGGGTAAAGCCGTTCTGACGGTTAGAAATATGCGCTGCTTTGGCAGAGGGTTTGGCAGCATCCTTCTTTTGTTTTACGGAATCCTGCAGCACAGGCAGCAGAATGTTATAGTTTTCCCAGAAAGCGGGATCATAGTCGTTCCCTATCTCATGGTTCATGGATGACCTATCGTTACTAATGCCTGTAGCAAAGCGTTGCAGGCTATCCTTGCTCACATCGGTGACCAGCAGGTAAAAATCACCGGACCATGGCACATCTTTCATTCCCCGCTTACTGCTGTTCAGTACAAACTCCCAGTGACGCTGTACGGTACTCAGGTAAGTTTTATTATTGTATTGCTTGTAGGTGACCGCCATCGAGATCTTTGTAAAATCGAAGCTGGCCTTTATGACCTTGGACATGATCATATAATTGATACCGCCTTTTCCATGATGGTTCACATAGTCATTCCCGGCCGGGGTTGTCTCCATCTCACACCTTACCAGCGCCATGTTAGCTTCGTCAATATAGATCTTTGCCTGTACCAGCCCTTTGCGGTTATTTTCTTTGGGCTCCAGGTTTAACACCAGGAGATTCCGGTTGCCTTCGCGGATCGTTTCCTTGTAGTCACAGGTATAATAGCGGAAATTGCGTTCATTCAGTATATTATTCTTTGCGTCAAGGTATTTCTGCAGGTCTTCGTTCAGGGAGGAGTAGGCCGTGTTCGTAATATTACCGATCCAGTTATACAGTTGTGGATCTTTACTCCAGTCCACCTTCTTTTTACGGCCTTTAATAATGCGGATCTGGTCTTTATGATCCCGGCCGGTACGATAGGTTTTGTAAATATCCATGACCGATTCAATGAAATTAACCGTATCTCCAGCCAGGCGGATATTTTCCCTGTAAAATGCGGTCAGCCGCACATCGGCGGTATCATAATTATCCGGTATGTTATGGATCATTTGCCGCAGAATACCATAACCATTGCGCACATTTACCGCTACAGCCGGGAGCAGGTAAACAGCCGGCTCCAAACGGATGTCCATCTCCTGTAAGCTGGCGGCAGGCAGGGGCATGGTAACAGACTGGTAACCGATGCAGGAGATCAGCAGGGTATCCTGCCAGAATTTTTCCGCTATTTTAAAAATGAACTCCCCCGCTATATTAGCAACCGTACCAATGCTGCCGTTCTTTAACTGGATATTGGCATAAATAACTGGTTGATGGCTCCCCGCATCGGTGATCCTGCCGGAAAGCGTTATGAATTTTTCCTGGGCAACAACCTGGTTACCGGTCAAAAGAACCAACAATAACAAACAAAGACGCAAATAATGTTTCATCTCCTTTTTTCAGGTAAAGCAAGGCATTTCAGGCTGTTATATCTACTCAAATCCGGAATTGAATAGCATTTTCCTACTCATTTTCCGGTTTTGGCTGCTTTTCCAGCTGCAGGGTCATATATTCCCTGGGCGACATTCCGGTATGGCTCCGGAAAGCGCGTTGAAAAGTTGCCTGCGAATTAAACCCCGCATCAAAAGCCATGGCCAGGATGGTCATATTATCCTGCCGCAGCTCCCGTACATTTTGCTTAAATGCCTCCACCCGGTACCCGTTCACAAACTCATTAAAGCTTTTCTGCAAGTGCTGGTTCAGGATCAGTGAAATGGTTTTCTGGGGCAGGCCCGTATGCCGGGATAACAAGGCCAGGTTCAGCTCAGGATCCAGGTAAAGGCGGTCCTGCTCCATAGCTTTTTTCAGTAACGGTTCCGCTTCTGCTATCAGCTTCACGGGCGGCGGAGCCACAACTTTTTTGGAAATCGGCGTTTCCGCCGGCGCCATCAGGTAACCTTTTATTCCCAGGCAGTAGATCAGTACCACCAGGGGAATATATACCGGGTACCAGTCAACCGTATTCAGCACCATATCTGTTAGTGACGGTATCACATAAGGCACCAGGTATACAAACCATATTACCTGGAAAACAAGGAAAAGACGGATAAACTGGCGCATCCATTGGGTGTACGGCTCCTTTTCCGCGCTTACCGTGGCCAGGTACCTGGCGGAGAGCCAGAGATACACGGTAATAGAGCCCCAGCGGGGAATATCGGCATATACATTATAGCTGTCAATAAAACGCCCCAGGAAATCGGGGGCCGGTATTGAAAAGTCCAGCAATGCAGCTGCAAAATATATTACTATGCTAAGCTGCGGCCCGCAATCTATTATCACCGGCAAAAAATGTAAGCGCTGCTTCCGCCTGATCCTGAAGTTGGGATCTATGGTGCTTTTGACATAGAAATACAACAGCGGCCCAAGGGGCATAATAATAACCAGCGGAATAAGATTGCCCACCAGGTTCAGAACAGGATTATCCGAGAACCGGGGCGATTCAAAAAGGTACAGGTTCAAACAAGCCAGCGCTATGAGTAGTATAAGGGTGCCCAGTAAACGGTTGGGACGGGA
>NZ_DATCRF010000474.1:0-11518 GCF_036569125.1 Chitinophaga sp. | reverse complement strand
TTCCTGTGTAGGGCTTACACGGCCTTCACTATTGCGGTTGGCGGGCTTGTATCCGGGCGGAGACATGTAATAGGCATATCCATTGTCAATACGGGGATCGCTCATCCGGAAGAAAATATGCTCCTTGTTTGCCCTTGCCATTATGAGCGTGTAGCGGTTAGGCTCCAGGTCATAAATACCAAGGTCCATCACCGCTTTCGCTGCATCTGCAGCTGCTTTCCATCTTTCCGCACTATAAGCAGCATAACCGGTATAAGACCTGCCCGGGCTTGATGACGGGTTAAACAAAGGGCTTGCTGCCAGCAGCAGTACCTTGGCCTTAATGGCCAGTACGATGCTTTTACGCATTTTACCGTAATCAGCATCAGTTGCCCTGCCGGCAAGGGAAGCATCGGGACGGAGACTGTCTTTAACCAGATCCAGCTCCGATACAATGTAGCTTACGCACTCTTCAAAGCTGCTGCGTTTTAAATTCAACAGCTCTTTATCATTGGAATCGTATACCTTATCACCCACCAGCGGCACACCGCCATACCTTCTTATCAGCTCGTAATAGAAATAAGCCCTCAGTGCGCGCGCCTCGTTGGGCAGCCATACCTTGCGGGATGAATCGGCCCAGGGAACCTTCAGGTAATTATTCAGGAAAATATTTGCGGCCCTTATAGCGCTGTAACAATTGCCCCAGTTATCATCAAACGTGGCAACAGGACTGTACCCGCCACGAATAATATTCCAGCCCTCATTTCCATCGCCGCTTGGAACAGCATCGTCTGAAAAGCATTCCAATGGCACCAGGGAAATGTTACCCCTAGGCGAACTACTAACGCCCCAGCTGGAACCGCCCAGCATCCGGTTATACCCGGAAGGGATCTTCGAATATATATTGTTCACCCATTTATATGCCTGGTCGCCGGTAGGATCGGTCTCATCGAAAATATAATCTATCGTAAGCAGCTCAAGCGGTTTGTCTTCAAATGCTTTCTTGCAGGATGATACGGCAAGGATGCCTGCAATGAAAATAAGAACGTACCAGCCATAATTCTTTTTCATACAACAATACATTACCGTTAAAATTTAATGTTGATACCAAAATTGAAGATCTTCATAATGGGATAGGCAGCGCCCCAGGACTCCGGATCCAGGTCCTTCCTTACGTCATGGATCTCTGCCCAGGTAAGCAGGTTCAGGCCGTTGGCAAACAGGCGCACTGAAGGGATACCGATCCTGCGGGATAATTTCTCAGGGAACGTATAACCTATCTCTACGTTTTTAAGCCGCACAAAATCATTCTGCTTGATCCAAAAGGAGGAGGTTTGCGTATTATTCGTGTTGTTGCCCAGCCACAACCTCGGCTGCTTTGCTGTTTCAGCGGTGGCCGCGGTGAACCGGCCCAGGTTATACTCATAGGCATTATTTTGCCCGCTGTTCCCAAAGCCGTTCATGAAATCACCGTTCAGGTAACTCTCCCGGTTCAATGTACCCTGGATGAGTATGGAAAGATCAAGGCCTTTAAAGCTAAAGCCGGTATTGAGCCCATAATAGATGGTGGGTTTTGCATTGCCAATGGGGCTCTGGTCATCTATTGTGATCTGACCATCATTGTTGCGGTCAAGATAACGGATGTCGCCGGGCCTCAAAGATGATTTGGGAGATGAGGGCATCACTGCTACTGCAGGATCATTGATCTCATCGTAGGATTTGAACAAGCCAATTGCGGTATAACCATACTGCAGCCCTACCGGCCTTCCGGTGGTAACCTGGTAATCGTAGCTTTTGTGCAGCTCTGCATTATAAACCACTTTTGACTGAACCAGCGAAAAATTACCGGTAACAAAATAGCTGAACGCTTTTATGCTTTGCTGCCAGGTGGCGGAAATATCTGTACCCCAATAGTTGAAGCGCTGATAGTTCTGCAGTGGGTAGCTTGCGCCAAATACGGCGGTTACCAGGGTAGGCGCCGCAACAAGATCATAGAACTTATTAAAGAAATAATCAGCGGTTATTGTAAGCTTGTTATTCCACAGACCAAGATCAATGCCGGCATCCAATTTCTTTGCTTTTTCAGGCGCCAGGCCTGCATTGGCAATGGCATTCTCCCCTGCGCCTCTTTCGAGTGAGGAACCGGAGGCAAACCAATAGCTGCCGTTATTGAAATAGGTTTGGATATACGAAAAGTAGCCGGCGTTTACCTGGCCGGTTAATCCATAGTTTGCTCTCAGCTTCAGGTTGCTGATAAAAGGAAGGTTACGGCTAATGAATGCTTCCTTATGCAGGTTCCAGCCAATGCCCCCGGCCCAGTAAGCTGCCCAACGCTTTGATGGTGCAAGCCAGTTGTAGCCCCCATAGCTAACGGCCGCTTCGGCTATGTATTTTTCATTGAAGCTATAGTTCAATTTACCGGAATAGGCGGTGTATTTTTCAGGAAGGTTTGTGGTATTAAATGCCAGCCGGTTTTGCTGGTTGGCAACCGCAAGTACGGAAACAGCATGTTTTTTAAAAGTGCGGTCGTAACCAAGCGACCCTTCCAGGTATACAATGCGGTACCTGTCATTCAACGTTCCGGAAGTTGTTTGTTCGGTCGTAGATCCATACTTGGTATAAGTATCATTTAAATACTGGTATACTTCAAAATTTTTGTCCCGTTTGGTTGTATAGTAAGCAGTATTGTTGTTGGAGGCTTTTGCTTTTAGCACAAGGCCTTTTGTAAGCACATCCAGCTTTTGCGTAAGCTCCAGGTCAACCGCAATATCCCTTACATCCTGAAACTGGTAACCACGGGCAACGGCCTGCCCCCATATATTGGCATTGCCCTGGTATTTATCGCTGCCGCCAAATGTTCCATCAGGATTAAACACCGGATAGGCAAGCTGCGGCGTATTTAACAAGGAAGAGAAAATGCCGGCAACACCACCACCCGGCTGGTTGTAACGTTGAAAACGGCCAAAGAGGTTCAGCTGTACAAACGTTACAGGCGTTACGTCAACGCCTACGTTCGAACGCAAAGCATACCGGTTTAATTCCGCATTTGTGTTGTACTTATTTTCACTGCTGGTTCTGATGATCCCTTTTTCTTTCATGTTATCCAGGTCAACAAAATACCTGAAGCCTTTTCCACTCCCCTGTATATTGAGATTATAACGGGTTACACCGGCTCTTTTGGTCAGCACGGTATTGTACCAATCCACATCCGGATAGGTGTAGGGATCCGTATGATCTTTATACGCATCGATCTGAGCCTGTGTGTACTGGGGAGCCACCGGTGTAATGCCCGCATCATTTTGCTTAGCCTCATTATACAGCGTGGCGTATTGCCAGGCTGGCAGCGGTTTTGGAAGGGCGGTTGGGGTTTCAAAACCCGATTGGGCGGTGAAAGATATACGGGGTTTGCCCACATCTCCTTTTTTTGTTCTGACGGAGATGATCCCGTAGGAGGAGCGCTGGCCGAACATCACGGTGGAAAGCGCATCTTTTAACACCGTTATAGATTCAATCTGTTCCGGGTCAATGGACTGGTAGCCGCGTTCAATGCCATCGATCAAAATAATTTGTGCCCTTGCCCCGCGGATGTTGAAGCTCATCCCGTTCCCGTCCAGGCCCGGGCCTCCGCTTCCGAAAGTGATGTTCAAACCGGGTATGCGGCCAGGTAAAGCCTGCAGAAATTGCGGGCTTGGCGTTGTGGTTAATTGATTGGTGTAAACGGTTGCTGCCGACTGCAGCAAACTGCTTTTGGCTTGTTCCCCATAAAGGATTGGAACAACTGCAGCAGCTTTTGACGTATCCATGGCAGCTGCCAATTGGGTACCGGCCTTTGTTGTATCTGCAACCTGTGCCTTTGCAGCAGAGAACATGAAAAGAATGGCAGCCAGGAAGCCTAAGTTAACCCTGCGGTATACTTGCCTTCCGGTACCAGAAAGTAGCAGGACACCTGCGGTTAGATTTTTTCTCATAGTGGACATTTATAAAGACAAAAGATCTCTGTTAGGGTAAAAACCGCATTTTTACCCTACAACTCATACGTGAAATTTTGATTGATTATTTAATCGATTAACCGTTCTTCATAACTGGTGATTCTGTGTGAACAACTTCCTTTTGTGTCTTGGGAAATGAAGAATTCCTTACTATTAATTTAACCGGCAATGTTACTGTTCTTCGCTTTTTACTTTCCTTTTCATCTGATAAGGCATGGAGCAGCTGCTGCACTACTTCCTGTGCAATTTCTTCAATAGGCTGCGCTACTGCCGTGATGGAAGGAGAAAATAAATTAAAGTGGGTATTATCATCAAACCCTATTACTGCAATATTCTCCGGTATTGCCAATCCCAGGTCCCTGATCGCTTTTAGTCCGTTTATAGCCAGATAGTTGGTTGCAAAAATGATGGCGTCAATGCCGTGGTGCTGCTTAATAAACTCCTGCACCAATTTTTCCGCCGCCTCCCGGTGGCTCAGCTCATAGGGAAGCTTAGCCACAATGGGCCCGCACAGGCTATCTTCCATAGCCTTGTTATAGCCCTGCAGGCGGGCATGCATCTGCGTTTGCTCAGAGTTCAGCGTTATAAACGCAATGTTGGAATAACCATTCTCCTGCAGATGTTTCACTGCCTGGTAGGAGCCGGAATAGTTATCAATGATCACACTGCTGGTATTAAGCGCAGGCAGGTAACGGTCAAAAAAGATCACCGGTACATTATCTTCCATCAGCGCCATTATTTCATTCTCCACGCCGGAAGGCGGCGCCATAATATATCCATCTACCTGCCGCTCCCGGAATGCTTTTATCAGTGTTTTTGTCTTTTCCGTATCATTTTCAGTGCTTGCAAAGAATATTTTATACTTATGATGGTATGCAATGGACTCAATTCCCCGGGAAATACCGGAGAAGAACGGGTCGGAAATATCCTCCACCAGCATTCCTATAATATTGGACTTCCCTGTCCGTAAGCTTTTTGCTACCATGTTCGGCTGGTAGCCTACCTTTTTTATATAGTCCGACACCTTTCTGCGAACATCCTCACTGATCTTTTTCTCATCCGCCTTGCCATTCAATACAAAAGAGATGGTGGCGGCTGAAAGATTAAGTTCCTTGGCTATGTCGTGTATGGAGATCTTCTTTTTCATTTAGCCGGCAATCAGGTACACCGTTAATTTTTGTTAATCGATTAAGTGGAGCGTATCAGTATTCAGCGTAAATCTACCGGTTTAAGGTAAATCTCCGGGGAAATTCAGGAGGGGGGTATACTCCCAAAAAGGGGGGTGCATCCGTCAAATCCAAGCCTATGCTGGCTATAAACCGGGGAATGCGGGCTAACCGTATTTTAAAGGGACGGTAATTGCTTTGTGAAGTCAAATATCCCGAGATGAAAATAAACTGTCGTTTTGACAATATTGGGCGCCTGAACGGGAAAAGTTCCTGACAGCCTGGCCACCTGCCTTCTTTTACTTAATCCATTTAGTTACCGGGATTAATGGATCCCTTGTCAACCGTATATTGCTTTCCGTGAACCTTGCGGTACTTCTTTACATATTCAGAGGGGTTCATACCAAAAAGCTTATTGAACTGCTCCCGGAAATATTTGATATCCCTGATACCAACGGCATAGGCAGTTTCCTTGATACTATAATCGGTATTGATAAAAAGCTCCGCGGCTTTCCGGAGGCGGATGGAGCGGATGAAGATATTCACCGGCTGGCCGGATACTGATTTCACTTTACGCAGCAGGTTGGAATGGCTCATGCCCAATTCGCTGAGCAACGTTTGAATACTAAAGTTCTTATCCTTTAAATGCCTTTCAACAATGGAAATGCATTTGTCCAAAAGCTCCTTATACCCGGGAGAAACCTTGAAATCGCTTTTATTGAGGGTTATTTCATTGTAAAAATACTTCTGCAGGGCGTTGCGGTTCTTTAAAAGTGTGGCCACCAGCGCAAGCACCAGCTTACTGTCAAAGGGTTTTACAATATAATCATCTGCCCCGCCCTGCACTCCCTGCAGCTTAAGCTCTTCGGAGGTAGCGCCGGTAAGCAGGATAACCGGGATATGGCTCAGCTGCTCGTTTTCCTTCACAGCCCTGCAAAGCTCAATCCCGTTCATCCCGTTCATGTGAATGTCTGAGATGATCAGATCGGGTAAATAATCCTGCGCCATAGTTAAACCGGCTTCGCCGTTCACCGCCTGGTATATTATATAGGTGTCTTTAAATAAACGGGCCAGGTATTGCCGGATGGATTCATCATCGTCTATGACCAGGATAGATTGCTTTTCAGAGATCAGCTCCGCTAAGGGCTCCTCTGCTGCTGCATTTTCCCCGGTTTCAACCTCGTCCTTCAGGGCTTCCAGCAGCCGGGGTGCTGCTGCTGTTTCAGCAACACTAACATCCGGCCCGAAATGCGCCTTCCCTTTTTTAAGCTTTAAGGTAAAGGTGGTTCCACATCCCTCCTCACTTTCGTAGGAAATAGTTCCATGGTGCTGTTCTGCAAAATGCTTTACCAGGAAAAGGCCGATCCCAAAGCCTTCCATGGAACCCGTTTTGGTTCTTTCAGCTTTATAAAATTTGTCGAAGATCTTCTCTCCTATGCCGGATGGGATACCTGCGCCATTATCCTCAACCCGGATCACCACATTTCCGGGGGAATCTTCCAGCAAAAATCTTATACTGCCATCTGCAGGCGTGTATTTTATTGCATTGGAAAGAAGGTTGTACAAGATAATCTCAAGCTTCTCTCTATCCGCATAAACCTCCAAATGCTCATCGGGGCAATCAAAAACGTAATCAATGCGCAGCGCTTCTGCCTGCCGTATAAAACATACATACACCTCATATGCCAGATCGCGAAGATTTAACCTGGAGGGTCTTATATTATCCAGGCCGCTCTCCGTTTTCCTGAATAAAAGCAGCTGGTCAACAAGACTCAGCATGCGCCTTGCATTGCGGTAAACAATATTCAGCTCAGCGTTCTTTTTTTGCTCACTGCTGTTTTTCTCCAACAGCTCCTTTACAGGATTAATGATCAACGTCAGCGGCGTTCTGAATTCGTGGGAGATGTTGGTAAAGAAAGCGATCTGCCGTTCATTGATCTCCCGCTCTCTTTTATTCAGGATCCTTTCCCTTTCACGTTCAGCATGTTCCCTTTCCCTTTCCGCCCGCTCCTTTTCCAGCTCCGACTTCTCCACCGCTAATTCGGCCAGGCTCCTTTCCTTTTCCAGGCGTTCATTTTCGGCATTCAGCTTTGCTATTTTCACCTCGTATTGCAGCCTGGTGCGATTTGCGCGGTACCGCAGATAAAAATAAATGGCTGCGCCGATCATTACCGCATAGCTCAAATATGCCCACCAGCTTCTGTACCAGGGAGGGAGCACAATGATCTTAATCTGCGCCTCTTCCGTGCTCCACCGGCCCCCGGCATTGGTATTCTTAACCCTGAAGGTGTAGGCACCTTCGGAAAGATGGCTGTAAGCCGCCTTTCTTGCATCGCCGCAATAGATCCAGTCTTTATCCCAGCCCTGCATGTAATAGGCATATTGAATTTTATCCGGGGCCGAATACTCCAGCGCTGCAAACTCAAATGAAAGCACCGCTTTATTATAGGGAACCCTGATGCGCTCAATCCGGCTGGAACCGCTTTGGATGTTCAGTAAAGGATCCTGTTCAAGCGGCGTGTTGGCAACTTTTACATCTGTTAAAAAAACTTTCGGATTGCCGTTAACTACTGTGACGTTCCCGGGGCGGAACAAAGAAAACCCCTTGATGCCGCCAAAGGCCATTTCGCCGGTGCGTAATTTTAATGCAGCATGATAATTGAACTGGTTGCTTTGCAATCCATCGCCCTGGTAATAGTTGGTGAATGTTTTGTTCGCGGGATTGAATTTGGCAATGCCGTTAAAAGTACCCATCCACAGGTTACCTGCCGCATCTTCAAGGATGGTTAACACCGAATTGCTGCAAAGCCCTTCCTCCGTAGTGTACCGGGCAGTGATCTTCCCCTGCTTCCTGTTAAACAGCACTAATCCCCCACCCTCGGTACCAAGCCAAAAATTGCCGGCATGGTCTTCCAGGATAACACTTACCGGCTTACCAATGAAATAGGCAACATGTTTCCGGCCGGCCTTATCTATTTTAACCAGGTGATTCATGCCGCCGCCCCAAAAAACATGATCCCTGTCTTCCCGCAACGAATACAGGTCCTTCAGCCTGCCATCAAACAATTCAAAAACCTTTTTCTGCCGGTTCAATTTGAACAGGCCATATTGCTGGGTGCTTAGCCAGATATTTTTCTCCGCATCTTCCAGGAGATTGGAGCCTATGGGATGTAAGGCAAGCGCAGGATGGTCCGGGTCAACACAGTTATAATGTTCAAATTTTCCATTGTCAAAACGATTTACGCCTCCGCGGTAAGTAGCGATCCAGGTATTGCCCTGAGCGTCTGACTGGATGCCGGTCACAAAATTATCGCTCAATGAATTGGGATCCCCGCTGTTGTGGCGGTAATTCGTAAATGAGTTCGCGCTCCTGTTCCAGATACTTATGCCGGCGCCGTCCGTACCTATCCACAGATCCTTATTGGGCGCTTCGTAAAACGATAAAATATAATTGCTGACCAGGGTATTGGCGGCAGCAGGATTGGCAACAACATTCTGAAAACGCTCTTTATTGGGATCAATCACATTAATACCCCCTCTCAGGCAGCCGATCCATTTCCTGGATTGTTTGTCAATCCAAATGGAATAAACAGCATTGCTCGATAATGCATCCGGCTCTCTGGCATCCGATAAAAACTGCGTTTCACCGGTTTCCATATCCAGGATAACCACCCCTCCACCATTGGTGGCAATCCACAGCTCATTATTATTACCTGCGGTGATGCCGGCAACAACATTATAGCTTAATTTCTTATTCCCTTCATTATAAACTTTGTCAAAGGAATTGGAGGTGATGTTGTACCGGTACAATCCGTCATTTGTTCCCAGCCATAAATAACCATTTGCAGCCTCAATACAATTGGCTGACCTGATGGCGGCATTTACAAGCTTTGCCTTACCGGTTTTATACTCGTAAACACACAGGCCTTTATCAGCGGCAAAGAACCATACATGCTTATCATCTGCTGCTTTTACTGCAGTAACCTCATAGGGGGAACTGGCATTATTCTCAAACGGTATGCTGCGGGCAACGTTCCCGCCTTTGGGGAAAAAGAGCAGGCCTTTGCCGGCTGTAGCAACAAACATATTGCCCTGCTGGCCGGCTTCAATATCCTTAACGACCGACTTTAGCTGTTCCGTTTTTTTATCAGGCGTATAATAATAAAGAAAGGAAAAGGTGTTAGACTGGCTTTGGTACACACAGGCCCCCTGCCGGGTGCCTATCCATAAATTGCCCTGGGGATCTTCACTGATGGCATTGATCCAGTTGTTGATCAGTGACCGGCTGTTCCTGAAACTATTTCTAAAGACCTTGAATTCATATCCATCATAGCGGTTCAGGCCGTCATAGGTGCCAAACCACATAAAACCATTTTTGTCCTGGTAGATACATCGTACAAAATTGTTCGACAGGCCCTGCTCAATTCCAAGACGGGTTCTCACCGGATTGCCGGCAAAGGACGGATACCAGGTAAGAAACTGAAAGCATACTGCGAGGCAGGCTAGTTTTTCAAAAAACGATCTCATATGACCCAGCAAACAGAGCGTATTTTTAAGACGATCATTCCATCCCTATACAGGCAACCGGTACCTACGCTGTATTAATAATTGCCTGCGCATATAATTATGGCTGATAGATCAAACTTAACGCTAAATATGTACAAATATTTAGCTGAATAGGACTTTTTTTTATACAAAACAGACTAATACCGCCCTCTGGGAGGCATTCGCTTTACTTCATCATTGTCACGTGCTTTGAGCGATCCAAATTTCCAGTTAAAGGTGATGTGAAAGCTCCGGTTGAAGTAATGGCTGGATGTTGTGCTCCGGAAGCTGGGCGCAGTGGCGTTGGCGTATTGTAACAGGCTTCTCTGGAAAGGGTTAGATACCCCTACCAGGATGCTGGCTTTCTTTTTCAGGAATTCCTTTTGGGCAGTGAAGCTGTAAGACCAGGCGCCTGAATTTCGCCCCTGGAGCGTTATGTAGCCGTTATTGTAGTCGCCCGAAGCCTGCAGGGTGAAATCTTTTGGCAGTGCATAGGACAGGTTTAAATTAACTGCATAGAAACCTGCGCTGTTCTTAACCTGCAGCGCATTGCTGTTAAACCATACCTGGTAAAGCTCTACGCCTCCGTTAACGGTGAGGTCGCCGATCTCCATGGCAGCATTTACGTTTGCGCCTAACCGTTTGTTGGAGGCGATGTTACTGGGAGATGTTCTGGAGATACCCAGACTATCGACTATTGTCAGCATTTCAATGGCATTGCTGTTTGAACTGAAGTAAATACTGTTGTTCAGCGAGAGGCCGGATCTGGCAACGTAGTTATACCCAAACTCCAGCGTTCTGGTGGTTTCAGGCCGCAGCAAGGGATTGCCCGAGCTCAGGTTGCGTGGATCGCTTGCATTTACAAAGGGATTCAGGTCCCAGATCCATGGACGCCTGATACGCTCTGTATAGGCAACCTTCACATCGTGCTGCTCATTGAGGGCTTTGGACAGCAGTACGCTGGGCACCAGGTTGGAAAAAGTGGAGCGGAAAGAAGAAGGCATCCGTTGAAAGTCGCCCCCAATCCCGGTTCCTTCATACCTAAGGCCGGTCCGGAAGGTCCATTTGTTCCTGGTCTCAAATTTCACGCTTGCATATGCTGCGTAAATGTTCTGAAAATACTTCATTTCATCAGAGCGGGATGGGATTTCCAGGAGCTTGTCGCTACCGGGATCTTTTTCATTGTTCCGTGCACTGTAAGACGTGTTGGCGCTCATCCTGCTAAATTTAAGGCCGGTTTCAATAACATTTTTACCGGACGAATTCAATGGATGTGTATAGTCTGCCTGCAGGTTAAGATCCCAGGACTTACTGTTGTTAGGCCCTGTTTCAAGAAAATAAGGTTTGCCCGCCAAGGTATACTGGCGCGTGGTATATACTGAACGATCTTTGCTGAAGCTCGCAGAACCCAGGGCCTGCAGCTCCTGCCCTTTGCGGTGGAACAGCTTCTGATAAACGGCAGACCATTCATAGTAACCGGAGTGATTGCCTGTGTTACTCTGCTGATTATAGACGGCGGCGCCTTTGCTGTCCTGGTAAAAGTTATACAGGTTGCTGTTCGAGGGCCAGGCGCCGTTCCAGAAAGTGAGGCTGGTACTGATCTTCTGGAGGGAATCAACCCGGTAGGTAACGCCCAGATCCCCGAAAACGCCACGATCGTGTTGCGTAACCTCATCCTTTTGCAGTAATTCTCCTATTGGTTGTCCGTTGGATAAAGAAGTGCGGTTAAGTGTGGAGGTTATTCTTTCGCGCTGGTTACTTGCATTCAGGTTCATGCTTAGCTCCATCTTGCCTTTAACGTTGCTCAGCGAGGCGCTGGCAGATTGTTCCAGGTTACCG
>NZ_DATCRF010000473.1:0-6470 GCF_036569125.1 Chitinophaga sp. | reverse complement strand
TAATTGTGCTGATCGATAATACCATCCGCCTGGCTATGTTCAGCAACCGTTTCCTGATCAAAACTATGCAAATGGTAGGCGCTACCCGCGGGTTTATTGCCAAACCTTTTGATATACGCAGCATCATCAATGGCGCTTTAAGCGCTGTATTGGCTATTATAGCCTTAATAGGGCTGCTGTATTTTGCAGACCAGTGGTTGCCGGAGCTCAGCGGCCTTCGGGATTATTTCATGATAGGAGTGTTGTTCCTGGCCATGATCCTGATCGGCATCTGTATCTCTTTCGTAAGTACGCACCGTTCTGTGATGAAGTATTTGCGCTTAAAGCTGGATGACCTGTACTAACAGCTAAGGGCTAACAGCTAACAGCAAAAAAAATTATAATCAGACAATTCTAATTTACACGCTATATGGCTAAAGAAATTAAAACGGCGCCGGCAGAAAAAGTAATTATTGAAAGCCGCCCGTTGTTTGCCAAAGACAACTTCAAGATCATGATTGCCGGCCTGGCCGTGATCGTTATAGGCTTTTTACTGATGATGGGAGGCGCCAGCGGCGATCCCAACACCTTTAAGGCGGAGGAAGTATACAGCTTTCGCAGAATAACCCTGGCGCCCATTGTAATTGTACTGGGCCTGCTGGTAGAAGTATATGCTATTATGCGCAAACCGAAAGCCTGATTGTAGACCCACCAGCCATCGAGAATGACCACATTACAAGCTATTATTATAGCCATCGTAGAGGGATTAACGGAGTTTTTACCGGTTTCCTCCACCGGCCATATGATCATTACCAGCGCGCTGCTGGGGATTAACAAAGACGAATTTACCAAGCTGTTCGAGGTATGCATTCAACTGGGCGCTATATTAGCCGTAGTGGTGCTGTACTGGAAAAAGTTCCTGGTGTTTGACAAGAACCGCCTGAACTTTTATGTGAAGCTGATCATAGCTGTAATACCGGCCCTGATCATAGGTTACCTGTTCAGCGATAAAATAGACGCCCTGCTGGAAAGTCCGCTGGTAGTAGGTATTACCCTGCTGCTGGGTGGTGTGGTGTTATTATTTGTAGATAACTGGTTCCTGCACCCGGAGATAGATTCCGATGATAAGATGAATATTTTTAAGGCCCTGCGTATTGGTTTCTGGCAATGTATAGCTATGATACCGGGCGTAAGCCGCAGCGCAGCCACTATTATTGGCGGTATGCAGCAAAAGCTTACCCGCAATGTGGCCGCTGAATTTTCGTTCTTTTTAGCAGTGCCTACGATGGCAGCTGCCACCGGTTATAAGCTGCTGAAAGGCCGGGAGCTGATCATGGAGCATCCTGAAAACCTGAAGCTGCTGCTGATCGGCAACGTAGTAGCGTTTGTGGTAGCCATGCTGGCTATTAAATTCTTTATTGATTCCCTGAAGAAATACGGGTTTAAAGTTTGGGGATACTACCGCATCCTGGTAGGTATTGCCATTCTGATTGCTATAGCGATGGGGTACAAGCTAAGTGTGTAAATGTGCAGATATGCAGATGTGCAAATGAATGCAATGCATGACATCGTGAAAGCCTGTTCACCTGCGCATTTGCATTACAGTGAGTGTAGTGCATATGCCGGTTAAAAATGGCCTCCCATCTGCACATATGCATATTTGCACATCTGCACATTGATTACCCTTTCACCGCCAGCAGCAGCTCCAGGTCTGTATATTTTAATTTGAATTTCTCGCTCAGGTGATAGTTGGTAAGCGCGCCTTTGTACAGGTAAATACCATTGCGCACGCCCCGCTTTATCCATACCAGGTTCTCAAAACCGCCGTCGTCTGCGGCTTCCAGGAGTAAAGGCATCAGCACATTACTGATGGCTTCAGAAGCCGTGCGGGCAAACCCGGAGGGGATATTAGGCACGCAGTAATGGATCACATCGTACTTCTTAAACACCGGGTTCTCATGGCTGGTGATCTCGGAGGTTTCAAAACAGCCGCCGCGGTCTATGCTTACGTCCACGATCACGGAACCGGCTTTCATATTGCTTACCATCGCCTCTGAAACTACTACAGGAGTACGGCCGCTCTGGGAAGAGAGGGCGCCCACAGCTACATCTGCATTGCGCAGCTGCTCTGCCAGCACTTTGGGTTGTATCACTGAGGTAAATACCCGTACGCCTATGTTATTCTGCAGGCGTTTCAGCTTATAGATATTATTGTCGAACACTTTTACGGAAGCGCCCAGCGCCAGTGCGGTACGGGCGGCAAATTCGCCTACAATGCCGGCGCCAATGATCACTACTTTGGTAGGGGGAATACCGGTAACGCCACCCAGCAAAATACCTTTGCCTTTATTACCGTTGCTGAGGTACTGCCCGGCTATGAGCATTACTGCGCCCCCGGCTATTTCACTCATGGCCCGTACAATTGGGTAGGTGCCGGCATCGTCTTTCAGGTTCTCAAAAGAAAGCAGGGTAATGCGCTTCTCCATCATCTTCTCTACCTGCGGGGCTTTGAGGGCCGCCAGGTGTATGGGCGATATTACGATCTGGTGCGGGTGCAGCAGCTCAATTTCTTCATCATTCAGCGGGGCGGATTTTACAATGATCTCCGCCTTATACACTTCTTTTTTATCGTACACAATTTCAGCGCCTGCTTCTGAGTAATCGGTATCGTAGTAATGCGATCCGTCGCCGGCTTTATGCTCCACCACTATATGGTGACCGTTGCTGGCCAGGATGCTTACGGCATCCGGCGTTAAGGCAATCCGGTTTTCCTGGAAAGAGGTTTCTTTGGGAATACCAATGAATAAACGGGAATTTTTCTGCGGGATATCCAGCGTTTCCTCCATTGGTGAATAAGTAAAGCCAGCACTCACAACAGGTTTTTGCCTTTGCTCCATATTCGTGTGAAAATTGTTCTGTGAAATTACGTGATATTCAAAGATAAGCTATTTAAAGATTGCCCTTTCATAGTGTTATTGCGCTTTTAATAACACAGAAAGGCGGCGGCGCTGATCGGGCAATACTTCCAGCTGCAGGTGCACGCTGTCCGGCGGCAGCAGGCGGGTTACAATGCCGGGCCATTCTACAAAACACACAGCATCCGGCTGGTACAGCGTATCTTCTATACCGGCGGCAATGGCTTCATCTTCATCCCGCAGACGGTAAAGATCCAGGTGGTAAATGGTATGCGCCTGGTTTTGCCCGTTATGATATTCATATTGGTTAATGATGGCAAAGGTAGGACTGGCCGTAGCGTCTTCCACGCCTTTGGCGGCGCAGAGCGCTTTAATAAAAGTGGTTTTGCCGGCGCCCATTTGCCCGTTCAGGGTAAATACCCGCGGGCTGCTAAAATGCGCCCAAAAATCCCGGGCAGTTTCCGGTAGCTGGGCTTCAGTGAAGATCCATTCCATAATCAAAATTAGCAAATATGCAGATATGCAAATGTGCAGATGTGCAAATGTCAATCCATCTGCATATCTGCACATCTGCACATCTGCACACCTGCACATTGCTTTTGCATTTCCGTTGCATTAATATTTTACCATCAAACCACCACAGTTTCTAATTTTGTTGAGAGCGGTTTATTTACCATTAACAGAACAACATGGAAACGATCAGTTGCAAGGTAAAAGGGATGAATTGTACCAGTTGTGCGCTAACAGTATCCAAATACCTTGAAAATAAAGGCATGCAGGATGTGCAGGTGAGCTTTGCCACCGAGGATGTGAGCTTTAATATGCCCGGCCAGGGCGACCCCAAAATAGTGCTGAAAGGAATTAATGACCTGGGTTACCAGGTAGTAATGCCGGATGAGCAGGCCCCTAAGAACGCTTTTTTTAAAACACTCCGGTTCAAATTCTTTGCCTGCCTGGTATTTACTGCCCCTTTATTATTACACATGTGGGTAAGCTGGCCCTGGCTGCATAACCCCTGGGTACAGCTGGTATTGGCCACCCCCGTGTACGGGATAGGTATGCTGCACTTTGGCCGCAGCGCCTGGCGCTCCCTTACCAATGGCATGGCTAACATGGATGTGCTGATAACCCTGGGCGCTACCGCTGCCTATGGCTATAGCCTGGCCGGCACCCTGCAGCACCTGGGGCCGGATTATATGTTCTATGAAACAGCTGCCGCCATTATTACCCTGGTATTCCTGGGTAATTTGCTGGAGGAAAGATCTGTAAAGCAAACCACCACCGCCATTACCGCCCTGGCAAAAATGCAGGTAACCATGGCCCGCCTGATCGATGATAGTCACGGGCACGAACATATCCGCGAAGTAGATAACCAAACCCTGCGCCCCGGCGACCGGGTGCTGGTGAACAGCGGTGATAAGATCCCCATGGATGGCACCATCTACTGGGGCGGCGGCACCATCAACGAATCCATGATCACCGGGGAAAGCACGCCGGTAAGCCGTAACGAAAAAGACAAAGTGATTGGCGGCACCATCCTGGAAGATGGTACGCTGAAAATGTTTGTAACCGCCACCGGCAAGGATACGGTGCTTTCCTACATTATAGAGCTGGTAAAACAGGCGCAGGGCACCAAGCCGCCCATGCAACGGCTGGCAGACCGTATCAGCGCCATTTTTGTGCCGCTGGTATTAGGCATTGCGCTGTTCACTTTCCTGGGCTGGTGGCTCATAGGCCATACCACCGTTGTAAATGCCATGATGCGGAGTATAGCCGTACTGGTAATAGCCTGCCCCTGCGCCATGGGCCTGGCCACACCCGCTGCCGTAATGGTTGGTCTGGGCCGCGCTGCTAAAAACGGCATACTCATAAAAGGCGCCCAAACGCTGGAAGCCTTTCGCAGCATACGTTATGTGGTATTTGATAAAACCGGCACCCTTACTACGGGCAAGCTACAGCTAAGCAGCTACCGCTTTTTTGATATGCCGGAAGAAGATTTTAAGAAAGTAGTATACAGCCTGGAAAAGTATTCCTCCCACCCAATTGCCCGCTCAATTACCGCACAGTGGAAGGGCCTGGGCGAAGTACAGCTGCAGCAGGTGCGCGAATACAAGGGCCGCGGTATGCAGGCGCAGGATAAGGAAGGTAACCAGTGGCAGCTGGGCTCTTTTATTATGGCGCAGCAAGCCACACCGGACGACAGCCATAACATTTACCTGCTCCGCAACGGGCAGCTGGCCGGCTGGATCGATTTTACGGATGAATTAAGACCCGATGCCGCCCGTGCCGTACAGGCCCTCAGGCAGGCCGGTTTGCAGCCCGTGCTGCTAAGCGGCGATACTACGCGTAAATGCAAAGAGCTGGCGCAGCAGGTTGGTATTGAAGAAGTGTATGCCGAACAAACCCCCGAACAAAAGCTGCAAAAGATAGACGCCTTTATGCAAACCGCCCCTGTAGCTATGGTGGGTGATGGTATTAATGATGCGCCGGCGCTGGCCCGCGCTACTATTGGCATTTCCCTGAGCGATGCTACGCACGTGGCTATGCAAAGCGCTAACGTAGTGCTGCTGAACGACAGCCTGGCCGCTTTACCACTGGCACTGGGCCTGGGCCGGCATACTTATCTTACCATTAAACAAAACCTTTTCTGGGCCTTTGCCTATAACATAGTAGCCATACCGGTAGCGGCATTAGGCATCCTGAACCCTATTGTAGGCGCAGGGGTAATGGCGGTATCTGA
Source organism: Chitinophaga sp. (assembly GCF_036569125.1). Taxonomy (GTDB): domain Bacteria; phylum Bacteroidota; class Bacteroidia; order Chitinophagales; family Chitinophagaceae; genus Chitinophaga. Next base: position 836 of record NZ_DATCRF010000473.1, on the reverse strand, counting down.
CATAGTGCTGGCGGTAAATTCCGTAAGGTTGCGGTATAAGCGGGTCATGTAAGGTATTCCCCTTTTTTCTCTTTCTTTGCAACCGTGAGCACACCTGCTTCCATATTACAGCAATACTGGGGTTATGCCCAATTCCGTCCTTTACAGGAAGATATTATCCAATCCATATTAGCCGGGCAGGATACGCTGGCCTTAATGCCTACGGGCGGTGGTAAATCCATTTGCTTCCAGGTACCGGCCCTGTTGCAGGAAGGTGTGTGCCTGGTAATTACCCCGCTCATTGCCCTTATGCGCGACCAGGTGGCCAACCTGCAGCGCCGTGGTATTTCGGCGGTGGCTATTTATGCAGGCCTTACGAATAAAGAAGTGGAGCAGGTGCTGGAAAATGCGCGGCGCGGGCAATATAAATTCCTGTATGTATCGCCGGAAAGGCTGCAGGGCCGCCGTTTCCTGGAGTATTGCGATGGTATGCCCGTGAACCTGCTGGCAGTGGATGAGGCGCATTGTATTTCCCAGTGGGGATACGATTTTCGCCCGGCTTATTTACAGATAGCCACTATCCGCAGCTATTTCCCCAAAGTGCCGGTGCTGGCGCTTACCGCTTCCGCTACGCCTAAGGTACAAACAGATATCTGCGATCAGCTGCTGATGCAGCAGCCTAAAGTATTTACCAAAAGCTTTGCGCGGGCTAACCTTTCTTACAGCGTGCTGGAAGAAGAAAGCCGGCAGCACAAGCTAAAACACATACTGGACAAAGTGCCCGGCTGCGCTATTGTGTACTGCCGCAACCGTAAACGTACCCGCCAGCTGGCAGACCTGCTGCAGCTACAGGGCAT
>NZ_DATCRF010000472.1:0-9772 GCF_036569125.1 Chitinophaga sp. | reverse complement strand
GCGAATATACCTCTGAACAAACATAATCTTGCTCCACTGGCTTTCGTCGATGTTCCGGAAGACCTTTATGTGCAGGGAGTGTTAGGCGTTTATGAACTCAACCGTGTTGAATTACTGAAAAATGTCTTTATGTGGGCTTATGAACGTTCAGCGCTTCGCTATGCCGCCTTGCGTCAATCATTAGGCGAGCCAGACATGTTCCGGATGAAATACCGTGAAGATATTCGTGATCTTGTTACTGAAATTGTGTCCAATGCAATGCCGCTGGAAGATGCTAAAAGGCTGATCCGTATCAAGGCTGCAACACTCCTTCATAAAGATCAGGCAAAGTTTACCGAAACCGTCGATACTGAACTCCTGTCTTTGCATGAAGGCAATTTTGCCCGCTATTGGATCAGACCATCTGCGTTTGCGCGATGGAAGGAAGTTTGGGGAAAGCATTGATTATTCATCTATCCAGCTATAACATCACCCTTTTACCACTACCGGCCGACCGGTAAATGGCTTCCACAATGCGAATATCACGCAGGCCTTCTTCACCGGGCACCTGCATGGCCTTTTTCTGCATAATGGACTGGGCATCATCATCCATTTGTTTGGCCTGCTGCCAGGGCACTTCATAGGGATGGTTTATTTCGCCTAAAGGACTGCTGCCCTTTACGCCGTTATAGGCAGAGTAAGGCGCCAGTTTAATATCGCCTTTCTCGCAGGTAATGTTCATGAAGTTCACATTTTCACCAAAGCTGGTTTTAATATGGGCCAGCACACCACCGGGAAATTCCAGGGTGGCAATAGCGGTTTCATCCAGCCCGTTCTTATAGATCTCCGGTCTTGTGGTGGAGGTTTGTGCAGATACTACGGCTATGGGTTCCATACCGCTGCCCAGGCGTGCGCCCTGTATGGCATATACGCCCATATCATACATTACCCCGCCGCCCAGGGCTTTGATCTGTTTCCAGTGGTTGGTGCGGTCATCGCGGTAACCGGCAGCGCAGTTCACCTCTTTTACTTTGCCCAGCAGCTGCTCTTTTATAATGCGGCGGTATTCCTGTGTATTGGGCTCGTGCTGCAGGCGGTAACCGATAGCCAGCGAGCGTTTATTTTTACGGCAGGCGGTGATCATTTCCTGGCATTCCGTTTCCGTAATAGCCATGGGTTTTTCGCACCACACATGTTTGCCGGCATTGGCTGCGCGTATCACATATTCTTTGTGCATAGAGGGCGGCAGCACCACGTACACTACATCAATATCCGGGTTATTGGCTATCTGGTCAAAGGTTTGGTAGTTGTAAATGTTTTTGTCGGGGATGTTGTATTTCTTTTTCCAGGCTTCTGCTTTGGAAGGGGTGCCGGTTACAATACCGGCCAGGTAACAGTTCCTGGTTTGCTGCAGGGCAGGGGCCAGCAGATCTGTGCTGTAATATCCCAGGCCTACCAGCGCTACGCCCAGCTTGTCTTTTTTACGGCGGGTGGCAGCTAACAGTACGTTGGGGGAAAGCAGGAGCACACTGCTGCCTACAGCCAGTGTTTTCAATACATCTCTACGGGAGGTGAAGGTCATTGCAGTCAGAATTTTACGTGGTTAAGGTTAAACAACTACACGGTTCAGGTGTTATCTATAGTGGCATTGCTACGTTATGAAGTTAATGGATTTTACGGGTACAGGCAAGTGGTTTTGATGTGCAGATGTGCAAATATGCAGGTGTGCGAATGAAAAGCGCCATGCTGCCATTAATAACTACCCCGCCATCTGCGCACATATTTACCGTGTGTAATATGCCAACGTGTAAATGAAGCTCCACATATCAACAAATATCCATACTACCAACGCTTTTACTACGCTTTAAGTACGCTTTTACCCCATGTTGCTTCCGTGTTACTCCCATGCCGCTCCCATGTTTCTCTCAGGTGAATCTCATGTCCTGCCCATGTCAGGTCCATCTCCATATGTAACCATCTATATGCATACCAGCACATCATCCAATCCATCTGCACATCCGCATATCTCCACATCTGCACATCTACAACACTTCCCGCTGTACCCTGGGCAGCTCCATCACCAGGTTCTCACCATAAGCCATAGCCGGTGTTTGATACCCTGCGGTAAAATTTCCCTGTAATATTTTCTGTGTAATGAGTAAGGAAGCATAAGCTGTAAGGTCATAAGCCTCCGGTGTGCGCTGGCGCGCAGTAACCGTTTGTCCGTTTGCGTTGGTAGCCCGGCCCCACATATAGCTGGTGGCCTGGGTACGCATTACATCTCCCGGGCCGGCAGGGCCACGGTCTATTTTCCGTTTAATAAGGCTGCGTACAATGGGGTTGCGCAACAGCCAGTTGAAGAGGACCTGTACTTTTAACAACCAATAAGCTATCATCGGCATATTGGTATAGGCGCGTATGTTAGGAATACCGGTACTGTAGCCGGCAGTAGCTACATCGCCCCAGGGAAGGCTAAGCACCAATATGGGCTTGCCGCCAAAGCTTACCCACATGGCTTTTTTACCCACAGGCTCACTTACTATACGGCCATTGATGCGGGCGGCGCCCGGTTCTCCCAGCTTTTGAACTGTGTTAACAGCAGTGCCATGTGACAGGCCGCTGCCGCGGATGGTAAACGCCAGCTTCAGGTCCACTGCATCGGGCAACCTGTTCTTCAGGAATAGTGCAAGGCAATCGGTAGGCACCACATCAAAACCAGCGCCGGGTAATAACATTATGCCTGCCTGTTTGGCCATCGCATCATACTGCCTGATCATTTCAAAAATATCCAGGTCGCCATTCAGATCCACGTAATGGGTGCCGGTTTGCAGGCAGGCTTCCACCATTTGTTTAGCAGTAAAATTATAGGGCCCGGCAGCATTCACCACTACCTTTACCTGGCGCAGAGCAGCCAGCAGGGCAGGTGTATCGTCCAGGTCAATGGCCACATATGGTAAACCCAGCTGAGCAGCTAAGGGGGCTAATGCAGCGGCACGGCGGCCGGCCAGGATTGGTGATAGCCCATATTGTGTAGCATAACGTGCAATTAATTCACCGGTATAGCCATAGGCGCCATACAGTAGGAAAGTATTGGATTCCATCTTGCCAATGTACGAAAATACTTAGGTAGTTGTGACTATAAAAACGAACACTGGTATTTAGAAGTGAACAATTTTTATCATGCTCACCAGTGTAATACATTGAAGCAGAATGAGCTGCTAATGGGGCATTTTCAGCGGGCCTTCCGTTACCATGATCATTGCTGCTATGGTATGTGCCAGCAAAGGAAATATATAAGCATCAAAGGCTTACCTCCAGGTTAGCTGCTACCCTGCACCCGCTTTTTAGGCGTACCTTTGCAATGTAAAAACCATAACATTATCCCTTTGGAAAGAAAAGATTTTATAGGGAAATTAATAGGAGGAGCAGCAGCTATGATCTCATTACAATCGTTCAGGAACTTCACAGATGGGCTGAACGAACAGGACACTACCATGCCGGTGTTATTTGTAGGGCATGGTTCCCCCATGAACGGTATTGAAGATAATGCCTTTAGCCAGCGCTGGGCGCAAATGGGGAAAGAGATCCCCACACCGGCAGCTGTGCTGGTAATATCCGCACACTGGCTAACAAGGGGCACACATATTACAGCCATGGAACATCCCAAAACCATTCATGATTTTGGCGGTTTTCCACCGGAGCTGCACGCCGTACAATACCCGGCCCCGGGCAGCCCGGAGCTGGCCGTTGCCACGCAGCAGCTGATCACTAAAACCCATGTAGGCCTGGATCACGACTGGGGCCTTGACCACGGTACCTGGACCATTGTACGGCATATGTACCCCAACGCCAACATACCGGTGCTGCAGTTAAGTATCGACTACCACCAGCCGCCGGCTTACCACTATGAGCTGGCTAAGGAGCTGGCCGCCTTACGTAAAAAAGGCGTATTGATCATGGGGAGCGGTAACATGGTGCATAACCTGCGCATGGCAGCCTGGGATAAAATGGATACCCCTGAGTTTGCATTTGACTGGTCTGTGGAGATGAATGAACTGTTTAAGAAAAATATAACAGAAGGTAACCACCAGGCGCTGATCCATTATGAACAGTTAAGCAGATCCGCCAAACTGGCCATTCCCACGCCGGATCACTATTACCCGCTGTTGTACACACTGGGCCTGCAGGGCGCAAAAGATCAGCCTGTGTTCTTTAATGACAAGGTAGTGATGGGGTCTTTTACAATGACTTCTGTGAAGATGGGTTAGTGTATCTGGGCCCTGAAATAAAAGTAAATGGCCACAGCAATACTCAGCAGGATGATGCCCACCATCACCAGCCATGTTTTGTTCTTAGGTTGTCTTACAGCATCGCGCAGGCCGCGGGTGCGCAATAAGGTTTCCACATCTTCTTTGGCCAGGCGTAAGGATTGCCGGATGCCTGTTTGCTGATTTTTTTCCTTCCAGTAATACTTTATGCCTTCTATCATACCCTTCCGCAGACAAAGATCGATGGTCTTTTCTTCAATGGCGCTGTAGATGCTCCCAGTAGTAGTGGTAGACTGCTCAAGCATAGATTGTTCAGTTTTTTAAAACGTGGTAAGTGGTAACAGCTAATTACTCCGTCAAGTTACTATTTTATTGTTTTATTGACACTGTTTTTAACATTCGATAACTCTTGATGTATTTTTTTAAATTGTATCTAAATGGGAGTGAGGGATGCGGGTGCGGGGTGATCAGATGAGCTTATTCCGTAGCGGGATCTTTTCGGCGGTCCTGATCCTTTCAGCTACGAAGGGAATGTCCCGGATGTAAATAGTATTATGGGTGCCAAAAGTAGGGCAGGGGGTTAGCTGCCGCCGGAACGGATCATAAATATGCGGTAAAAAATGGTGCTGTAATAATAGCTGATGAATAAAGCCTTCGTCAAAGCCATAGCGCTTTCCCAGCCCGTTCAGCTCAATAATAATGGCTTTCACACTTTCTTTCTGCAAAGTGGCGGCAGCGCCTTTTAATACTTCGGTTTCAAATCCTTCCACATCAATTTTCAGCAGCGCAGGGGATTGTTCCGCTAATATTTCATCCAGGGTATGTATTTCTACTTCAATGGCTGTTTCGGCTTTGTCTAAGACCACATGGTTCATAGTATCCAGCTGGCTGCTGAAGTATGCTTTGCCGGCAGTACCGCCCAGCGCAATATTGAGGGGTTTTACCTTTTCCTGGATCTGGTTAAGCCAGATGTTCTGCAGTAAGTTCTTAAACGTACCGGGTACCGGCTCTATTGAAATGGTGAATGCCGCTGCATGTGCCGCGCCCAGCACCGTATAGCTGCCCACGTTAGCGCCAATATCCACGAACAGGTCCTCTTTCCTCAAAAAATGCAGCAGAAAGCCCATATCATTAAAGTCATGCAGCCCGCAATAGAGGTTCTGGGTAGCGCCCTTCATACCTTTTTGTATGATCAGTTTTGCCCGGCTGGTAAAGGTGTAAATAATGGGATACGGGATCAGGCGGGCACTTATCTGCCACTTCAAAAAAAGCAATATGGAACCAATTTTATTACCACTGTTCAGTGGATGGTTCATGATAGCCTGTAAAGTTGGCAATAGGCTCATGGGGTTAGGCTTTACGTATAAACTACAAAATACTTTTGATAAAGTTCAGTCAATAAAGGTTTCCGGGATGTTTTTTAGAAGGGCGGGCCAAAAGAATGTAAAATGTAAAATTTTAAATCATAAATGTAAAAGTGGAATGCAGCGATACTGTTCCCCAGCCGTTGCATTCCACTTTTACATTTATCTCGTTCATAAAGTCTTTTAAATGGTCTCTATGAACCTCCTTCGTCGGTTTGAAATTTTACATTCTTTTATGCGGATCAATGTTTCAGCTTATCCTTAAATGCTTTCTTGAATTTCTCCAGCTTCGGTTTGATCACGTACGTACAGTAAGGCTGTGAACCGTTTTGATTATAATAGTTCTGATGATAATCTTCCGCGGCATAGAAATTCGTTAAGGGCGCAATTTCCGTTACCACCGGTTTATCATATGCGCCGGATTCCTGCAGCTTTTGCTTGTAATACTCCGCTTTTTTATGCTGATCCTCATTATGATAAAAAATTACAGAACGGTACTGCGTGCCCACATCATTCCCCTGCCGGTTCAGCTGGGTAGGGTCATGGCTTTGCCAGAAAGCCTGCAACAGCTCCTCATAGCTTACTTTAGACGGATCGTAGGTAACCTGTATCACTTCTGCATGGCCGGTGGTGCCGGTGCATACTTCTTCGTAGGTGGGGTTGGCCACGGTGCCCCCGGCATAACCGGATTCTACCTTTACTACGCCATCCAGGTATTGGAACTGCGCTTCCGTGCACCAGAAGCAACCGCCGCCAAAAGTGGCTTTTTCTACCTGGGAAATATTGGATGTATCCATATCATCGGGAACTTTTTCCGTACCGGTGGGTCCATTTTGGGCGCAGGCAGCCATCGTAACCGCCAGCAAACCACTTAACAAGGCATATCGTAACATAAAATTTTTACTCCAGATACGTAAATTACAACAATAGCGATGCTTAGAACGGCCAAGTTAAGTAACTTTAACATTCTTTTAGATACAACGGGATGGAACAACCCGGCCAAGAGCCAGGTTATTCCATCTGACAATAAAAAAGACGAACGATTTACATGAGATATTTTCCCGATTCGGCCCTGGTGCAATTGGAGTTTGACAAAATACAGGCTTTATTAAAAGAGCATTGCAAAACGGAGCTGGGCAAACAAATGGCAGAGGATCTGCGGCTGCATACACATATCGATTATGTGCGGTCGGCCCTGCAGCAGGCGCACGAGTACAAACAGCTTTTATTATTGCAGGAATATTTTCCCAACGATCCGGTTCTGAACCTGAAAACAGAACTGCGTTTATTGGGCATACAAGGTGCGGTGTTAAAAGAAGAGCAGCTGATGCAGGTACGCAAGCTGGCAGAGATCATGCACGGCATTTTCCGTTTTTTTGACCACGACCGCCGCATCCAGTACGCCGGTATGTACGAAGTAATTGCCCACACCCATTACGAGAAAAAGGTAATAGCGCTGATAGATGAGGTGCTGGATGAGGCCGGGCAGGTACGCGATAACGCTACCCCGGAGCTGGCAAAGATCCGCATGTCGTTATTCCGCAAACGTACGGAGCTGCGCCGTGTGTTTGACCGCATTCTGCAAAAGCTGAACAAACAGGGTTACCTGGCAGATATTGAAGAAGCATTCCTGAACACCCGCCGCGTGGTAGCTGTTTTTGCAGAGCACAAACGCATGGTAAAAGGCATTTTGCACGGAGAATCCGATACCCGCAAAACCTCCTTCATTGAGCCGGAAGAAACCATTGAGATCAATAACGAGGTGTTTTCCCTGGAAAGGGAGGAGGAGAAGGAAGTATACCGCATCCTGCGCAACCTTACCGCTGCCTTAAGCCAGCATGCACCGCTGCTCACCAATTACCACGACATACTGGGCCTGTACGATTTTATACGTGCCAAAGCCCGGCTGGCGCTGGATATGGATGGTAACTTTCCCATGATCACCGCCCATTCGCAGGTGCATCTGGTAGATGCGTACCATCCGCTGCTATTATTATATAACCGTAAGAACAGCAAACCTACTATACCCATTAACGTTACCCTGGATAAGGATCAGCACATCCTGGTGATCAGCGGCCCTAACGCCGGTGGTAAAACCGTAACGCTGAAAACAGTAGGCCTTATACAGCTTATGCTGCAGGCAGGTTTGCTGGTGCCGGTGCACCCCACCTCACAGCTGGGTATTTTCCGGCAGCTCATGATCCACATCGGCGATACGCAGTCGCTGGAATTTGAGCTAAGCACCTACAGCTCCCACCTGAAGAACATGAAGTACTTCATGGAGAACGCTAACGGCAAAACGCTGTTTTTTATAGATGAACTGGGCAGCGGCTCTGATCCCAACCTGGGCGGGGCTTTTGCGGAAGTGATCATGGAAGAGCTGGCGCGCAAGCACTCCTTTGGTATTGTAACCACGCACTACCTGAACCTGAAAATAATGGCCAACAAGGTAAAGGGCATTATTAACGGCGCCATGGGGTTTGATGAGCAAAACCTGCTGCCCATGTACAAGCTGATGGTAGGTAAGCCCGGCAGCTCCTACACCTTTTCTATTGCGCAGCGCATAGGCCTGGATCCCGGGCTCATAAACCGCGCCCGCAAGCTGGTGGATGAAGGCCATTTCCGCCTGGATAAGCTGCTGAACAAAGCCGAGCAGGACCTGCAAAAAGTAGAGCAAAAAGAAAAGGACCTGCAAAAGCTGCTAAAGGAAAACGAACGTCTGAAAAAGGAATACGAGATCCTGTCGGACAAGGAACGCCAGAAGCAGGAGCAGGCCGTGTTAAAGCTGCAGAACAAGATCCGGGAGGATGAGCTGCAGTACCTGAAAGATATGGAACGCAAAATGAAGCAGATCGTAGTGGAGTGGAAGCGTACCGATGATAAGCAGAAAGTGCTGAAACAGGCAGAGGCCCTGTTGTTCCACAAGCGCCAGAAACAGATCAACGAAAAACAGGAGAAAAAGATCAATGACCGGTTCCAGGAAATAGGCGGGCAGTGTAAGGTAGGCGACCAGGTAAAGATCATTACCAATAACCAGGTAGGTAAGGTGCTGGAGATCCGCGACAAGCGCGTGATCGTGAAGATCGGCAATTTACCCATGAACGTAAAAATGTCAGACCTGGTGGTAGTGAAGGAAAAGGCAAAAGAAGAAGCGTAATACGTGTGCCACACCTCAAAGGTGTGGCACACATAAACGGACACCCCTGTATCGAAACCGGACAGTTAGCTCCGTACTCAAATATCTAACCGGCTGATTTTTAAATACCTCGTTATCTGGCACCTTCTTAGCGCAGTGCCCGGGTAAACAACCTCCCCATGATCTCCAACTATCTTAAAATTGCGTGGCGGCAGCTGGTCAATAATAAGGTGTACAGTGCAATTAATATCCTGGGCCTGGCTATGGGCATGGCCGTTACGCTGCTGATAGCATTATGGGTATATAAGGAATATACGTACGATAAATTTCTGCCCGGCTATGAGCACATTTACCAGGTACAGCGCAATTTTAACAGCAATGGTGAGATCCTTACCTTCAACACTACTTCCCTGAAGCTGGCCGATGTGCTCCGCAACAATATCCCTGAAGTTGAATACCTGGCAGAAACAGACTGGATGGGCCCTCACGGGTTAATGGCCGGGGAGCAGAAGATGTACCTGCGGGGCGCCGTAGCCGGCAGCGACTTCCTGAAAATATTTAAATTCCCCCTGCTGGAAGGTACGGCCAACGGCGTGTTAAAAGAGCCTTTTTCCATCGTGCTCACGGAATCTACCGCCAAAGCATTATTCGGCGGTCAGAATGCCATAGGCAAAATAGTGCGCATAGATAACCTGCATGATCTGAAGGTGACCGGCATCCTCAAAGACCTGCCGGCCAATGCCACTTTTCAGTTTAAATATGTGGTGCCTTTCAGCTATTATGAGCAAACCCGGGATTACGTAAAAGCTTTGCGTGCCGGTACTTTTTCAGGTAATGCCTTTCAGCAGTTTGTAAAGCTGCGGCCCGGTGTAAACCTGGCGAAGGTGGCCGCTAAAATAAAAGATATTGAAAAAAGCGAGGATAATCCCAATGCCAAAAATTCCGATGTGATCCTCACACCTTTCCAGGACAGACATTTATACAGCGAGTATAAGAACGGGAAAGCGGCCGGCGGTTTTATTGAA
>NZ_DATCRF010000471.1:0-5953 GCF_036569125.1 Chitinophaga sp. | reverse complement strand
ACCCAATGCTTACCAGGATAGGCTTATTTTCCTGCAACGCGCGCTGCAAAGCCTCCTCTCCCCAGGGATACCAATCCACGGGATTATGTGCGTGTTGTAACAGATAAGGACTTGTCTCCCCGGCTAATTTATTCACAACTTAATTTCGGCGGTGCGCATGAAAGCATGGTTCATTCATGTTCACACAGGTTATGGTTTATAAATGATGCTGTTGGCTTCTTCTAATATAGCTAAAATAGCGAATAATCTTACATCTCCTATCACACAAACGGTTAATTTCCAGGCAAAAAAAAGGACGGCTTTCGCCGTCCTTGCAAGTAAGTTATTTTTTTACTCTTTGGAGATTATTTTTTGTTAAGCTCAGAAAGGTATTGTTCCAGCGCTGCCACCATAGAGGGGGCCTGGGGCGCCGGGGCCTTTACGTCCAGCCGTAAGCCTGCTTCTTCCACTGCTGCAGAGGTAGTAGGGCCAAATGCGCCGATACGGGTACCATTCTGCTGGAACTCCGGTAAGTTCTCAAACAGTGATCTTACACCGGAGGGGCTGAAGAAAACGATCATGTCATACTCTTTACCGGAGAGGATCTCCTTCACGTCGTTTGACACGGTTTTGTACAAGGTTGCGGTGGCGTACTCGCACTTATTGGTTTTCAGCCATTCTTCAATGTCTTTCTTCTGGCTGTCGGAGCTGGGGAACAGGAATTTTTCATTGTCCCGGTGTTTGTTCATTACTTCCAGCAGGCTTTTGGTAGAACCATCCGCCCCATAGAACACCTTTCTTTTCCGGTACAGGATAAATTTCTGCAGATAGAGCGCTACGGCTTCTGTGATGCAAAAGTATTTGCAATCCTGCGACACCTTGATCTTCATCTCTTCACAGATCCTGAAAAAGTGATCCACCGAGTTACGGCTGGTAAAGATCACGGCTGTAAAATTCAGGATATCGATCTTCTGTTTCCTAAAGTCCTTTGCGGATAAGCCTTCCACCCTTATAAACGGATAAAAATCCAATTTTACATTGAATTTTTTAGCCAGGTCAAAATAAGGGGACTTCTCAGTTTCAGGCTTTGGCTGGGAAATGAGGATCGACTGTACGTGATGTTTTACTTGCAAATCTGTTTTTTGCCCGCCTTTTATCATACTTAAATTTGCTCTTGTGTTAACAATTGCAGTAAAGTAATTTTTAGTTAATTACCCGTTAACCAAATCAGCAGCACCTTTGTTAAAAGCAACACAGGCGCTACTTCGAATGCGCAAAGGTAAAGAAAAAAATGCAATCTACTGAAAGATAGATACTGCTTTATCACGGAATAAGACCTAACATATCTGTACCCAATCAATAAAACGATAAAAAATAATGATATATATAGGAAGGCGCGGGCTATTTCCGGCTGGCAAAAGGCCAAAATCACCAGAAAAGGCACCAGCAGTATACCCAGCACTTTGTTGATCAGGTTCAGGATAAAAATGTAGGCATCTGCCAGGTCGTTATTGCCAAACAGCCATCCGCAAAAACGTAATACCACGTGTTTAATGCCATAGATCAGGGCTACCAGCAGTATAAGGCCGGGTATCAGCAGCCAGGCATCTGCATTAAAAATATATTGCTGCCGGTACATAAGCAGGTACAGGTACACGCCCAGGCTTACGGCAAAAAAAGCATTCAGTAAAAAGTTGGGAAAGGGCGACTGGGACAGCTGGTCTTTTAACTGGCGCTGGCTAAGGGTGGGGTTCAGGAATGCGCGGAACAGGTCTGAAAAATATTTGAGGTAGGCCAGGCGTATCACCCCCAGCAACAATACTACCCCGCCTATAAGGTACACCAGCCAGTCCAGGTCCTTAAAGGGCCGCACTACGTTCAGGTCAAAATAACGCGGCTTACCCGGGTGCAGGTACATATTTTTAGCTGCCAGGTTACGCATAAAAATGTCGTAGGCTGTTTCCTGGTGCAAAGGTACTTTGGGTTGCTGCAGCAGGGTGTCAGTTGCGGCGGTTTTAGCCGTGTCTGCAGGTTTGGGAACGGCGGCAGTGGTGGTAAGCGCATTATTATCCGGCCGTGGTTTTACGGCTGCCCTGCCGGTATCGGCTACCGGCTTTTTTTTAGGAGCTGCCGGGCGGCGTTTTGCGGTGTCCTGTTGTACACTACTAACTTTGGGCGCGCTGTTATTTGTACTGTCCTGCGCATATAACCCTAAACTACTGAATATGAATAACCAAAGTAAGAATAACCCGTTTCGCACCAGCATATTTTTATATTTGCAAATATAATATAATTGTCCACAGTCTACTGCTCACAGAACAGGGATTGCCTGATGTTCATCTGATCTTTTGACGGCGGTTTACGGACTGTTGACCTGAAAAAATTATGGCCGGTATCTATTTACATATTCCCTTTTGCAGGCGCGCCTGTTACTACTGCAACTTTCATTTTTCTACCTCCCTGGGGCAAAAAGATGCGCTGGTGGATAGTCTTTTACAGGAAATGATGCTACAGCAGCCTTACCTGCAAGGGCAGCAGGTAGATACCGTTTACTTTGGCGGCGGCACTCCCAGCCTGCTGGACGATGCAGACCTGCGGCGGATCATGGAAAAACTGCGCCAGCTGTTTCCCATCTCCGGCCAGGCGGAAATTACCCTGGAGGCCAACCCGGACGATCTGCAGCCGGAAAAGCTGCAGGCCCTGAAAGCTATTGGCGTAAACCGGTTAAGCATAGGCGTACAATCTTTTCACGAGGCAGATCTGCGCTGGATGAACCGTGCCCATAACAGCACGCAGGCCTTACAATGCATACAGGATGCACAGGCAGCGGGCTTTCATAACCTGAGCATTGACCTTATTTACGGCGGCCCCACCCTCAGTGATGAGGGCTGGGCGCAGAACGTACAGCAGGCCATTGCATTACAAATACCACACCTTTCGTGCTATGCGCTTACGGTGGAACCCGGCACTGCGCTGGACCACTTCATTAAACAGCATAAAGTTGCTGCCGTGGACCCTGACAAAGCTGCCCGGCATTTTGAAATGCTGGTACAATGGCTGGCTGCTGCCGGGTATGAGCATTACGAGATCAGCAACTTTGCATTGCCCGGCTGCCGCTCCCGCCATAACAGCAGCTACTGGCAGGGCCAGGCCTACCTGGGGCTGGGCCCATCCGCCCATTCTTTTAACGGGCACTCCCGCCAATGGAATGTGGCTAATAACAGCAGCTATATAAACGCTATTAAGGAAGGAAAAGTACCTTTTGAACTAGAAAACCTTACGCCGGAGATGATGCTGAATGAATATATTATGACCTCCCTGCGCACTTCGGAAGGCTGCCACCTGTACCTGGTAGAGGAACGGTTCGGAACCGATAAACGCCGGCAGCTGGAAACCGCCAGCAAAGAATTTATACTGGCCGGCAAAATGGTGCAGCAGCAGGATACGCTGGTGCTTACACCGGAGGGCAAGCTGTTTGCAGATGGGATTGCGGCGGAGCTGTTTGTGTAGGTTGATGATCGACAGCGGCGAAGGAAGCCACTTGCAGCAGGTGGCGATGTGTTTGCACAAAGGATAGCCCTTGTAAATAATAAAATACAACAACTGACGGTTATGCGCGATCAGTTGTTGCACAGCATACAATGCTGCGCAGATGCCGGTAACCAGGCCAGTATAGCTATCCATAATTTGTGTATAATGGTACTAACGGTAACGCTTATATGTTCAATCACCTGCAATACACTTTGTTTACAACGCGACCCGGACGCCGGGAAAAAAAGCGTCCGGCATGAGAGTTTGTTTCCCATACAGGACGCTTATGTTACTGATTGAATGTGCGCTTACCTGTTACCTACAATGAGCCTGCCGAGATCTGATTCCAGGAAATTTTCCGCATCCTCATGATCGGTGGACAAGCTCACCGGCAGCCATTTCTCAAACTCCGCCTGCCGGCCTGCTTCTACCTGTTTTAAAATGCCTGCAGCATCACTGCCCAGGATCAGGTGTAGTGGCGGTTCGGGATGGGCTACCACCGCTATCATCACCTGCGCTGCCTTATCCGGATCGCCGGTCATTTGCTGGGAAGGATCTTTAAACCGTTTAACGCGCACGCCTACTGTTTGCTCGTAATCAGGTATATCCTTTGCAAAACCCATAGAATCGCCGGCCCAATCGGTACGGAAACCTCCGGGCTCAATAATGGTGAGCTTAATGCCCAGCGGCGCTATTTCTTTAGATACTGCTTCTGAAAAACCGGCCAGCGCAAACTTGGTAGCCTGGTAAATGGAAAGGCCTGGTGTGCCCATACGGCCGCCCAAAGAGCTGATCTGCAAAATGTGCCCCGAACGCTGCTTACGCATGTAAGGCAGCACCGCACGGGTTACATAAATGGGACCGTACAGGTTTGTGTTGATCTGACTGCTGATCTGCTCATGCGTGTAAGCTTCTGCTGCGCCGGTGATACCAAAACCAGCGTTATTCACTGCTACATCTATTTTTCCAAAGCGGGTCACCGCATCTTTTACCGCGCTATTCACCGCTGCTTCATCTGATACATCCAGCTTTATGGGATAGATCTGATCCGGGTATTGTGCTACCAGGTCATCCAGCTGTTCGGGCTTGCGGGCGGTTGCTGCTACTAATTCTCCTTTTTCCAGCAGGGCGGTGGTTAAGCTGCGACCTAAGCCCCTGCTGCTTCCTGTTATAAACCAAACATTTGCCATAGTGTTTTATTTTTTACAAAGGTCCATATTCCGGGCACGCAGGGGTTTGTTGGGGAGGTCAAAGTTGGTTTGTTGGGAAGCTCATAGATGATTGGTCGCAGCTTAACGGGTGATTAACTTTCTGGGTGGGTAATGTTTCTAAATTTGGAAACTTTTATCACTTTTGTATGGGCAGACCAGATAGATACTTTAATACGCGATTTCTGGAGGAAGTAAAACTTTCTCTCGAGCGCTGGATAGGAAAATAGTAAGTAAAAAGCTTACCAATGATATCTGGGAATTCAGGATTAAATACCGCAATCTTCAATACCGTCTATTAGCCTTCTGGGATAAAACTAATCGCACACAAACATTGGTTATTGCCACTCATGGGATTATTAAGAAAACAGACAAATTACCCGCAAAGGAAATTGAGAAGGCTGAAAACATAAGAGCATTATACTTTTCCGTGCAAAACTAATACTATGTCAAAAGCAAAATTACCTACCTACTCACTGGATGAACTTAAAGACGAGTTCATTGGCAAGCGCGGTACCAAATCAAGAGTTATCTATGAATATGAACTGGGCATGACGGTGCTGGGGCATATGATAAAACAGGCCCGTAAAGAGCGGAATATGACGCAGGAACAGCTGGGCAAGCTGGTAGGCGTACAAAAGGCCCAGATCTCTAAACTGGAAAGCAGCGTTAACAGCGCCACCATTGATACTATTGTTAAAATATTTAAGGCCCTGAATGCAGATATTCATTTTAAAGTAAAGCTTGAAAACAGGTATCTTCAATTAACGTAAATTATGTTTGCCAATGAAGTCATATCTACTTCTTTTACCCGCCCTATTGTTGCTTCCTTATGCCTGCAGCCCCATACAGGTGCTGGACCAGGAAACCGCAGAAAACTTTGCGCTCAATAACTACCGCACGTTTAACTTTTATGAGATAGACGCCAGCGGCAATTCCGTAAACAGCCGTACGTACTACACCGGCCTTGACGCGCTGAAAACAGAAATTACGCAACAGCTGCAAAAACGCGGCCTGCAGCCGGGGGAGCATGATCCGGACCTGCTGGTGAATATTGGCATTGTGATCAAAGGAAAAGTGCATACCCGCAAAGTGGAGACAGAAGATCCGCGTTATATGGGACAGCGGCGTTATACCTGGGAAAGTGAGCGGCTGGAAAAAGGGCAGCATTATAACGAGGGCACGGTTACCGTTCACCTGGTAGACCGTGCCCAGAATAAGCTGGTATGGCGGGG
>NZ_DATCRF010000470.1:0-3737 GCF_036569125.1 Chitinophaga sp. | reverse complement strand
CGCCTTCCTCAAAGGCCGCCTCACTTTTACGGTAGATGCGTATCACAAAAAGATCAAGGACCTGCTGTATTATTTCCAGGCCCCGTTTTATAACAGTGGCGCCACCTATGCCCGCAACATAGGCAGCGTAGAAAATAAAGGATTGGAATTTGCCTTAGGCGGTACACCCATCAGCAATAAAAAATTAACCTGGAGCAGTAACCTGATCGCCTCCATTAACCGCAATAAGGTAGTGGACCTGGGCGGGCTGGATAACATTGTGGTGAACAACATTGGCTCCCCGCAAAGCAATGTATCCATTCTGAAGATAGGGCAGCCCCTGGGCGAGTTTTACGGCTATAAGTTCCTGGGCACCTGGAAAGCGAAAGAAGCTGCAGAAGCGGCGCTGTTTGGTATGAAACCCGGCGATGCAAAATATGTGGATGTTGACGGCGATAAAAAATACACCGCAGCAGATCTGCAAACCATCGGCAACGGCACACCCAAATTCACGTTCGGGTTCATTAATGATATTAAGTACGGCAATTTTACGCTGAGCTTTATGCTGCAGGGCGCCACCGGTTACCAGATCTATTCACAAACCCTGGCCTATGTATGGGGCGGTTTGGGCGATGCGCGTAACGCCACCACGCAGGATGCGCTTGACATCTGGACACCCACGCATGAAACCGACAATCCAACTTTCAGTAAAAGCAGCACCAACTTTATTAACAGCAGCCGTTATGTGTACAATGCCAGCTACATGAAGCTGAAGAACCTTTCTATCTCTTATCACATACCGGAATCCCTGTTAAGCAAAGTGAAACTGCGCAACCTGGAAGTATATGTGAGCGGTCAGAACCTTTTCACCGTTACCAGCTACCCGGGTTATGATCCGGAGATCACCAATGCCACCAACGCCATTACACAGGGCCTGGAAATGGGCGTGATCCCCAACCCGCGTACGTATACGTTTGGTTTGCGTGCAGGATTTTAGGAGCAAAAAGCAGAAAGCAGAAAGCATAAAGCAGAAAGCATAAAGCATAAAGCAGAAAGCATAAAGCATAAAGCCGAACGCCGAACGCGAAACGCTGAACACTAACAGCTAACAGCTAACAGCTAAAAGCAGAAAGCTAAAAGCATAACGCCCACAGCTAACAGCTAAAGACTAACAGCTAAAAGCTAAAAATTATTGATCCTTAATTATTAATTATAATGAAATTGAGATACATCACTCTTCTGCTAGCCCTCACTATTGCCGGTGCAGGCTGTCAGAAGCTAACGGAAGATCCGAAGGGTAACCTTACACCGGGTACTTATTTTAAAACAGCCTCTGACCTGGATGCCGCAGTAGCCTCCATTTACCTGCAGCTGGCAGTGGATGCCGCTTATGCCAACATCAGCAACAGCACGCCCTGTTTTGGTTCCGATGATCTTACCACAGATCCGGGATTGAACAAGCTGGGCTTCCGTTTATTTGACCAGCTAAATGGCAACTCTGATGCAGATGGCCGTTTGAACAACGTATGGCAGGGCCCCTGGACCGCCATCTACCAGGCTAATAACGTTATAGCCAATTATGAAAAGGTAGATGCTGCAGACGATGTAAAACATGCTTACGCAGGACAGGCCTTTTATTTAAGAGCCTTCAGCTACTACATGCTGGTGCGCACTTTTGGCCCTGTACCGGTAATTGATAAGCCGCTGGATGTAGATGCGCGACCTGCAAGGGATTCTG
This sequence comes from Chitinophaga sp., assembly GCF_036569125.1. Lineage (GTDB taxonomy): Bacteria > Bacteroidota > Bacteroidia > Chitinophagales > Chitinophagaceae > Chitinophaga. Next base: position 2,020 of record NZ_DATCRF010000470.1, on the reverse strand, counting down.
TAAGCAACGTGTACAACCTGATCGTGAGCGATCTTAAAACCGCCATCGGTTTTTTACCCACCTCTTTCCCGGGCGCACCAGGCAAAGCCAATCAGCAGGCCGCCAAAGCATTGCTGGCAGAGGTATATTTAACCATGGCAGGATGGCCGCTGAAACAAACTGCCAACTATGCGCTGGCAGCAGAGCAGTCAGATGCGGTAATTAAATCAGGCCAGTATACCCTGGTGCCCGACTATGCAAAAGTATTCACCACCAATAATAATTCGGAATCCATCTTCTCCTTACAGTTCAATGTAGCAGGCGGTTTGCCACAGCGTACCTTTGGCTCATCCTGCATGCCGCTGGATGAAGTAGCATTAAATGGTAACAGTGGCTGGGACGATTTTTACCCGGAGATCAACTTTTACCAGGCCGCACCCAAATGCGCCCGTACCGATGCTACTTTTTATACTACCATTAAGCTGCTGCAGCCCAACAAAACCTTTAAGCTGGTGCCCTGGAGCTCTACAGAAACACATGCGGGGCATCCGTATTACAAGAAATTCCGTTCAGGCGTTGGCGATGGTATTGTGGAAACAGATAACTCCATTATCTCTGCCAACCCCAGCACCAACAAAACACTGGATATTATCCGCTATCCAATGGTGCTGCTGAACTATGCAGAAGCATCTGCCATGGCAGCTAATGCACCCACTGCAGAAAGCTATGCAGCCATTAACCAGGTAAGAAGGCGCGCCGGCCTGGCAGATCTTACACCCGGCCTGGCGCTGAACGCTTTCCGCGATTCTGTAGTGCAGGAAAGGGCTTATGAGTTTGCAGGCGAATTTGGCATACGCTGGTTCGATATTGTACGCCTGCAGCTGCTGCCGCAGATCCTGGCCAAACGCAGCAACCTGGAAAACCCGATCAACCCCGCAGTTGCCAATAATCCGGCAGCGCTGGCGCAAAAATATTTAACACCCATACCCACTAACGAAATGCTGCGCAACCCGCAGTGGCAGCAAAACCCGGGGTATTAAACTAACAAACGTGGTTAGCGGTGGACCGCTTCTGCCGCTAACCACATACTTTTAACCGTTTTATGTGAAACCATGCAGAGAATAGTAATTTTTTTTGTTAGCCTTTTTTTATGCTATCATTCCACATCATCAATTGCTCAGCAGAAGCATAGTGAAAAAACGCTCTACCCCAGCTACAAGGGTTTGATTATGGCTGGGTACCAGGGTTGGTTCCGGGCGGCAGGAGACGGCTCCGCTGCCCGGCGCTATGCTTACGGTAGCGAGGAGCGCAGCGGCATAGATGCATGGCCGGATGTAAGCGAGTATGAAAAAACGTACGAAACACCCTTTGTTTTAAAAGACGGCAGTAAAGCCCGCTTCTTTAGCTCACTGGATAAAAGTACCGTAGACCTGCATTTTAAATGGATGCAGCAATACGGTGTAGATGGTGTGTTTATGCAGCGCTTCTTTAACGTAACACGCGAAGGGAGCGGCAGAAAAGAATCCAACACTATTCTTGGCAATGCGCTGGAAGCAGCTTCTAAATACAAAAGAGCCATTGCCGTAATGTACGACCTGTCCGGTTTAAAAGGTAAGAACGAAGATTGTTCATCTATTATCGAGGACTGGAAATATTTAGTGGACAGCCTGAAAGTAACCCGCCAGAGCGGCGCCAATACTTACCTGCATGAAAATGGTAAGCCCGTGGTATGCATCTGGGGCATTGGTTTCCCCGACCGGCCTTATGATATCCGCAACATTGGCCTGGAAAGGTTAATAGACTTTTTGAAGAACGATCCTGTATATGGCAGCTGTACGGTGATGTTAGGCGTGCCCACTGCCTGGCGTGAGCTGAATGCAGATTGTATCCATGATCCCTATTTACATACCATCATTAAAAAGGCGGATATAATTCTGCCCTGGATGGTGCAGCGCTTTTCGCCCTTATTGCATAATGATATGGACCGCTACCGCGATATGATAGTGGATGATATGGAATGGTGCCGCCGGAACAATATTGA
>NZ_DATCRF010000469.1:0-8246 GCF_036569125.1 Chitinophaga sp. | reverse complement strand
CAGCATGGCGGTGCAGGCTACGCTATCCAGGTGAAAGAATGTTTCTGCCAGCTCCATGCTGTTGCTGCCATAACGTTCTGCTTCCCGGTTATAGGTATCCAGCTGCAGTTTGTGAATATAACCGGCTGCAATAAAGGGCTGCAGGTATTCATGCACCTTATTCATAATGCCCCCTACCTGTGATACCGCGGTAACGTGAAAGCGTAAACGGAGATGGAACTCCGGATCATTGTACCGGATAAAGAACCATTTATCAATACGCCCGGCCTGTTCCAGCAGGGCTGCCAGGGGTTTTACCGCCTGCAGCAGGATCTTGTCTGCCGACCGTACACCGCAGTACAGCTTATAGTACAGCCATTCGCTGCCGGGTACAAACTGCCGTTGCAGCGGCTGCTGGTAAACATCCGCGGATTTAACAATACCGGCGCCGGCATATGCAGGGGCCTGCCTGTTCAGCACCGCCACCAGCTGGTTTACATATCCATTGCCCTGCTGGTCTGTTACCTGCTGCTGCCGGTGAATGAACTCCCGCATTGTAAAACGGCGCCGCTGTTTTATTGTTTCCAGCCAGGTGCTTACCATCAAATTATTATTAAGGTCTACCAGGAGCTCGTTATCCCCATCTGCCAGCACCAGGTACTGCGGCAGGCGCCATTGCTCGCGGAAGTGGCCCAGGGCTTCCTGCAATGCTGTGCCTTCCAGGGATAACAGGTGCTGTATGTGCTGCTGCCGGAAACACCAGGTGGCCAGCTGCAGTATGGTATGCTTGTAGGTAATGCGGGGCAGAAAATAGTATTGCTCTTCCAGCGGCCCCCAGTCAAAGCCAAGCGCCGCCCTTTTATCCTGCGATTGCAGATCACAGAGGAAACGGTATACCGGTAAGGCGTTACTGGTGTAATTGTGCGCGGTGCTTAAACGGGGTATGATCTCTTTTCCCAAACGGCGTGAGTGTAATACTACCCGGTCATTTTTCACGGAAACATACAGGTCCTGCACATCAATTTGCTGTTCTTTGTTGCGCGATGAGCGGGCCAGGTAGGGAATTTCATATTCCCTGAAAGCGGGGTGCAGCAGCACATTGCCGGTGCGGCTTTCGGGCAGGTGTATCACTTCTGCATACACAATGCCGGGATCGCGCTCCTGCTCCTGCCGGGTTACTTCGCTTACCAGGGTATGTATGGCGGCATCTGCATGGGCAAAACGCCCCAGCAGGCCGGCTGCGCTGGAACCGCCTGCGCTTTCTATGTACAGTGTGCAGGGCGCATCTTCCAGTATGCGGAACATCAGGAAAAAAGAAGGCGGCAGATCATTCCAGTCGGCGCTAAGGCCCTCCAGATCTGTCTCATTTATGTCGATGTTATACCGCCCGCCGGTATATGCTTCCAGCAGCCACTTATGCCGTAAGGTTTCCAGCTGCCCCCAGGTATAATGATGTTCCCTTTCATGATGGCCTACCGCCACATCATCTACCAGCGGGGTAATGTTGTTATTGCTGCTGCCGTTAATGTACCCGATGCCGGTTTCCGTATCCAGCACTTCCAGCAGGGGCATTTCCTTTTCATCATACCGCTGGCGGAAGCGCTGTTTAAATGCCTGCAGGTCCGGATGGCGTTTGCGGGCTGCCAGCTTGTTCATTACTTCCAGCGCCTCCTGCAGCTGTTGCTGTAAGGTGGTATGGATACCCGGCCCGGCGGCTTGCTGCACCATATCGGCCTGGAATAATTTACTTTGATCATAGGTTACTCCCAGCTCATCCAGCAATTGCATGATATGCCCGTATTGCGCTACCTCATTACCGGCGCCGGCATCCAGCGTACGCAGGCACTCATCTACCCTGCGCAATGTGTGCAGCGCGTGCAGCACAAGGGTATCCCCTTCTTCCGCTATTCTTTCCAGTATATGTATGAGCTGATGAATAAATTCCGGGCCGGTAATAGCGGGCTCCATTTCACTTACCAGCACCTGCGCCTGGATCAGCTCTTCAATGAAAGCCTGCGCCTCCGCTGCTGTAATGGAAGCAGATACCAACAGACTGCCCAGCTGCTGAATGGTAGCGCCGTTGCCGGCTGCGCTTACCACACGCTGCAGGTATTCAGATGCCTGTACGGCGCTGATCTGGTGAATACGCCTGCCGTTCGTATACAGGTATTCCACGTAACGCAGCTCATCCCCTATCGTGTATACGCTGCTGTTAGGGTAGTACAATAATTTCTGGTGAATGCCCGGCAGCATGGCCAGCTGTGCAGCCAGGGCACAGAGGTAATGCATATCCAGCCGGGTATGCCGCTGCATTCCCTGCACGGTAACCGCAGTGGCTTCCGGGTTCCAGCTTACAACGCTGCAGCCGGAAAAAAGGCCGAACGGCGTGCAGCGGCTGCTCATGCGGATATAGTATTTAAACAGGGAACGGCTAAGCTTTTCTATTTCTTTTTTCCCGGTTATATGGCCATCGCGCCATTTTATGCAGGCTTCATATAAAACGGGGGATGCCAGGTAAATGGCTTCCAGGAAGGCATTGTCGTGCAGCAGCTTTTGCACATCCATGCCATTGTTAAGGACGGTTAAAGGGTACCTGGGCGTTCTCAGCACCAGGCGCTCGTCAAAAGCATACAAAGGGCTCATAGCATAATTGCTTTTACGGGTAATCAAACGGAGGCGGTAAAAGGATAAATGGGTACCTGCGGTTTAGGTTTTTACGTGCTCAAAAATAAAGGCCGGTTAAATTACGGATAAAGGTTTAGATATGTTTTCCTATGCTGATAAAAATACTGCTCATTAATTTCCTTCCATTCTACGCTGCTCTTTCTCAATGCCTGTTTTCCGGTTCCTGGCGGCTTTTACGCGCTGGTTGCCAAATTTGTAAGAGAATACCAGGCGTACAAAGCGTGATTCCACCTTATTATCATATGAGGAGATAACGCCAAAAGAGGCTACGTCATATTTTGTTGTTAGTGTGTTAAAGATATCTGTTGCATTTAGTGTAAGCTTGCCTGCATTATGCAGGATGCTTTTAGAAATGCCTGCATCTATAAAGTAACGGGATTTCATTTTATAAACGCCAAAGGCCATGGGCGAATTATAGGTAGCGGACACTTCTGCCGTTAATCCTTTCGTAAGCGTAAAGGTATTGCTGGTATTTACATACACGCCTGCGCCGGCATTGGTAAGCTGCTCGCTGCCTTTTTCATTATACTTTGCATAGGTGGCCATTACGGTATTAGTGCTCATCCATTTATTTTCAAAAAAGCCTTTTGAATGGGTAATGCTGGCATTTACGGCATAAGCGGCGCGCAGGTTGGTGTAGGTGCTGATGACCACATTGCCGGTATCTTTCCGGTAAATATCCGTGAGCACCTGGTTGTAGCGCTGATAGCTGAGCGTAGTGAATAATTCGTTGTTATAGGTATAGGACAGCTCAAAGCTATGCCCGATGGATGGGCGGATGTTAGGATTACCCTGGTAATAAAAATACTGGCTTACATAGGTTACAAAAGGGTTTACAATATTAAAGCTGAAACGCTCTATACTTTTGCGGTACGACAAACCATACTGATGTTTGGCGGACTGGTTATACATTACTGCAAAGGAGGGGAATAAATTAAACTGGTTACGGGTATTGGTTTGATCTAATGTTAAAGAGGTGCCTTTCATATGCGTTTGCTCAGCACGCAGGCCAATCTGCAGGTCAAACTTTTTAATGCTGCGGTCATAGCTGGCATACGCGGCAAAAATATTTTCCCGGTAAATGAAGTGATTGGTTTTGCCGCTGTCAATTTTCCAGTCAGCCGCTATTTTCTGCTCCCAGCGTATATCGTTATCCGTTGTTGTAAAGGTGCTTTTCAAACCTGCTTCCAGCTTACCTTTCCACAGGGGCTGCGTATAATCTGCCGCCATGGAGGTAATGGTATTATTGGCCGGCGAGTTATCGCGCAGCAGGTAAGGCGCCTGCAGCACTACTCCTTTGGGATCGTAAAAGTTGGTTACATAATCATCGTCCCAGCTTTTGTTATAATTAAAGTAGTCCACATTCACGGTGAGCTGTTTACCGCTGGTATCAAAATCAGTTTTGTAATACACATTTACCGATGGGTTAAAGAGCTGCAGATCGCCACCGGTGGCCACGGTAGAAAAGGAATCTGCTGCCTGCCCGTTGTAATCCCTTACGGAGGTGGTGGTCATTTTGCGGTAGCGGTAGTTCAGCAATCCTTTAAGCATAACGCCAACGGAGCTACGTGAATTAATATCGTAGTCGGCGCCGGCCTTAAAGGAATGATTGTTACGCTCCCTTGTTTCCCAGCTGTTTTCCCGGATGTTTGTATTAGCATCCAGCAGGCGGATAGACTGAAGATCGTAGTATTGCTTATTGTACTGGTAATCGTAATTACCATATACATTCAGCTGCTGATTGCGGTAGTTTAATCCCAGGCCGGCTACATAGCGGGTGTACTGGCCTGCGCCTATACCTGCAGTGAGGGTACCGTTGGTGCCGAAGTTCCTGTTCTTTGAAGTAATGATGTTGATAATAGCGGCGCCTTTGGCATCATAGCGGGCGGGCGGGTTGCCCATCAGCTCTATGCGGTCAATGCTGCTGGCGGAAAGGCTGCTGAGCCATTCTTTCAGCTCTTCGCCGGAAAGGCGGCTGTCCTTTCCATCTACCAGCACGGTTACCTTTTTACCGCGCAGCTCATAATTACCATTTCCCTGGTCTACTACGCCCGGTGCGTGGGTTAGCACCTGTAAGGCATCGCCTCCTGCGGCTATGGGGCTCTCCGATACGTTCATGATAATTTTATCGGCGCGCATTACAATGAAAGGTTTGGCGCCCTTTACCGTTACTGCCTGCAGGTTTTTCCGGCGCAAACTGTCTGTTGACTGGGCTTGGATGCTATGCCAGCATAAACAGGCCATCAGCCACATCATCGTCGCGCTTTGGGTTATTTTGGATTTCATGCAGTACGGGTTCTCCTAGAATTTTCTTAAATATATTGATACAAACCTATGTTTGTATGTTTCGTGTTAAAAAAACATTACACCAACCCTCCGTTTAACGGTACCAACCTATGGGACGCCCTCACACGAAGGTGTGATTATACAAATAAAAATATGATAATTCCATTATTGAATCCTTCGTAATCTTTATATTTACAAAAGTCATCAACCAGAAAAGAATGCATCAGCGGATGCTGCAGCACGTGTACGGAAAGCTTACCATCAGGATACAACAAGCAACAAGTTTCAAATAGTGATCAATTAATAATTCTTACACCCTCAATTATTGTTATTTGCTATGCCCCTGGTTGATGCCAGTAAAATGGCCGAGTACAAAGCATTTTATCGCGCCGTAGTATCAAGCCGCCCGCCCCCTGAGCGTCTGTTCTATGATCCTTATGCTGAGGCCTTTTTATCCCCCGGACTGAAATTTTTATTATGGCTGCTCAGGCAGCCGCTCCTGTACCCTTTAATAAACTGGTGTATGGAAAAGCGTTACCCTGGCCGCTTTGCAACTACTGCTGCCTGTACGCGGCTGGTAGATGATCTGATCATGTCGTGTATACAGCGGCACCAGGTAAAACAAGTGGTGATCCTGGGCGCCGGTTATGATTGCCGTGCGCACCGGCTGCCTGCAGCTGCCGTACAGTTTGTGGAAGTGGATTACCCGCAGCGGCAAACCCTTAAACGGCGGGTATTACAGCAGCTTCCACACCCGCCTATGACGCTGGTTGATTATATTCCGATGGACCTGGCCACCCAAATGCAGGACGATGTATTGCCGTTGCAGCTGCAGCGGGCCCACTACAATTCCCTGTTTATATGGGAAGATATTCACCGTGCTTTCCCGGGTAACAATAGCGATAAAATGTTTGGTTATTTTCAGCGTTTTCCCGAAGGCACACGCTTCATATTCACGTATGCTGCAAAAAATCCGGGCATGTTTATTGACGCTATGCCTGTAGCAAGGCTGTTGCAGCAACACCCGAACGACCGGAACTATGACCAGGAGCCTGCCCGTTTCCGGGAATTTTTGGAAGCCTACGATCTGCAGCTGGAACAGTTTACAGGTGCGGATGCTTACAGGCAGTTATACTATGGCAAACGGGCAGACCATATGAAAGGATATGAATGGTATAATGTAGCAATGGCCAGCGTGAAAGTAAAAACAATTGAGTCATGATACCTGCTATCCAACAACTAAATACCGATCTTGACAATAATACCAATCTTTTACTGGATATATTGGATACTGTGCCTGCGGCTAAGCTGCAGTTGAAGAATCCACGTACGGAATGGAGCATTATGGAGTGTGCGGAACATATCCTGATCTCAGAACAGGCGGTGGCCAAAGCATTGCAAGGCCCCTCCCACCCGATAGAAGACCGCGCGCCGGACAGCAAGCTGGAAGAGCTGAATAAGAACTTCCTGGAATTTGACCAGCGCCTGCGCGTAAGCGGCGATCCGGAAACGCTGGATGGCGGTTATGATAATATAAAAAGCTTTAGCCAGGCCTTTCGCCGGAACCGGGAGCTTATTAAAGAAGCGCTTCAAAAGGAACCACTGGAATGGCTATGTGAAAAACTGGAACATGCCAAATTTGGCTACCTGACAAGGCTGGAATGGGCCTATTATCTCATTTACCATACGGAAAGACATTTGCAGCAGATCAACCGGATCGAAGCAAGCCTGGAAAATACGAATCCTTAAAAAAATCCCGTTATGTCATCACTGGTGCGTGCCAGGAGAACCACTGTACTTACTGCATTTTTTCGCGCGTTAGAATCCAGCAAACCGGCCAGGGAACGACTGTTCACAGATCCCTTTGCGAAAGTGTTCCTGACCCCTTCATTAAAAATGTGGACCTTTCTTTCTGTTTACCCGTTCTTTAAATGGGCCGTGCCCAGGTATATCAATTACTTCTGGCCGGGCGCCCATACTGCTATCGTAGCCCGCACCCGCTTAATAGATGTAATGACCATACGCGCTATACAGGACCATGGCGTGAACCAGGTAATGATACTGGGATCAGGGTTTGATACCCGTGCACACCGGCTGCAGCTGCGGGAAAGGGTACAATTTGTGGAAATGGACCGGCCTGTTACACTGGAATATAAACAACAGCTGCTGAATAAGGTGCGTAACAAAGCGCCTGTACATGTGGACTATGTGGCCATGGATTTTTCTTACCAGCAACCGCAGGACTGCATCAGTAACCTGATGAGAGCCGATCATTATAAAACGTTGTTCATCTGGGAAGGTGCGGTAAATAATTTTACTGCCACCATGGGCAGGATCATGTTCGATTACTTCCAGGGTTTTCCCTCCGGCACCCGCATTATTTTTACCTATGTAATTAAGGAGGTGCTGGAAGCCCCATCCCGCTTTCACGGCGCTGCCAGCATTATACGCCTGCTTAAAAAAGTAAAGGAGCCCTGGAATATGGGACTGGACCCCGCTGAGCTGCCGCATTTTTTGGCGGAATATAATATGGAGCTGTTGTATGATGAAGGCGCCGAAGATTTCCGCCGGCTATACTTTGGAGAAAAAGCATTACAAATGCGCGGATATGAATTTTACCGGGTAGCAATGGCTGTGGTAAAATAGTATTTTTACAGGATGCAACCTTTACGTATACACTATTTTGAGCACGTTCCCTTTGAAGGATTAGGCTGTATTGAAGACTGGGCGCGGCAGCAGGGCCACACCATTACCGTTACCCAGTGGCATGCGCCTACCGTTGTATTACCCGACCTGCTATCCATTGACTGGCTGATAGTAATGGGCGGCCCTATGGCGGTGTATGAAACCGGACTGCATATATGGCTGCCAGCGGAACAGCAATACATTGCAGATGCCATCCAACAGGGCAAAAAAGTGCTGGGCATATGCCTGGGCGCACAGCTGATTGCCGCTGCACTGGGCGCTAAGGTATACCCCAATAAGGAAAAAGAGATCGGCTGGTTTCCCGTACAGTTCAATACTACAGGCGCGCTGGCCAATATACTGCCACCGGAGCAAACGGTGTTCCACTGGCATGGCGATACCTTTGACCTGCCGGCCAATACCACCCTTTTTGCCAGCAGCGCAGCCTGCGCCAACCAGGGATTTATATATGGCGATAGGGTGATAGGATTACAATTTCACCCGGAAGTGCGCAGCAATGATGTATTAAAAATGGTGGAGCATGACGATGATGAGCTGACGCCTGCGCCATATGTGCAAAGTGCGGAAGCTATAGCGGACCGCAGCTCCCT
>NZ_DATCRF010000468.1:0-4038 GCF_036569125.1 Chitinophaga sp. | reverse complement strand
TTTTCTGCAAACCGGGCATGATAGATCGTTTTATCCGTAGTAAGATTGGATACCCCGACCAATGTTGGAACACGGCCGGCTACCTGTTGGATAGTTGCTTCGGTGATGGCTTCTTTTTCGGGATCGGTAAGGTAAGGCAATACGCCTGTGCTGCCCAATGGGGCAATGCCGTGTGAGCCTGAGCTCACCAAACGTTCTACCAGCCTTTTGAACAACGGGATATCTACTTTCCCGTCTTTGTCAAAGGGTGTGATGGGATAAGCGATAACACCCTTAAATGGAATATGCTTCATGTTACTTTTTGAGTTTAGATTAAAGATCCCTTCCTTCTTCTTCCCGGAGCGCTACGCCAAGGTTCTGCAGCTGCGGGGCATTTTCGCAGGCAATATATTTTGCAGGTTCTGCATCGCTCAGGTTCTTATGCCGGTGCCATGCCCAGGAAGGAATGTAAACGGCATCACCGGCTTCCCATTCTACACGCTCCTCTTCAATTTCTGTCCAGCCTTTTCCTTCCAGCACATACAATACCGTTTCGTAGGTATGCCTGTGACGGTTGGTTATTTGCCCGGGCAGCAAACCGCCGATAGTCATACTTACATTCTTGCTGGGCAGGTCCACAAAGAATACCGGGTGTTTGCGCTCCGTGGAGAACTGATTGTGCACGCCTGCCTGTTCCACATTCTTATGAATGAGATAGGGAGGTTTTACATATTGCGGTCTTGCAAAGGTCTGATGGAAATCTTTTGAGCTGAACTGCTTGGTTGTTGTTGTTGACATCTTTAATAATATTTATTGGTCCTATGCATTATTGCAAAACAAAAGTATCCTAACTTTGGACTACCAAACTGATACAGTTTTCACAAAAATTGCTAGTCCAGATGCTAAGACCATGGAAATTGGAAATACAGTTAGATCACAGATCCGGTAAGGCTATTTATCTGCAGATAGCCGATGCCGTTATTGCAGATATACAATCGGGCAGGTTAACAAAAGGAACTGCTTTACCGGGAAGCAGAATGCTGGCGCAGGATCTGCAGGTGAACCGGAACACCGTTGTAGAAGCATTGAATGTGCTGTTGAATGAAGAGTGGCTGGTATCCAGGGAAAGAAAAGGCATCTTCGTGTCTGACGCCCTGCCTGCGCTGAGGAAAAGCCGGTCGTCACAGCGGAGCTCCAAGCCGGAAGATGTTGAAAAGGACAGCTGCCGGATCCATTTTGATGACGGGCATCCCGACAGCAGGATTGCCCCGGTTGCGGAGCTGGCCAGGGCATACCGCCAGATCTTTAACCGGAAAGCCAAATGGCAGATGATGGGATATGGCAATGAGCTGGGCGATATTGAATTCAGGAAGGCCATTGTACAAATGCTGAACCTCCAGCGGGGACTGAAGCTGGACGAGCACATGGTTTGTATCACGCGTGGCAGCCAGATGGCCACCTACCTGGCCGCACAGTGCCTGATAGAAAAAGGAGATGTTGTGCTGGTGGAGAACCCGGGGTATCAACCTGCCTGGAAAGCCTTTGAAAGCGCAGGCGCAAAACTGATCCCCCTGGGCGTGGACCAGAATGGATTGATGGTAGAGGACATTGAAGCAATACTGAAACGGCATAAAAGGGTGAAGGCTGTTTATACCACACCGCACCGGCAATACCCCACCACCGTGATGTTAAGCCTGCAAAGAAGGCTGGAGCTGATCCAGCTATCAAATAAATATGGTTTCATGATCATTGAGGATGATTATGACAATGAATTCCATTTCGGCTACCGCCCTATCATGCCCCTATCCAGCTACCCGGAATTGAAGAATTATATCTATGTAGGTACCTTAAGCAAGGTGGTTGCCCCGGCCTTACGGATCGGTTACCTATCCTCCAACGACCCTTCTTTTATAAAACGGGTTGGAGCGTTGCGGAAGATCATTGATGTGCAGAGCGATAATATCATGGAGCAGGCTATCCTTGAGCTGATCCGGGACGGCACGCTCAAACGTCATATCCGTAAGGCTACGCAGCATTACAAGACCAAAAGAGATCAGGTAGCAAGCCTGCTGGACCAGTACATGAAAAACAAGGCAGACTATATTGTTCCTGAAGGAGGCCTGGCATTCTGGATCACTCCCAGGAAGGATACCGACTGGAAAAAGGTATCGGAACGGCTCCGGAAAAAGGGAATAAAAATATTCACGCCTGAGCTTTACAGCTTCAAAGAACCTGTAAATGGCCTGCGGCTGGGATATGGATCACTAGCCGAAGCGCAATTAGAGGAAGGATTGAGAATATTAGGCGAGTGTTTGTAATGGCAGGTCTGTAATATCATTAAAATCCTATTTTTCCAGTCAGCTCATCACTTAATATACCATTTTCCTTCAGCTTAAGCTTTTTGATCTTAGCGATCACTTTTTCAAGGTCCTTTTGATAGCCTGCATCAAAGCTGGTGGCCTTGTGTAAGAGCAGCGCCTGGGTTTCGTAAAAAGGATTGAGCACCTCCTTATCTTCGATCGGGGCGATGGTCTTCATCGTTGTTTTAATATGCTTAATGCCTTCCAGCAGGATGTTCAGGTCCGTTGCCGTTTCATAACAATAATAAGCTAAGCTGTTATGTGCGCTGCGTATTGCTGCACGGATGGGATTAAACTCTTCCAGGTAATCCCACAGTGTAAGCTTTTCCAGTTCGGCAATAACGCTGCGGCAAAGTGCAAGCGATTCATCTTTCCGGCCCGCTTCATAAAGCGCGTAGCGCTGGTAATCCCATACATAGGCCCACAATCTCATTTCTGAACATTGTGCATCCCTGAGCTGCTTTTCGGCCAGGGAAAGTATATCAATTGCAGCTGCATAGCTATTATCCTGCACCAGCAAAGTTGCTTCCTTCATCCGCTCATCAAATTCCGCCTGGCTGAACTCATATACCGAAGGAACAGCCGGTAACTGAAAGCCTGCATAGGGATATGTTAACCAGTACTCCTCCTCTATTTTCTGTGATTTGGCAATGTCCTGCGACTTTTGCCAGTATTCACCGGCTTTATCGGTGTTACCTTCCAGGAAGTAGCTCCAGCCAATGTAATAAACAGCCTGATGACGGTAATCGTCACGGGTGCTGGCTGCATTTTCCACTTCTGCCAGCTTCGCCCTTGCCGCCTCATATTTCCTGTTCAGGATCCGCCCTAAGCCCCAGTTCAGGAGCAGGTAGTCTGGGGAAAAGCGGTTCTTATATCTTACAAAAAGTGTTTCAAAGGCTGCTTCGTAATGCTCATGCGGAACATATTTACTCAGGCCACTGTCTTTTAAAATGGCCGCTGTACAAAATGCTATAGTCCGCAGCGCAATGGGTATGAATTTAATATTAGCGATATCCCTGCTTAAAGCCAGCTCGCATACCTTTGCATTACGTAAGGCCAAGGGTACATACTCAAGCGCAGCGCCATAATCCATAGCGCAGGCGGTTTCGCACATCTTTGGAGTTACCAGGTGTTCAGGCACAAACTGGAAATCATATGAATCCTTTGCAACAGCGATCTCACAGATCTTCTGAGTAAGGTATTCCGCCGGCAGGTCGTAAATGCGCTCACCGGATCTAATTGCTTTAATAATAAACTCCTCATCCCAAAAGCAGGCCCATACCTTGCTGAAGGTGTCGTAATCAAATTCTGATTCCGATGCCCTGCGCCATCTTTGCCGGTCATATTGCTCCACAATAAAGGGCCATTCAGGCTCCTGACCGTATTTTGCGGCAGCATACTCATATACTTCCTTACTAACCAAACGGGCAGGAATGTTTTTGATAACATGCATTCCCAGGTCTATGGCCTGTTTAATGTATCCGCTGGTATAGTACCTTGAAGGAAGATCCTTACAGTGCGTATCCTGCAGGTTACCACCGGCAATGAGGGCAATATTCATGCGCTCATCTTTAAAAGCTGCAGGCACATGATTATAGTTATACTGATGGCCGCTAACCGCCCGGAAACACAATTCATAACTTAACTGATCCTTTGGCACATAAGCCAGATCAATGCCATGCGGATGCACCCGGTAGAT
>NZ_DATCRF010000467.1:0-5854 GCF_036569125.1 Chitinophaga sp. | reverse complement strand
CACCAGCGTAGCGCCCTGTTTTACTTTAAGGGTAAAACTGCCATCCACGCCGGAGGCCACGCCGTTGCTGCTCCCTTTTTCTACAATGGTGGCGCCGGGAAATGGCTCACCCGTTTCCCCTAATATTTTGCCTTTAATGATGGTGTCTGCCACGGGACGCAAAGCTGCCATGTCATTAGCCGCAAAAGGTTTTACGGAAGCGCCGTCGTGATTATCTTTTAAGATGATGAACCCTTCATTGCTCACAACATAATCAATATCCTTACCCAGCAAGCGGTTCAGCACTTTGCCCAATTCCTCTTCATTTGCTTTTGCAGTTACTTTTCTGTCCAGCGCTATCTGGCTGGAGCTGTAAACGAATTTTACCGCTGCTTTGCTGCGGATCTGGTTAAGCACCAGCTTCAGGCTCATATCATCTGCCTGCAATGAGATCTTTTTACTGAGAATACCTTGTGAATAAACCGCATTTGCATAGGTGACACCGGACAATAACACACCTATCATCAGGTTCAACGATGTTCTTTTCATGCGTTTGGTCAGACAGGTATTTGTCTTTAAATGTTTGTGCATAGCCCTTTTCTTTGTGAGATTTCTGGTTGATTAAGACAAAGGAATTCCCTGCCGCGCTGACACGCGGTTTCCCAATAGCTTCACTTTCGACAAAAGCGGAGCTTATGCTTCTCTTTCCTGAAGCAATACTTCCAATAGATTTACCTGGCTACAGGTAGTGATTACTTACCTGCGCTGCTGTTCACCGGTAGTTGCATGCGTAAGGCTGTGGGTGGCTGTTACCCTGGTCATAGGCTGAATTTTTAAGTGTGATTTTGGTTGATACCCGTTCATGACTCTTTTTTTAGCTTTAGCAAAATTGATCTTCCTTTGATCTCAAATTCCAGGTTGAGCGCCTGGCTGATCATCTCCATCGTACTTTTTAATGACTGGTCTGTAAAGTCGGCTGTTATCAGATTATTCCGGATGCCTGCATCCTGCAGGTCTATTTCTACATCAAATTTTTTCTCTATCCGCGGCACTACGTCTGCTATACGCACATCATTAAATGCCATGTCGTATTCTGTTCCTTTTGTTAGCTCATGAACGGAAGCGCTGTTATTGTGATCCTTTGCTATGGCGGCTGCGGGCTCAGAGTAAGTGGCCTGCTGGTTAGGCAGCAGGATGATCTTCCCTGACTGTGGCGCGCTTAACGATATTTTACCTGTAAGCACTGCCACCTGCGTTTCTGTACCGGTGCTGCGTATGTTAAAGCTGGTGCCCAGCACCGTGGTGGTAAGCGTACCGCAATGGATCTGAAAAGGGTGTGCGGCATCCTTTGCTACTTCAAATAACGCCTCGCCCTGTAAGGTTACCGTGCGGCTGCCGTTGCCGAATGTAACGGGAAAAACAAGCTTGCTGTTACCCTTTAACCAAACAATTGATCCATCAGACAATATGTGCTTCTTTATTTTCCCCGCAGTACTCGTCATTGCCGTTAGGCGGTGCGGGGCTATTACGTTCAGCAAGCTATTTTTAAAAAGGAAACCTGCAATAATAAGGCAGGCTACAGATGCCGCGATCTTTACACTACGCGCGTTAGTGAACAGGCGGCGTATTACAGTGGGCCGTGATGTTTTGTCAATGCGCGCCAGCAGCCGCTCATACCCCTGTGTACGGGCTGCTTCTTTTTCCGCTTCCGGCAGTGCTTCAAATGCCTGCTCATCTGCCATTGCATCCAGCCACTGTTCCAGCTGAACAGATTCTTCCGCACTCAGGGCGCCCTTCTGATATTTATCGATCAATGTTTTCAATTCTTTGTTATTCATCAGTTTCCCGGAACTTGAAATTTACAATGGCTGTATGGGTGTGTTCTATATATATGTACACTGAGCGGGTACAAACACCTACTCATCTTCAAAAAAAAATGTAAAATCATAAATGTAAAATGGAAAAGTGGAATGCAGCGGTACCGGGTACAGCGAATTAAAAAGAGGACATGATCAATAAGAGGCAGAAGTAATGCCCCAGCATCATTCGTAGCTGGCGCAATGCTTTGGTGAGATGGTTCTCTACGGTTTTATGGGAGATGTTAAGCGTGCTTGCAATGTCGCTGATGGAGAGGTGTTCCTGGCGGCTCATGCGGAATACCTGCTGGCATTTTTCCGGCAGCCTGGAAATTTCTTTTTCCATGGTATTCTTCAGGTCATTAGCCGCTATATTTTCTTCGTTGGAATTATCGGCCAGCGGCACGGAAGCCTGGCTGGCATATTTCCTGCGCACCTGGTCGGACTTTAAATAATTAAAAAGCTGGTATTTAACAGCGGTGAATAAATAAGCGGATAATGAATGCGTGAGATCGAGCGTAGCGCGTTTCATCCAAAGTGAAAAGAACACTTCCTGGATGATCTCTTCTGCTGCTTCCCTGGACTTTAAACGGTTATAGATATACGAAAAAAGTTTGGGCCAGTATTCGTTGTAGATGGCTTCATAGGCGGTTTTATTTCCCTCCTTTAGCAATGCAGTCATGGCTGCATCATCAAACAAATTATATTTATCAATAATGTTCAATATTTTGCCGGTTCTGCCATTTCTGACACATAAATAAACAAAAAAGAACTAAAAAATCATAACAATATAGTAAAATACTGAGTACCTATTTAAAAAAATAGCACATTCATTGCATGCCTGCCTGTCTTAATATTACAAAAAAACACCTCATTTCACCCGGATAAGGATCCGGTAAATGCAAAAGCCAGGCAACATATGGTTACCTGGCTTTTTACGTAACTGCTGTATTACTATGGTTGTTGCATCATTCTTACGGTGCCGTACACCGGGCCTACGTGATTATCTTTCCGCGCCTGCAGCTTTACCGTAACGGTTTGTTTGCCTTTGGTAAGCTCCGCCGGAATAGGATACACCACATCATAAAACCTGCTGGCCTTATATTTATTCAGATCATCGGTACCTACCTGCACGCCATCTATTAATATATCAAACTTACAATAACGGTTATCCATACCCCAGTAAGTACATTGCAGGCTGTTTTCCTTTTCCGGGTTCACCTTCATGGTGAATTGCATGTATCCATCGTCCCACACGGCCCTCCATTTTTTACCATGCTCTTCGCCGGTGGTGGTTTTATCGCTGGTGGTGAAATTATGATCACGCTCCGGCTGCATTTCCGCTATGCGCAACGCATCCACTGTGCGGGATTCTATTTCCTGCTGCTTCTTCTTTTCTGCTTCGTATTTAGCCTGCTGCGATTTCCAGCCATCGGGGGTAAAGGCATCCCAGTACACGCTATAGTATTCATTCTGAATGGTGTTGAACGGCACCAGCGTTACATCTGCCGGCTGGCCTATATTGCTGGTATGGAACACCAGGGATTGCGCATCATCTGTACGCAGCCACTTGTTGGCATCTTTTTCAGCAGTTACAAATACCGGTATGCCTGTTACCGGATCCGGCTCTTTATTACCTAATTGTCCGGCCAATACTACAGGGCCGTAGAACAGGGCTACGCGGCCGGGGTTATCGGGCATTGCCTCCGTATACACATCCATAGGTAAGGTAAGCGCTACTTTATCGCCGGTTTTCCAGGTACGGTTAATGACAATGTAACCATCGTCACCGGTGGCAGTGGCCTGCGGTTTACCATTTACCGTAAGCTGCATACCCTGCTGTACCCAGCGTGGCTTGCGGATGCGTAAAGCAAATGCAACCGGCTTTTTAGCGGTAACGGTAAATGCTACTTTATCGCCGGCAGGCAGCTTTGTTTGCTGCTCCAGTGTAATGCCTTTCTGCTGCCAGTTCAGGCGCGATGCAATGAACAGGTTCACATACAGGCTGCCATCTGTACCTTCAAAATAAATGCTCTCGCCGTACTTCACATGGTTTTCCATACCGGAGCCCACGCAGCAGGTAAAGGTGTGGAACGAATCGCTGAACTCTTTACGGGTGCCCATTCGCAGCGGCACAAAGTAACACATCATACCGCTTTCATGGTTCTGGGAAGAAAGGATGTGATTGTATAATGCGCGTTCGTAAAAATCCATCAGGTTAGCTGCAGGCTGCAACGCAAACAAATGCCGGGTTAATTTCAGCATGTTGTAGGTGTTACAGGTTTCCATGGTGTTTTCTGTGAGATAGTCGTTCAGCTGGTCCGGGGGGCCCAGGTACTCATAGTTACTGTTACCGCCCGGTGCATAGGAATGGTGCTGTGTAACCGTGTTCCAGAAGAAACGGCCAATAATGCTATCCTTGTCTGCGCCTGTGAGCTCATAGCGGCGTATGCAGCCAATTACTTTGGGTATTTGCGTATTGGAATGTTTACCTGGCAGCACATCCTGCTGAAGGGCCAGTGAATCCAGCACACGGCGGTCGTGGAACCTGTAGGAAAGGTCCAGGTATTTCTTTTCACCGGTAAGGGCGTATGTGTTCACCAGCGCTTCATTCATGCCACCGTATTCACACAGCAGCATTTTCTGCACCAGGGAATCCGGTAAGTGGCCTACTATTTTCTCCGTCCAGTCGGCCATGCCTTTTTCCACATCCAATGCCTGCTGGTTATTACAATAGATATAGGCATCCAGCAAACCGGCCATGATCTTGTGCACCGTGTACCAGGGCGACCAGCCGCCGTTGAGGTCAAACCCACGGGAACGGATCTGCCCTTCGGATACCAATTGCCAGATGCTGTCCTCACTGGGAATAGCGCCTATATAACCTGTTTTGCGATGCTGCTGGCATTCTGCCAGCTCGCTTACCATATAATTTACTTTTTCGAGAAAACGCTTATCGCCACTTGCTGCATAATGCATAGCGCAGGCAGAGAGGTAATGTCCCAGTGAATGACCTGCCAGGCCGGATGATTCCCAGCCGCCATAGCGTTTAGCCTTTGCCTTCAACCCGGAATGTTCCCGGAAATCGGCCAGCAAACGGTCCGGCTCTAATAACGAGAGGTAAGCAACATCCGCATCCTGCGCCTTTTTAAAAGGCCCGTCCAGGATCTGTACATCTTTCAGGTTAAAGCTGTAAGCATGTACCGGCACCTTAGCGGCCACCTTCATTATCTTTTCCTGCCGTTCCGGTACGTAAGACTGTGCCAGCAGGGCATTATAACTTGTGTGTAACAGCAGGATGGAAAAAAGTAATTTCTTCATTGTAAAATAGTTTAGAAGCTACAATGACGTGGAATAGGACAGCTAAAAATGTAAAATTTCAAATGTAAAATCATAAATATAAAAGTCTTAATGCTGGTCGTCCCGCCTTTCACATTTTACATTTGAAATTTTACATTTTACATTCTATTTATTTATCTGGTAAAACCGCCAGTTAGTTTTGAAATCTTTATTAATGGTTTGATTGGTAAGAATAGCGCGCAGCATTTCCACCGGCATTTCATTCTCATGCAGCACTGCGTCATGATATTGCTTATAGCTCATTTTACCACTATCCACCAATTCCTTTTTCAGCGCATAGAACTGCAGGCCGCCGATCATGTAAGCCAGCTGGTATAAAGGGCTATAGCCCAGGCCTGCTACAAAAGAGCGGCGTACTTCGCCGGCTGCATTGGCCCGCTCATGCCCTACCCTGTCAACCAGAAAATCTATACACTGCCGGGGCGTCCATTTGCCCAGGTGAAAATTAAGGGAGAAGATAATGCGCGCGCAGCGGTGCATACGCCAGAACAGCATACCCACACGGTCTTCGGGCGATTGCGGGAACTGCTGATCCCACAACAACATTTCCCAGTACAGCGACCAGCCCTCTATCCAGAACGGCGTATCAAAATTCCGGTATGCTTTGTAGCGGCGGTTCATGTACATCTGCAGGTGGTGGCCTGCTATCAGCTCATGAT
>NZ_DATCRF010000466.1:0-6857 GCF_036569125.1 Chitinophaga sp. | reverse complement strand
CCGCCTCTACAGACGATGTTGGTATTGATAAATACGATATTTATTTTAACGGCAAAAAGACCTTCACTGTTCCTGCCGGCACTACTTCCTTCACCGCTTACGGCTTAGCTGCCAAACAGATCTACGCCGTTGTGATCAAGGCCAGGGACCTTGCCGGCAACGAATCTCCGGCCAGTAACCAGGTAACGGTAGCCACCTATCAAAATGGTCTTAACTACAAGTACTACACCACTACCGCCAACTGGACGGCATTGCCCGACTTTAATACCTTAACACCCGCTAAAACAGGCGTAGTATCCACCGTAAGCACCAGCCCAAGAACACAAACCGACCGGTTTGCATTCATGTGGCAGGGATGGATCAACATCCCCACAAGTGGTAACTACACATTTGAAACCAACTCAGATGCGGGCAGCAGGGTATACATCGGCAGCGAAGTATATGATCCTGCCGCTACCCCGCTGGTGGATAATGATGGCCTGCACAACTCACAATACAGGGAAGGCACCATTAACCTTACCAAAGGCACGTACCCGATCATTGTTACTTATTTTGAAGCAACCGGTTCGGATAACATTACCCTGTACTGGAAGAATACTCCCAACTTAATACTCCTCCGCCAGGCCATACCTGCACAGTATTTCGTTGATACGCTGAACCTGGGCAATGCACCGTCAGCACCCAGCCAGGTAGCTGTTGCAGTAGTATCGCACAAGGCCCTGCGTGTAACCTGGAAGGATAACAGTACCAATGAAACAGGTTTTGAACTGTACAGGAGCACCAGCTCAAACGGTACTTATAATATTGTTACAACAACAGGCCCCAACGTGACCACCTATACAGATACCACGTTGAATGCCAATACCACTTATTATTACCGGCTTAAAGCAATTAACCTGGCCGGCGCTTCTTCCAACTCTTCTTCTGCCAGCGGCAAAACGCAGGTATTGCCATCAATACCCACTGCGCCCAATACGCTTGCAGCTACAGCGGTTTCGGGTACGCAGATAGACCTGACATGGAAAGACAATTCCAGCAACGAAACTGGTTTTGAAATATACCGTTCCGCCAACAACAACAGCAATTACGTGCTCATAGCCACTACGGCTGCGAATGCAACAGCAAATGTATCCTACTCCGATCAGGACCTGTTCCCCAACGCACGTTACTACTATCGCGTAAGGGCTAAGAACGACGGCGGTAACAGCGCTTACTCCAACGAGGTGAATACGCTTACGCAAAACAGCCTGCCGGTGATCACCGACCTTCCTGACAGGACTATGCGTTATGGCACTACCCTCTCCTTTAACGTAGGCGCCAGCGATCCGGATGAAGAAGATGTAAGCCTCACGGCTACCAATGCACCGGCCTTTGTTTCCTACGGAGATGATGGCAGCGGCGGTATCCTCCTTACCTTTAACCCGGGCGTGGGCGATCAGGGTACTTATAATATCCAGATCACAGCTACAGACCAGCATGGCGGCGTAAGCAACAAGACATTTGTTCTTAACGTAAATGATAACTACCTGCCGGTACTGAGCCCGATCAATAATGTAACCGTAGCCGAAAAAGGCAGCGCTACAGTAAACCTCAGCTCCAGCGATCAGAATGCCGGCGATCCTACCAACTGGACCGCCACCGGCTTACCTGCGTTTGCAACGCTTACACCTAACGGCAACACCGCCACTATACAGCTGGCGCCCGGTTATGCCGATGGCGGCGCTTACCCGGTAACCATAAAGGTAGATGATGGTAAAGGCGGCATTGACAGCAAAGACTTTACGATCACTGTAACCAATGTGAACCCGAACTATGCGGTATATGTGAACTTCACAGATGGCGCATACCAGGGAGCAGCTCCATGGAATAATACCAACAAACGTCCGGCACAGGGCGATGTATTCCCGAACCTGCTTAACAACAATGGCCAGAACTCCGGTATTTCCATGAGCGTGCTTACGCCATGGCAAACCATAAACGGTGGCAGCAATACCAACAACCAGGGTGCTAACACTGCCGGCGTATACCCGGTTAATGTAATGACCAGCAGCTGGTGGACACAGAGCGTGGCGCAATCGATCCGCCTCACGGGCCTGAACTCCAAATACAAATACAGCTTTACGTTCTTTGGCAGCCGCGCCGGTATCAGCGATGCCCGCGTAGCCAGCTACACCATTAACGGTGTAAGCGTAACGCTCAATGCTACCAATAACTCAACGCAAACCGTTAATATCAATTCCGTAAGCCCGGGTGCAGACAGCAGCATTACTATCAGCATAGCACCGGCATCCGGCTCCACTTATGCTTATATCAATGCCATGGTGGTGAATGCAGCCTTTGATGATTCAACGGCGCCGGCCAAACCGCTTAACCTGGCTGGTACTGCATTGACCAATGGCGTTAAACTTACCTGGTCAGACCAGGCGTACAATGAAACCGGCTACGAAGTATCCCGTGCAGCAACACAGGGCGGTGCATACACAGTGCTGAATAACGGCGCATCTAACGCCAACGACACTACGTACACAGACCCGAATGCTACCAGCGGTCAAACCTGGTACTATAAGGTAAGAGCGCTTAACCAATATGGCGCCTCTCCATATACAGACAGCATTGCAGTGGCTATACCAAACAGGCCGCCGGTACTGGCTGCTATTGCCAACGTAAGCATGAAGACGGACGCTGTACTGCAGATACCTGTAACAGCTACCGATGCAGCAGGCGATGTGATCACGCTCTCAGCTACCGGCCTGCCTGCATTTGCTAACCTGCAGCCAACCGGCAACGGCACCGGTAACATTAACCTGGCTCCCGGCGGTACAGACATTGGTAAGTATACCATTACTGTAAAAGCTACCGACAACCAGGGCGGCTCCAGTACGCAGACCTTTACCGTACAGGTAACAGATAAGAAGATCACCTCTGTCTACGTGAACTGTAACCTGGTAGAACCTGCCGGCGCACCATGGAACAACTTTAATGCGCTGCCCAACACCAATGCAGGTATCAATAATATGCAGGATGAAGCAGGCGCCGCCAGCGGCATCAACGTAACCATCCTGGATATATTCACCGGCGCTAACAATGTAGGCGCAGTAACCGGCGATAACTCCGGCGTATTCCCGGATAACGTGATGCACACGTTCTTCTATGACCAGAGCAGCACCGACAAACGCATCCGCATCAGCGGCCTGTCTGCTGCCCGCAAATACAACCTGGTATTCTTTGGCAGCCGCGAAAGCGTATCCGACAACCGCAACACTACCTACGGTGCAGGCGGACAAACCGTTACGCTCAATGCAGCCAGCAATACCAGCAACACAGTACAGCTCAACGGCCTTACACCAGATGCCGACGGTAATATCATCTTTACCGTAAGGCAGGCTGCCGGCTCCGTTGCCGCATACCTGAATGCTTTTGTAATTCAGTCTTATGTAGATGATGGTACACCGTTAGCACCGGCCAACCTGGTAGCAACCTCTAACTCGAGGACCAACATACAGCTTACCTGGGCAGATAAGTCCAACAACGAAACCGGGTATGAAGTATGGCGCTCAACCACACGTAACGGCACTTACAGCCTGCTGGCTACTGTGGGTGCAAATGTGACCACTTACACCAATACCGGCCTGGCGCCCAACACTGTGTTCTACTACAAGGTAAGGGCAATAGCAGGCGGTGTACAGTCGGCCTACAGCAACATTGCAGCAGGTGGTACACTGGCATACGGCATCTATGTAGACTTTACGGTTACCCAGATCTATGGTGCGCCGTGGAATGCTACTGCTGCCCTGCCAAACGCAGGCCTGGCCTGGAATAACCTCAGGGATGATGTAGGCAACACTACCAGCGTGGACCTGAGCATTGTGAATAACTTTACCGGTACCAACCCGGCAGGCGCACAAACAGGTAATAACAGCGGCGTATATCCTGATAAGGTGCTGGCTGAATCTTACTACACAGAAACAGATACTGCTGTTATGCTGGTAAGCGGCCTGGATCTTACTAAACAGTACTCCTTCACCTTCCTGGGCAGCCGCGCCAGCGGTGGCACAAGGGTAACGGCGTACAAGATAGGCACCAAGGTGGTAACACTGGATGCAAATGATAATACCAGCAACACTGTTACAATAGAAAATGTAGTACCGAACAGCAATGGTGAAGTAACCATCACGGTTTACACCGCCCTTAACTACGGCTACATTAATGCCATGGTGATCAAGGCCTTCCCGCCGGATGACAGCACCACCCTGCAAAGCCTGCCGAATAACGGCGGCACAATGTCCAATGGCCGCAGCACCAATACGGTTGGTATCATGGGCGCCCTGGCACCTGGTTTACAGCAGGCCGCTAATACCCTGACAGATGGTGCAGATGGAGTAACCGTTGAAAATGTATATCCGAATCCGTTCAGCAGCTATATTAACCTGGCAATCCGCCAGCAACAGGAAACCCGCATACTCATCCGCTTACTGGATGGCAACGGTCGCCTGATACTGGCAAGAGACCTTGGTAAGAGAAGTGCCGGTGTGTACCAGGAAAGAATAGATGTAGGCAGCAATGCACTGGGCAATGGCCTGTACCTGCTGCAGATCCTTTCTGAGAACAAACCCGTGAAGACGATCAAGCTGATCAGACATTGAGGATTTTAGATCTTTAGATTTACGATCTCAGATCTGACCGGGGCGGGCATAATGCCTGCCCTGGTCAGCATCTAAAGCAAATTAAAAAATAGGATTTCAGAGCTTGGGTTTACGATTTTAGATTTTAAATCTGACCGCAGCGGATAATGCCTGCTGCTATTAAATCTAAGACCGTAAATCCAAGATCATAAATCCGGTTACTACGGTAACCGGATTTTTTTATAATATTATACCGAATACAGTTTTGTAATGAACCACAACCTTAAGGTCGTAAAGGCTAATACCTACGACGCCATTGTTATTGGCTCCGGCATAAGCGGGGGCTGGGCAGCCAAAGAGCTGTGTGAAAAAGGATTAAAGACCCTGTTACTGGAACGCGGCAGGAACGTGGAGCATATTAAAGATTATCCCACCACCCTGTTGAACCCGTGGGATTTTAAACACCGCCTCACCAACCCGGAAAAAGATGTAATGGCCGACCCGGTACAAAGCGCTGCTTATGACGAAAGCAGCCGGCACTTTTTTGTGCGGGATCATGAACATCCCTACATACAGGAAACGCCTTTTAGCTGGATACGCGGCTACCAGGTAGGCGGGCGCTCCCTTACCTGGGGACGGCAATGTTACCGCCTCAGCGACCTTGATTTTGCCGCTAATGCGCAGGATGGAAATGGCGTAGACTGGCCGATCCGTTATAAGGATATTGCGCCCTGGTATGATTATGTGGAAACCTATGCCGGCATCAGCGGGCAGGCAGAAGGCCTGGCGCATTTGCCGGACGGACAATTTCTGCCGGCCATGGAAATGAACTGCCTGGAGCTGCACTTCCGCGAAGAGCTGAAAAAGAAATACAATGACCGCCTGGTGACCATTGCCCGTGTAGCCAATCTTACCAAAGGCTGGAACGGACGGCTGCCCTGCCAGTACCGTAACCTGTGCCACCGCGGATGCCCGTATGGCGGGTACTTCAGCAGCAATGCCTCCACCCTGCCGGCAGCAAAAGCTACCAGTAATCTTACGTTACGCCCATTTTCAACCGTGGCATCCATTATTTATGACAAGGATAAGAAAAAGGCTATAGGCGTTAACGTTATAGATACGGAAACCAAAGCATCTTACGAGTACTATGCACGCATTATTTTCCTGAATGCCTCTACCATAGCCACAGCGGCCATTCTGCTGAACTCTGTGTCAGATGCGTTCCCCAACGGCTTGGGTAATGGCAGCGACCAGGTAGGCCGCAACCTGATGGACCATCATTTTAAAGTAGGCGCCAAAGGGGATTTTGACGGGCTGCATGACCGCTATTATGTTGGCAGAAGGCCTACCGGCATTTACATACCGCGCTTCCGCAACCTGGATGAAGCCACCAAAATGCCGGATTATGTGCGGGGCTTTGGCTACCAGGGCTATGGCGAACGTGAGGCCTGGATGGATAATTACAATGTTCCCGGTTTTGGGGAAGACTTTAAAAAGGCCATTACCGCACCCGGTAAGTGGACCATGTGGTTAGGCGGCTGGGGCGAAATGCTGCCCTATGCCTATAACCGCGTAACACTGGATCATACCAGGCCGGATCCCTGGGGATTACCGCAGGCCAAAATATCTTTTGAGCTGGGCGGCAATGAGCTAAGCATGCGTGAGGATATGAAAGTAAGCGCCATGGAAATGCTGGAGAGAAGCGGGTTTACCAACATCTCCGGTTTTGACTATAATTATATTGGCGGGGAATGTGTGCATGAAATGGGTACTGCCCGTATGGGTAACGACCCGGCTACCTCTGTACTGAATAAATGGAACCAGCTGCACGAAGTACAGAATGTGTTTGTTACGGATGGCAGCTGCATGACCTCCTCTGCATGCCAGAACCCTTCCCTTACCTATATGGCGCTAACTGCCAGGGCCTGTGATTATGCAGTGGGAGAAATGAAGAAGGGGAATTTGTAGATGTGCAGGTGTGCAAATGTGCAGATGTGCAGATGAGGGGAATGTGCTGATATATGTTTGATTATAAAGCAAAGCCCTGACAGTTTAGAAAGCTGTCAGGGCTTTTTATATTCGCTGCATTTCATCTGCACATCTGCACATCTGCACATCTGCACATTTGCACATCTGCACATCTGCACATTTGCACATTTGCACATCTACAAATTCCCCTTCTTCATTTCTCCCACTGCATAATCACAGGCCCTGGCAGTTAGCGCCATATAGGTA
>NZ_DATCRF010000465.1:0-3484 GCF_036569125.1 Chitinophaga sp. | reverse complement strand
GACCAGGATAAAGTGCTGGGCTTCTTTTACCTGGGTTATACAGACCAGGCGCTGCCTGAAGGCCGGCGGCTGAAACCGATGGCGGAGAAAGTGAAGTTAATTACGAATTGATCAATTACGAATTACGAATGGGATGCTGCGTGGGTTAGTGTTGTTCATGGAAAAGCTGTTTGCCAGAAATATTTAATTAATAATTCATAACAATACTTTTTACGAAAAACAGTTCACACGAAATACCCCATTCGTAATTCGTAATTGAATAATCCGTAATTAAAACAGGTCCGGGTAGTCTGTAATAATGCCATCTACACCCAAGGCTTTCAGCTGGGCAATTTCTTCAGCGGTATCGGGTGTCCAGGGGATGAGCTTAATATCTTTTTCTTTGCAGCTTTGCACCAGCTGGGCATTTACGAGCTTATAGTTAGGGCTGTATGCAAAAGGCGTAAAACCTAAGGCTGTAAGGGCGCCATTCAGTCCGCCTAATTTATCATCGCCTACCAGGAAAGATGTTCTTATATCAGGATATTTTTTGTGTAATACCTGCAAAGTTCTTTTATCAAAAGATTGTATCACTACCCGGTCAGTGATCTTTTTCTGCTGCAGCACGGCCACCAGCAGGTCTACAAATTCTTCAGGCGCCGGTTGCCATTCGCCATCATGCCCTTCTACAGATTTTGTTTCAATGTTGTACCACATGGGCGGGTTCTTTTTCTGTTGCGCATATTGTTCTACTGAATCAATGAGCTCACCCAATAATGGCTTATAGGTTTTTATTTTCTGCTGGCGCGGAAAGTAAGGATGAGCTTTGGAGCCTACATCAAATTTTTTAACCTCCGCATAATCCATTTTATAGATGATGTAGTTATTGGTTCCATCTGCTGTAAACTCCCTGCCATCCGGTGTAAGGCTGAACAGGGGGTTAATGTAATGATCATGGGAAAGCACTACCTGTTTGTCTTTGCTGATCACTACATCCATTTCAAGCGTGGTCACCCCTATATCAATGGCCTTTTTCATAGCGGGTATGGTGTTTTCAGGCATGAGCCCGCGGCAGCCACGGTGGCCTTCTTTATCAAAAACCGGGAAGGTGGTTTGCGCTTTCATTTCAGACATTGCTATCAATAAAGTACCTAGCAGTAAAGTTTGTTTCACCATGTTGTATTGTATAATTAAAGGCTGAATATAACGGCTTATTGGCACAAGCGGTATTATGTAATCATTAATAATGCCAGAGTTTGTTAGCGGCATTGCTACAGGTAAGTAAGCGGGAATACCT
Organism: Chitinophaga sp.; assembly: GCF_036569125.1. Lineage (GTDB taxonomy): Bacteria > Bacteroidota > Bacteroidia > Chitinophagales > Chitinophagaceae > Chitinophaga. Next base: position 2,208 of record NZ_DATCRF010000465.1, on the reverse strand, counting down.
TAAATTGCCAGGGTATTTATACAGTAACCATGAACAAGCCTATCTTTGGAAAACACGGCCGCCGGCTATTGTGGCTGCTTTTACTATTATTACCCTGGGCCGGGTTACAGGCTCAGAAAGGGAAAAAAACGCCCGCAAAAAATCTGCAGGATTCTACCCTGGCAGACAGCGCCCGTATCAGCAAACAGGTGATACAAAGCACGAAGGATACCAGCCGCTCCCGGGTATCAGATACCGCGGTGGCCATTATCATCAACCGGCTGGAAGGCTATACGCTTATGCTGAATGAGCTGGGCAGCACCCTTAAACGGGGATATGATACTGCCCACATTACGGAGAAGCTGCCGCTAATGGATTCCACCCTGCATGTAATTAAGAACAATATTGCCGCTTTGGGCAGTACCCCTAATGTGCATGACCTGTATACCAATAAAGTAATGCTGGTACAGCTGAACCGCATTTTAAAAATGTGGCAGGACGACCTGTTCCAGCACTATGCAAAACTGGTGAACATTAACGATACCCTGCAGCAGGTACGTAAGGATACTGCTATGCGCGCCGTGCCTACGGAGGATGAGCTGCGCACTTTTTACATCAGCCAGCTCACCAGCCTTATTATGAAGTTCCGGCAAATTGATAAGTCGAACAAACAGTCCCTGCTGCAGATAGGATTGCTGCAGAACGAGGTGGCCATGCGTTATATAGCCGTAAACAACCTGCTGGGAGATATGGAGTTTCAGCTGGACAACTTCAGCCGGCGCATGTTCATTAAAGATTATACTTACTTATGGCAACCCAAAAAACAGTTGCAGGAACCTTCGTTCTTTACCGTGTTAAGGGATTCTGTACACAAGAACCTGCAGATATTGTTCATCTTTTTTTCCGTGCAATGGCCGGTGCTTATTATCTGGCTGCTGCTGGCAGGCTTGTTTGCTTTCTGGGCATACAACAATACCCGTAAGATCCGGCAGCGCCATCCACCCACAGAGGCAGAAGCTATTTTACAGCACTCCCGTATATTATACCGTTTCCCGGCAGCCAGTACACTCATCTTTGTTTTTACGCTGGCCGGCCTGCTTTCCGTGCAATATCCTATCCTGTTCATTCAGCTAAACTGGGTGGTTACTATCACGGCATTGAGCTATGTAATAGGCCATTCCATACCCCGGCATTTGCTGAACCACTGGATAGCGCTGGTGGCGCTGCTGTTCATTTATTTTTTAAATAACCTTACTATACAGGCTACCAATGCGGAACAATGGGGATTGTTCCTGGCAGCTATTGCATGCATTGTATTAGGCATCCGTTTACGCAGAATAACCAAACACAGCACGCTGGCCCTGCCTAAATATTCCCGCAATATGCTGATGCTGTTTATTGTGATGAGCGCTTTTTCCCTGCTGCTGGTATTAACCGGCCGTGTTACGGCGGCCAAGATCATTGGCGCTACGGCTGCAATCAGTATAACCATGGCCGTTAACCTGGTATTTTTTGTGGACCTGCTGATGGAGGCCGTGTACCTGCAGGTAGAGGCGAATAAAAATTCCAGCACTTTTATTTCCTTTATTGATTTTCAGAATGTGCAGTCGCGCTTAAAAGTATTCCTGTACCTGTTTGCCACCATTACCTGGCTAATGCTGATAGCCCGCAACCTGTATGTGTTTGATAATATTTATGAGGCGATCCGCGAGTTCCTGGGAGCCGACCGCACCATTGGCAACACCACTTTTACGTTCAGCAGTGTGATCATTTTCCTGCTGGTGTTATGGGTATCTACCGTAGTTACACAAATGATCGCCTATATGTTTGGCGACACCGGGCAAAACGCCAGCGCCGGTAAAAAGAAAAAACTGGGATCGGCCATTCTGCTGATACGTTTAGCAGTATTGGGGATGGGCGTGCTGCTGGCCTTTGCAGCTTCCGGCATACCGATGGATAAGCTGGCCATTGTAATAGGCGCATTAGGGGTGGGCATTGGTTTTGGCCTGCAGAATATTGTGAACAACCTGGTATCCGGTGTAATACTGGCCTTTGAAAAACCTATTGAAGTGGGCGATGTAATTGAGCTGGGCACCCGGTCGGGCGTGGTAAAGGAAATAGGCATCCGCTCCAGTAAGATCTCCGCGTATGATGGTTCCGACGTAGTTGTGCCCAATGGGGATCTTATTTCCCAGCAGCTGATCAACTGGACCCTCAGCAGCCGTACCC
>NZ_DATCRF010000464.1:0-11490 GCF_036569125.1 Chitinophaga sp. | reverse complement strand
CTTCTACGGTTTCCTGTACAAAAGCTTTCATAGCGCCTTCGCCAAAAAATGACAGCATATGGTTATCAAACCCGCCGCCAAAACCTTTGATACCGGCAAAACCTACATTCTGGATCACCACAGCTTCCCCATCCAGCACCGTTACATTATGGCGCTGCAGCATGATCTGCCGGATCAGCTTATGACGGCCTTTTTCATGATCATGATTGCCTAATACGGCCACTACGGGAATGGTGCAGGCTTTCAGCTCTTCTACCAGCACCTGCGCTTCGGATTCATCACCGGTATCTGTAAGGTCGCCGCATAAAAGCAGCACATCGGCCTTTTGGGATACTTCCTGGAAAAACGGGATCCAATTTCCTTTGTCCGATTCACGTACATGAATATCGCCTACTGCTGCAATTCGTGTTGCCATGCTATACGGTTTTAATGGTGTACGATTTATAGTCCCAGTCTTTTACATCTACCTGGTACTGCGTCTGGTCTATCATGGGCCCGCGGCAAACCCGTTCTACGGGCGGGGGCAGCTCATATTGTTCCTGCGCTCTCCTGATCAGCTCATCCAGCAGCCATTTGGGAACAATGTCGCGGTGATCTGCGGGGTACACGAACTGGAAATTAACCAGCTGCGACAGCAGTAAATGCCAGTGCTGATCCAGGCGGGTTAGCAGGTGCTGCCAGTTGAGCTCTTTCCCATATTTGAGTATGACGTGATTGATATCTGCGCCATCAAACCGCTCCCGGTTCTGCACATAGATCTTACAGTAGATCAGCTCTTCCGGCGGTAATAATTTCACTTTTACGCCTACAAATTCCGCTTCAGGGGCGCGCTCAAACCAGCTATCGTCCATATGGAAGATGTTAGCGGGGGAAGCAAAGATGATATCAACAAAATATTCGCCTTTAAACACTTTTGCCAGCCAGCGAACGTCCGTTAACTCTGTGCGGTACCCTTCCTTCGCTGCAAACAGCTTCAGGATGGCCGGGTAATCGGCAGGTGCACAAAAAATATCCAGGTCCTTGGTATCACGGTAAATGCCGGTGTAGTGGAACATGGCAAAGGCGCCACCCAGCATAAAGGGTACGCCGCTCTCCTGCAGGTGCAGCAAGGCTTCTTTATAAAATACGTGCGAGGTATTGTTTTGGTGCTCTTTTGGAATCATATATGTGGAATGCTTCAACAATCATTCCACCACGAGCGTGCACGGCTGTAGTATCAATCATCCCAACTGCTCCATTCCTTTGACTGGAGGTTAATACGGACGATGATGCCTGCGATGAGGATGCAGACGATGGATAAGATGATCAGGATGACAGCGGCCATAGGTGTAAAACGATTTGCAGATAATTGCTGTAAAAATGCGAAATATTTACGAAAATATTTATCGATATTACCTTCAACGTTGACTGTATACTCTTCAAAACAGCTATGAAAAAGTTATTAACCTATAGTATTTCCCTGCTTGCTTTAGCACCGGGAACTTTTGCGCAAACAAAAACCGCTTACACTGCACCCATCTACCGGGAGCTGCCACTGGGCGCTATACAGCCATCAGGATGGCTGCGCAACCAGCTGGTGATTATGCGGAACGGTACTTCAGGCCACCTGGATGAAGTATACAAAAAAGTGAAACAGGATAACGGCTGGCTGGGTGGAAAGGGCGATGGATGGGAGGAAACACCGTACTGGCTGGATGGTGCGCTGCCACTGGCCTACCTGCTGGATGATAAAACCCTGCAGGAAAAAGTGCTGCGCTATGTGAACTGGACACTGGACCATCAACGCCCTTCCGGTTATTTTGGCCCGCTTACAAAAGCAGAACGGGAACAGCATATTACCCTTGATGCGCAACATGCCGCTGATGGTGAGGACTGGTGGCCTAAAATGGTGATGCTAAAAGTGCTGCAGCAATATTACACTGCCACAAAAGACCCGCGGGTACTGCCTTTTATGACCCGGTACTTCCACTACCAGCTGCAGGCATTGAAAACAGCACCGCTGGGTAAATGGACGGAATGGGCTACCTCCCGCGGTATTGAGAATGTGATGATAGCGCAATGGCTGTACACCAAAACACACGATGCAAAACTGCTGCAGCTGGCAGAGCTGCTGGAATCACAATCCTTTGCCTGGACCAGCTGGATGGGTAACCGGGACTGGATGATCAGCACCACTACTTACCGCGATATGGACGACTGGATGAAACGCCATGCCGTGAATGTGGCCATGGGCCTGAAAGCGCCGGCCATTAACTACCAGCGCACCGGCAATAAGAACTACCTGCATAACCTGCAAACCGGCTGGCACGACCTTATGACCGTGCATGGCCTGCCCATGGGTATTTTTTCCGGCGATGAGGACCTGAACGGTAACGACCCTACGCAGGGCGTGGAGCTATGCGCTATAGTAGAAGCCATGTATTCCCTGGAAAACATTATTGGCATTACCGGTGAAGTGCCTTACATGGATGCGCTGGAAAAAATGGCGTTTAATGCCCTGCCCACACAAACCACGGATGATTATAATAACAAACAGTATTTCCAGGTGGCTAACCAGGTGCAGATCAGCAGAGGTGTTTTTGATTTCTCCCTGCCCTTTAACCGGGAAATGTGTAATGTGCTGGGTATGCGTAGCGGATACACCTGCTGCCTGGCTAATATGCACCAGGGCTGGACAAAATTCACGCAGCACCTGTGGTATACCACGGCCGGCAACGGTATAGCGGCATTAGCGTATGCGCCTAACCGTTTGACTGTTAAAGCGGGTAAAGACAGCACGGCTGTTACCATTAACGAAGTAACCAGCTACCCTTTTGAAGAGCAGGTACGTTTTGAGCTAAGCATGCCGAAAGCAGCTGCCTTCCCTTTTCAGCTGCGCATTCCCGGATGGTGCAAGGAAGCTACCTTACTATTGAACGGGCAGCCCTTGCAACATGCCAAAGGCGGGGAAATAGCTACTGTAAACCGTACCTGGAAAAATGGCGACCAGCTTAGCTTACAGCTGCCCATGGAAATAACCACCACGGTATGGGGCCGTAATTCCCGCTCAGTAGAAAGAGGGCCACTGGTATATGCATTAAAGCTCAGCGAAAAATGGGAAAAAGGAACGGATGCAGAAGAAGGCGATTACCTGAGCGTGTACCCTGAGGGAGCCTGGAACTATGCATTACTGCGGGCTTCAGTAGAAAAACCGGCGGAACAATTACAGTTCAGCACAGTAAAACCTGCGGGCAATGATTTTATATGGAACCTGGAACATGCTCCCCTGCAGATCACGGCGCCGGCTAAACGCCTGCCGGGCTGGGAAGCGGTGAACGGAGTAGCCTATCAACCTGTAACAGACCGCAACGGCTTTTATAAAGGCAAAACAGATAGCACCATACAAAAAATTACGCTGGTGCCGTATGGATGCACCAAGGTGAGGATTGTAGCGTTTCCGGTAGCAGAGTAGCTGTTAGCTGTTAGCTGTTAGCCTTTAGCTATTAGCTATTAGCTATTGGGTGTTTGCTAACAGCTAATAGCTAACAGCTAAATGCTGTTTACTTCAATCCCCGGCTCTTTAACAGCGGCCCTATTTCCGGATCGTGCCCGCGGAAATCCCTGAACATTTTGCCATAATCCAGCGTATTACCGCGCGAGAGGATCATATCCCGGAAGCGCTGCCCGTTGGCGCGTGTTAAACCGCCATTTTCCTCAAACCAGGAGTAAGCGTCATGCGCCAGCATTTCCGTCCAGGCGTAGGCGTAGTAGGCGGATGCATATCCACTTGACCAGATATGCAAAAAGTAGCTGGAACGGTAGCGGGGCGGCACCTGCGGCAGATCCAGCCCGGCGTTGTGTAAAGCGGCGGCTTCAAAAGCATCCACATCTTTAGGCCATGCGCCGGAATCTGCAGGCAACGTATGCCAGGCCATATCAATAGCGTCTGCTGCCAGCGCTTCGGTTAATAAATAACCCTGGTTAAAGGTGGCTGCTTTTTTTATTTTATCTACCAGCTGCTGCGGTATTGCTTCACCGGTTTTATAATGTTTTGCATAATTGCTGAACACTTTTGGATCCATGGCCCAATGCTCATTGAACTGGGAGGGGAACTCCACAAAATCGCGGGCAGTTTGCGCACCGGAAATGGCGGGATATTGCTGGGACGCGAAAAAGCCATGCAGCGCATGTCCAAATTCATGGAACATGGTTCTTACATCTGTAAAGCTGATGAGCGCTGGCTGGCCCGGTGCAGGTTTGGTGAAGTTGCACACGTTGTAGAGGACCGGCTGCTTACCCAGCAATTTAGATTGCCCTACCAGGTTGTTACACCATGCACCGCCGGATTTGTTATCTCGCTTAAAATAGTCGCAGTAAAAAAGGCCGATCTGTTTTCCATCCTGGTCTATTACATCAAACACACGCACATCCTTTTGGTACACGGGCAGATCGTGCCGTTCCTTGAAATCCAGCCCGTATAATAAATGTGCGGCATAGAACACGCCATTGGTAAGCACTGAATTTATTTCAAAGTAAGGCTTGATCTCGTTGTCGTCCAGGTTGTACTGCGCTTTGCGTACCTGCTCTGCATAATAGTTCCAGTCCCAGGGAGCCAGCTGTATGCCTTTGGCTTTCTGGTCAATAAGCGCCTGGATGGTGGCGGCTTCCTGTTTGGCTTTGGCCGTGGCGGCAGGTCCCAGCTTTGCCAGGAAAGCGGTTACTGCTTCGGGGGTTTTAGCCATCTGGTCCTGCAGGTTATAGGCTGCATAGTTCTTAAAGTGCAGCAGCTGCGCTTTTTGCGCCCGGATGCCTGCCAGGCGGATAATGAGCTGGCGGGTATCGTTGGAATCTCCCTTCTCGTTGCGTGTCCAGGAGGCGTTAAAGAGCGCCTGCCGTGTAGGCCTGTCTGTTATAGATTGTAAGGCTGGCTGCTGGGTAGTGTTCTGTAAGGGCAGCAGCCATTTACCATCCAGCTTACGGTCTTTGGCTGCCTGCGCGGCGTTGGCCAGCGCATCGTCCGTTAAACCGGCCAGTGCCGCTTTATCACTCACCACTAATGCCCCGGCTTTGGTACCGGCCATTACCTTGCCATTAAAGGCTACGCTGAGCGATGCCCTTTCCTGGTTCAGCTTTTTTACAATTGCTTTATCTGCATCGGATAAATTGGCCCCGGCCATTTCAAATTGCTGGTGGTAATATTCTACCAGGCGTTTGGATTCAGCATCCAGGTTCAGCTTATCGCGCTCCTGGTAAATAGCGTGTACACGTTTGAAAAGTTTTGTGTTCAGGTAAATGGCATCATCATTGGCGGCCAGTGCGGCGGCTTCATCTTCCCTTATCTTATCCAGCGTGTCGTTGGTATTGGCATCTGCCAGCAGGTCAAATACATTCCTGACGCGGGTTAATAAGGCTCCGCTTTTCTCCAATGCCACCAGTGTATTTTCAAAGGTGGGTGCAGCGGTATCCTCTGCAATGGCCTGTATTTCGGCCTGCTGCTGTTTAATACCTTCTTCTATGGCAGGCTTAAAGTCGGCATCTTTGATCTTTGTAAAGTCCGGCGCTTCAAAGGGCAGGCTGCTTTTTGTAAAAAAGGGATTGGCGCCTGTTGAATCTTTGCCGTTGGTAGATGTTTGGCCACTGTTACAGGCGGCCAGTGCTCCTAACAGTAATATACCGAATGGTAATTGAGCTACGTTCATAGATAAGCATTTTTTGGGTATTGCTAAGGTATCTACAAATTACCAATCCCGGCGGTATTAATGTGATCACCGGTTATTGAATAATATAATCGTTGATGATCTTCTGGAAGACGTGTACGAACAGTACGGCAACATAAGGTAGAATGAAGCTCTCTTTTGCATGTTTTACAATAAGCACATCGGCCCACAGATCGTATTCAAATACATATTCCTGCAGTCGGCCTACATAATGGGAGGCATCTATCTTATCCAGGCCCAGGGAGTGCACCAGGTAAGGCTCGGAAATGGGCACGGGTACGGCTTCCAGGTATGCTACGCCATTGAGGTTGGTGGTAAGAATGCGGGAATGCTCATCTGTAGTGGTCAGCAGATCGTAGCTGAAAATAACATCTTTGCCTTTTACACGGATCAATGATCCGTTGGTGATCTCAGATAAAGTTAACACAGGAGCGCCTGATTTTTTTGCAATATAGTTATTATAACGTTCAGGCGCCCCTGCGCTTATTTTTTAGCAGTGCTGTAGCACCAGTTGGCCATGGTAAATACGGTTCCCGGCGGAGCCTGTTCCGCAGCTTTTTCTGCGTTAAGGAATGAGGATGCCTGCGCCGGTTTGGATACATCAAATACAAAACGCGCACCCAGGCCTGGCAACTTACCCTGCCCCATTGAAGATACATCCTGGGCATAAAACCGGGGTTCCACCAACTTAGGGCTCGGATGCGTTGCAGTCCAGTATCCCGTTGTGGTACCATGCGTTCCGGACCCTCCATATACATGAGCGCCGGGATTCTCACGTTCCAGGTGTTCCAATACCAACTGAACACCTTTTGCGGTTGTTACTGAATCAAAGGTGATATTATTTCCCTTGAAACAGGCAGCAATGGGCGGAGCTCCACCGGGAGGATTGCCATAGAAAATGCGTGTACCACCAATATCAACGGCAGATTTCAGGTCTTTTATATCACCCTTAGGAGCCGGGCCGGTTTGGCCTGCAGTGGTGTTGGCGGAAGTGGGATTCGGGGGCGACGACGGGCGCTGGCCGGATGACGACGGCGCCACCAGATCACGCGCTTTTGCCTCTGCCTTCTGCTGCTGCTCCTGCCGGGCATTATCCCTTACTTTTGTTGCAATACCGGTAGCCAGGGGCAGCCCTGCACCTTCTATTGCGGCGCCTAAACCTGCTGCGCCGGCAATTTTTTCCGGGTCGTCTGTAAAGATCCCTGCAATGCCCGAGGCTACCCCAGCCAACGCTGAGCCGGTCACATAATTATAGCCGCGCACATTGGCCTGCCAGTCGGCCTCCTGCTTTGCCTTTGCAGCTGCTGCTTTATCATCCGGTACGCCCATGGAAGCGGCGCCTACCGTCAGCGCCAGATACGCTGCATCATATTCCCGGATGGCGTTGATCACGCTTTTCTGCAAGCCCATCTGGGTATGCCATTCATCTGTATCAAACCCATAATGCAGCAATACCTTATCATCTCCAAACCTTGCAAGTATATCCCTGATCTGGCTTTTGCGGTAATAAATATGGCCGTTAAGGATGTTCATCAATCCTATGAGCCGCGTATGCCGTTCTTTATTTTCCTCTGCGCTTGCTGCCCACTGGAACTGGCTGTCATCAGTTCCCAGCACATCCATTCGTACTACCGGGTTATTACTGCAATAACGGTACAGGTTCATGCCGCCGTTCACGCCAATGGGGTCTGCGCTCAGCCACCTGGCCAGCCAGGGTAAATAGTAGCGCGCGCCATGGTATTGCAAACCGGTTTCCTCATCCCTTTCCATACCGGTATAACGGTAACGCTTATTCGCTGCTTTGATAGCGGCGTTCATAGCCTGATAGGCTGTAGTGCCGTAAGGGTGGTATTCTTCATAAGAAATAACCGTTGCATTTTCATCCAGCTCCAGCGCGGCTGATCCCAGGTGATTGCTGTACTGGTAGCGGGTTAATTGCCCGAATGCTGCGGCGCCGGCTATTACAGTGCTGGTTTCAACCATGGCCAAACGTGCGCCGCTGTCCATTATATGCAGGGTGGCTATTGCTTCCTGCACCTTATTGGCATTATCTGTTCTCTGGAACAGCTCAATAACGCCCAGGTATAAACGCTGCTCTTTTATTCCGCCCGGCCGCTCAATTACTTTGCGGATGCGCTGCCCGCTGCTGTCATATACATAATAAGCGGTACCTCCCCCACCCAGGTTGACCTGTCTTAATTCATCCTTATCATCCCAGGTTAATGAAGGTAAATGCGCCAGGGCTGTAATGTTGCCATGCTCATCATAGGCAAATGTTTCTGTACTGCCGCCGGTTGTTTGGCTATGTAAGCGGTTATTGCCGGTTTCATAGCTGTAGGTTCTTGTCCAGCTGCCGGCGCCTGCCGCATGGATCATTTGCAGGATATTGCCTACTGCATCATAGGCATAACTTTGATTGTAATTACGCAGGGCTGCGCCATCGCCGGGTTGCGGCAAGTTAATACGGCTTTCATCAAAAGGCGATGCGGGCTGATTTTGCCCTATGTGTTCCCTGCCGCTTGCTTTAATGAGCCGGTACACCGCATCATACGTATAATCGCAGCCGGGGTTTACCACATTGTTGTTGAAGAAAATGGTTTGCTGTGCATTGTCTTTGATCGTGGTAATATTGCCAACCGGATCGTAGGTGTACAACAGCTTTTGCAGCAGGTCTGTTCCGTTCTTACCCGTGGTTTGGATCTGCGTGATCCGTTGTGTAAGAGGATCGTACTTGTAAGCAGTGGCGGTGCTATTGCCATAGGCAATACTATCCCGCAGCCCTTTGGCATTGTAGGTAACGGTTTTTATAAACGTTGTTTTGGCGGCTGCTCCCTGCAGCTGCACATCCAGCTTACTGAGCTGACCTGTTTCATTGAAAGCCGGTATAATAATGCTTTGATCTGCGGCTGTTACTTTTATGGCGCGGTTCAGCGCATCAAACACAGAGGCATAGGTGTATGTTGCAGGCTCCAGCGCTGCATTGGTATTCCAGTCAATACTGGTTTTATACTCATTGCATAGCTGGCGGGTGGATTGTAAGAGGTTGCCTTTAAAGTCAAAGCTGATGTTAGTAACCATCCCTGCACTATCAAAATGCTGGCAGGGTTTACCGCGAAGGTTTAACTGCTTGTCGTTTGGCAGGCCTTCGCCGTAAAGGGTTTTCTCTGTACAGATCTCTGCTGCAGCAGCTGTTTGCAAAAATGTTTTTATTGGGCGATGCAGTGTATCGTATTCATAACGGAACTGGTGGCCGCGGCTGTCCAGGTTCTTTAAGGGCTTACCCATTACATCGTTAATGGTCCAGCGCTCACCGGCATCCATGCTTAGCTGGTACAGCTGTGCACCCAGCATATCGTATTTATACTGCATCACTATATTGCCGCGGGCGTCTGTAATGCTGCGCACATTGCCTGCAAGGTCTTTTAAACTGGTGGTCTTATATTTCCCGTCTGTACCGTTATCGGCTATTGTGATGAAGGTAACGCCCTGTGCATCCAGGTGAGTGACACCAGGTGTATTGGCATGCGCGGCGGTTTTATTGGCGGCGGCTATCTCCTCCGGGGTAGCGATCGCGGGCAGCGGCGTGGTGATGCGGTCTTTATACCACTGGCTTTCCAGCACCGTATCATTGCGGTCAAAGCTGCGCTCCATCCAGGGGTCAAACTCCACTTTTGAGAAGGTACCATCCGGCTGCTCTGTGCGGATTAACCGCCCTGCGGAATCATAATACAGGATGGGCGATACCCCTCTTTCCACCAGCTCTTTATTATCCTCATATTCAAAGGTTGCACTGAAGTAAGGCTCATACTGTTTTACCGGCAGGCCCTTATTATTTATTATAGTGCGGCCGTTGCCTATCCAGCGCAGGTTGGGCGTAGTATCCACCTCCACCACGGCGCCATCCGGCTTTTCCTGCAGGGCTATGCCTGGCGGGGCCTGGATCTTTTGCATCAGCGTTTGCCCGCTGCCGTTAACATAGGCATAAGCAGTTTGGGTAATGGATTGCGGGCTGTCGTGAAAATGTGTTTCGCGAACCGTAGTTTTTGCGTAGTTAGGTTTAGCGTTATCCTGGTAATTGGTCAGGTCATATGTTATGAACATGGAGGGCTGGTCATTGGCGGAAGCTTCTGCTGTAGTGGTGTCCATCTGGTCACCCTTATTTTCATTTTCCTTGCCCATTACAAAATTGCTGATCACCAGGCCCAGCTCGTCTGTACGTACGCCGGTACGGTTACCGTTTATGTCCAGCATCAGGTATGGCGACAAAGTGCGGTAGTTAAAACCGGCTACTTCACTTTTGCTGCCCAGCATATCCGTGGTTTGCTGCACAAAAAAATGATAGGCAGCATCGTAAACTATTTGTGCTTTATACCCGAAAGGATCTGTTAAAGTAGTGGCCTGGTAAAAGTGTGCGGCATCAAAGGTTTGCGTGCCTCCGGGGATCCAGTAGTTATCATCGTTCTGGTGTACATATTTACCCTGCTGTAACAGCAGGTCATCATTTACCTTATCTCCAAAAATAAGATCGCGCATCGCGGGCGTTAAGGACAGCTTGTAGGTTTCATACGGTAATGCCAGGGATTCCATTACGCCTAAAGGCAGCGGCCCGCTCAGGTCATTTTTCATCAACAGGGAACGGGTATGCACCATGAGCCGCTTTTCTGTTTTCCCGGGTGTTGGCAGGGCATGGAAAGGAATAGTGGCTGCTGTTGTAAAGGCATTCTTTATTTCGTTGATGGTAAAGTAATTACCGGCCGCAGGATCCGGGCCGGTAATTTCCCAGGTTAATGCTTCACAGGGTAATGGTAAATGGTAATCAGTATCTGTATCAATTTTGTTGGTAACCTTATTATCTGAAAACACGATGAGTGTTTTGCTTTGCGCTGCCTGCTCTGTGGCGGTAAGATCAGCGTTGGTTGTTTTTCTGCCGTAGCTGATGGCGGCTGCTTTGAGCACATTGCCGGTTTCATCCACCTCAAGCGTCATGCTGTGAGTAATACGCGGGTCAGCAGGGTTTCGTTCATAGGTGTACGTGAGCACCTCGCTTTCCTGTACTTTAAATACTGCATACTGGTTTTGCAGGCGCGGTTGTAAAAATTGAATAAAGCAGCTGTGAAAGGAAGTTGTATACGGTACACCCTGCTGCGCGCTGCCATCCGGTGTATATACTTCCGTACGCAGCGGCATGCCCCTGCAGGCGCGCAGGGCTTCCCGCCATTCATCCAGCGTAAGATCAGCGGGTAAAGCAGGGTCCTGCAAGGTATGCTCTGCCACACTATTGTTCTTGTAATACTCCCCGGCAAACTGGTTGAAGATCTTTTCCTTATCTAAGAAGGCGCCGGTGTGGTACCAGGTTCTAGTGAGCACCGGCGGCTGGTGAAAGCCGGTATCTACCAGCTGCACACTGCCATTGGGGTTAGAAAGCTTTTTATACTGCTCAAAATCTTCCGTGTCTGTTTGGTCTACCCGGCCGAAACCGCGGAACTCCCGCTCTGCATGATCGTAATAACCATGATGGTAGGTATACTGGCTGGTAAAGCGCGTTCTTTGCACCTGGTCCATTACTTCCACCTTACTTACACATTGCACGGGGAATGGCAGCTGCGTGATCCAGGGCATGCCCGCTTTTTTATCCTGCAAATAAAAGTAGGTGGAGGGTGTATAGTGAATAGCTACCTCCTTGCCCATGTTATTCTTATAGGCCGTCATTACATGCGGCTTTCTGCCGGCCATCAGGTCAATATAACGCAGGGTACCGGCGTACTGCGGCAGCGGCGAGGACCATACTATACAC
>NZ_DATCRF010000463.1:0-7050 GCF_036569125.1 Chitinophaga sp. | reverse complement strand
GGGATGCCCAGTGATGTGGATAGCGCGTGGATATCTTCATACCCTGCACCCTTGGTAGTAATGTGCAACTGCACCAGGTCGCGCCCGGTAAGAAAAGCAGGAAACAAAGGCTCTGCCTCCGCATAGTTCACCAGCTGCCGGTACCGCACCGGATGCTGCTTGCTACTTATATCAGTATTGATCTTCACCTCTCCCTCAAAAGGAATTAAGCCCGACATAATTTTCAGGCAGGTGGTTTTGCCCGCGCCATTGCCGCCCTGCATCCAGTAAATACCGGCCGGCAGCTCCAGCTGCGGGATGTTGATTATCAGCCTATCATAATACCTTTTTTGTATATGTTGTAGTGTGAGCATATGTTAATATTAGAAAATAAATCTTGTATTAAAAACGCATCTAATGCTTAACGATTACTTTTTCACATCCTCTCCCAATAGGGCGCTGTGTTTCCAAAAATAGGAGCTTCTTTTTCCACACGTGTTAAAAACTTTAAAATGGTGCCCATGTGTTTCGTACTACATTTGTGTCAGTTCTTGACTTAGTTGCAATGGTTTCCGGAATGAACCCCCGGAATTAATAGGGAATCGTGTTAGAATCACGAGCAGACGCGCTACTGTGATTCCTGATCCCCCCAACATGTGATGTTCTTGATCAGGGAAGCCAGATACCTGCCAGGCGCAACAATTTGTCATTAACCTTCGCGTATAAGGTATTGGCGCAAGTGACACCTTCCTCACTCCATAGGATAGGTATCTCCCGTCAACCCCCCTTATCCATTTTTAGAGTACAGTTAATAAAAAATATTTGGCGTATGAACCATGAAAATGAGATCTTGTTAAAAGAGAACAAAGATCGCTTCGTATTGCTGCCCATTAATTATCCGAAAGTGTGGGAAGTGTATAAACGGCACGAGGCCAGCTTCTGGACAGCAGAAGAAATTGACCTTAGCGGAGACCTGAAAGACTGGGGCACCCTGAACGATGGTGAGCGCCATTTTATTACCCATGTGTTAGCCTTTTTTGCAGCCAGCGATGGTATTGTGAATGAGAACCTGGCCGTAAACTTCATGAGCGAAGTACAGATCCCGGAAGCCCGTTGTTTCTATGGCTTCCAGATCATGATGGAGAATATACATTCAGAAACCTATGCTTTATTGATCGATACCTACGTAAAAGATCCTGCTGAAAAAGATCGCTTATTCCACGCAATAGATACGGTGCCTGCTGTGAAGAAAAAAGCAGAATGGGCCCTGCGCTGGATCGAGAACGGCAACTTTGCACAACGCCTGGTAGCCTTTGCGGCCGTGGAAGGCATTTTCTTCAGCGGGAGTTTCTGCTCTATTTTCTGGTTAAAGAAAAGAGGGCTGATGCCCGGCCTTACTTTCTCCAATGAGCTGATCAGCCGTGATGAAGGACTGCACTGCGAATTTGCCTGTTTGTTATACAGCATGCTGCAGCAAAAGCTTACACAGGAAGAAGTACACCAGATCATTGGCGACGCAGTAACCATCGAAAAAGAATTTATTACCAATGCGCTGCCCGTTGACCTGATAGGCATGAACAGCCGCCTGATGGCCCAGTACATTGAGTTTGTAGCAGACCGCTGGTTATCCGAGCTGGGATACGCCAAAATGTTCAATGCCGCTAACCCCTTTGATTTTATGGAAATGATCTCCCTGCAGGGTAAGACCAACTTCTTTGAAAAACGTGTGGGCGATTATCAGAAATCAGGCGTAATGTCCGGCAAAGACACACAAACATTCAGCTTAGACGAAGACTTTTAATAAATAGCTGTTAGCCATTAGCTCTTAGCTTTTAGCTAGCCAAGAGCTAACGGCCAATAGCTAATAGCCCTTTTTACTAACCTCTTAAATTTCAATACACATGTTTGTAATAAAAAGAGATGGCCGCAAAGAAGCGGTAAAGTTTGATAAGATCACCGCACGTATTGAAAAGCTGTGTTATGGACTTGCATCAGAGTATGTGGATTCCATTGACGTAGCTAAAAAAGTGATCCAGGGTTTGTATGATGGTGTAACCACTACAGAGCTGGATAACCTGGCAGCAGAAACCGCCGCCTCTTTAACTACCAAACACCCGGACTACGCGCTGCTGGCATCCCGCATAGCAGTTAGCAACCTGCATAAGAATACCGTAAAATCGTTCTCCACAACGATGAAGAAGCTGTACGAATATGTGGACCCGAAAATAGGTAAGCCTGCTCCGCTGTTATCTGACGACGTGTGGGAGATCATTAAGAAGAACGCGGAGATCCTGGATTCAAACATTATATACGACCGCGACTTTGCTTTTGACTATTTCGGTTTTAAAACACTGGAACGTTCTTACCTGCTGAAGGTAGACGGTAAAATTGCAGAGCGCCCGCAGCATATGTTCATGCGTGTAGCGGTAGGCATCCATAAAGAAGATATTGATGCCGCCATTAAAACGTATAACCTTATGAGTGAGCGCTGGTTCACACACGCTACTCCTACCCTGTTCAACGCAGGTACGCCCAAACCGCAAATGTCATCCTGCTTCCTGCTCACTATGAAAGGCGATAGCATTGACGGCATTTACGATACGCTGAAACAAACCGCCAAGATCTCCCAGAGCGCCGGTGGTATAGGTTTAAGCATTCACAACATCCGCGCTACAGGCTCTTACATCAGTGGTACCAACGGTACTTCCAATGGTATCATCCCCATGCTGCGCGTATTTAACGATACTGCCCGTTATGTGGACCAGGGCGGTGGCAAGCGTAAAGGCGCCTTTGCCGTGTACCTGGAGCCCTGGCATGCCGATGTATTTGAATTCCTGGACCTGCGTAAGAACCATGGTAAGGAAGAAATGCGCGCCCGCGACCTGTTCTATGCCCTGTGGGTATCGGACCTGTTCATGAAACGCGTTGAATCCAACGGCGACTGGAGCCTGTTTTGTCCGCATGAAGCACCCGGACTGGCCGACTGCTGGGGTACTGAGTTTGAAGCGCTGTATGAAAAATATGAGCAGGAAGGCCGCGCACGCAGAACCGTGAAAGCGCAGGACCTGTGGTTTGCCATCCTGGATGCACAGATAGAAACCGGCACACCTTACCTGCTGTATAAAGATTCTGCCAACCGCAAATCCAACCAGCAGAACCTGGGTACTATCAAAAGCTCTAACCTTTGCACAGAGATCATTGAATATACAGATGCCAATGAAGTAGCAGTATGTAACCTGGCTTCCCTGGCCCTGCCCCGCTTTGTAATAGATGGCAAGTTCGATCACGAGAAGCTGTACGAGGTAACCTACCAGGCTACCATGAACCTGAACAAGATCATTGACAACAACTATTACCCGGTAGAAGAAGCCCGCCGCAGCAACCTGCGCCACCGCCCCATTGGCTTGGGCGTACAGGGCCTGGCAGATGCGTTCATCCTGCTCCGTTATCCCTTTGAAAGCGAAGCAGCACGCAAGCTGAATGCAGAGATCTTTGAAACCATTTATTTTGCAGCGTTAACCGCTTCTAACGATATGGCCAAAGTACATGGCGCATATGAAACGTTCCCCGGCTCACCTGCATCCAAAGGCATCCTGCAGTTTGATATGTGGGATGTAAAACCCTCTGACCGCTGGGACTGGACCTCACTGAAAGCAAGCGTGGTGGAGCACGGTATCCGTAACTCCCTGCTGCTGGCGCCCATGCCTACAGCATCTACCTCACAGATCCTGGGTAACAATGAGTGTTTTGAGCCTTACACTTCCAACATTTACACCCGCCGTGTACTGAGCGGTGAGTTTGTGGTAGTGAACAAACACCTGCTGAAAGACCTGGTAGAGCTGGGCCTGTGGGATAATGACATGAAGAACAAGATCATTGCTGCCAATGGCTCTATACAACAGATAGATGAGATCCCTTCCAACGTGAAGGAATTGTATAAAACCGTTTGGGAGATCAAACAACGCACCATCATTGATATGGCGGCAGAACGCGGCGCGTTCATCTGCCAGTCACAATCCCTGAACCTGTTCGTAGATACACCGTCTGCCGCCAAGCTCACCTCCATGCACTTCTATGCCTGGAAGAAAGGTTTAAAGACCGGTATGTACTACCTGCGTACACAGGCAGCCACACAAGCCGTACAGTTTACGGTAGAAAAACAGGGCGGCCAGCAAATGGAGCCTGTGGTAGCCGCAGCGCAAGGGGGCCAAACCATGCTGGAAGATATTCCGGAAGGCGCGGTTTGCACCATGGAAGAAGGTTGCGTAACCTGCAGTGCGTAAAAGTGTAACTATATAGAAGCGAAAGGGGTTCCGGTGCAAACCGGAGCCCCTTTTTTTATGGATGATCATTTTACAGCAACAGCTTCCAGCTCAACCTTTAATGTTTCAAAAAGAACTTTTACTTCAAACAAAGTGGTGGCTTGCTTAATGCCATGCTTAGCTATCCAGTTCTGGAAAATATCAAAGCAGGCGAAAAACTCCGTTGATGAAGTGGTAAGGATATTTAACCGTACAATATCCTTGCATTCATACCCGGCCTCGCTGATAACCTTTTCCAGGTTTTGTATGGCCTCTGTTAACTGGCTTTTCATATCGCCGGTGCTGGATTTTCCGTCAGCGTGCACGGCTGCCTGTCCTGAACAATAAAGTGTGCTTTCTGCGTGTTTTACTTCAACGGCCTGCACATAGCTGCGTTCATCCTGCCATTGCCAGGGATTAATGATCCGTTTTTCCATGAGTTTACTTTTTAGCTTGCACCCCTGCAGCAGGCACAAACAGTTAATAAAATTGTACACTGCAAAGGTGGCACAACAGGCCATTCCGCTGCGTGACAAACATCACAATTTGAAACTGGTGGAAATAAGATCAGCGGGCAAGGCGGCTGAGCGTTTCGCGGGAAACTCCCAGATAGGAAGCCAGCAGGGTTTTAGGCACTCTTTGGATCAGTGAGGGATATCGTTTAATTAATTGTTGGTAACGCTCCGTTGCATTGGAGGTAAGGAAAGATAATATGCGCTGCTGCGATGCAATGTGGCCACCATTGGCTTTCCTGAGAAAAAAATGTTCCATCTTTTGCAGGCCTGCACACAGCTTCCGGTAATTTTCCAGTGAAAGGCAGCACACCTCCGTATCTTCAAGGCATTGCAGCGACATGGTGGCTTTGGTTTGCATATGATAGGCCTGGTAATCACTTTCCCACCAGTCTTCCATGGCAAAGGAAACAATATGCTGCTTTCCCGATTCATCGTTATATACCAGCATTAAAAGCCCTGAGAGCACGAAATAAGCATCCTTTACGCTTTTACCTTCCTGGATAAGGTACTCGCGCTTTTTATAGCTTTTAACAGTGAAATGAGCGCGCACAAACGCAAACTCATCATCCGTTAGCGGCACTATTTTTTCGATATGTTCCCTGAGTTTTTGCTCCATGTAATATCTATTATTACTTCAGCGCCTTCAGCTGCTCAATGATCTCTACCGTAGTTCCGGTTTCCCCTATTCTTGGAAAAATAACCTGTAAGCTGTGCTCATGCGCGGGCAGGGAGCGGTCGCTCATAGCGTCTTTGGCAAAGGTAAGGTTGTAAGCCCTTTCATGTGCGCTGCGCGCAGTACCTTCTACGCCAATACTGGTAGCAATGCCTGCCAATACAATATTGGTAATACCGCGGCGCCGCAGCTGCAGGTCAAGGTCGGTACCATAAAAAGCGCTCCAGTTGTGCTTAGTAATGTAAATATCGTCCGGCTGCAGCGGCAGCTCTGGCAGCAGCTGATCCCAACCATCGTTAAACGTACGGCTGCCTTTTTCTTCAGTGCGGGTTTTCAGCGCATCTGCATAATCTTTCGCAAAGCTCACATTCACTGCCACAATAGGTAATTTGGCAGCCCGGAAGGCCGTTATTAAACTGATGGCATTTGCAATTACGCCTGCTGCCGGTGGTACGGTATTTTGGGCAACACCTTTCTGCAGGTCAATTAATACGAGCGCGGTCCGTTGGTCTAATGTGGTAATAGCCATAGCATGTTTTTTTTGCTTTGAAAAATATGTGTTACGCAATATCACTATACTCCAGGGTGGGCTTTTGCGCCTGTGCCTGCCGGCGCCTGCGGATACCCCAGATAAATAATCCCGCACAAATAATACCAGCAGTACCCTGCAAGCATACCGTAAGCGGCGCGCCCAGGTTGTGCGCCACCAAACCGGTGAGCAAGCTGCCTATGGGCAGCGTACCCTGGAAAGCCATTGCATAATAGCTGATCATACGGCCACGCATATACCCGGGTACATTGGTTTGTACGTAAGTGTTGGTAGCGGCTATCTGCCCCATCATACCTGCGCCTGAAAGCATAATGAAGAACAGGGCCAGCGGCAGGGATGTAACGCGTGAAAAAAGGATCACGCTTATCCCGAATACCACCGCTGCAATGCCAATGATCTTTAAAAGGTCTTTGCCGGGTTTAAGTCCTGCCATATAAATAGCGCTCATCAGCGCACCCAGGCCGGTAACACTGGCAAACCAGCTATACGTTTCTGCATCGCCCCCAAACACCTCTTTGGCAAAAACAGGCGTTAAAGTACTGAACGACATCAGGAAAAGGCCCGAAGCCCCCAGCATCATAATAGCAGATCCTATGTTGGGTGATTGTTTTAAATAAACATATCCCTCCCTTAACCCTTCCCAGATATTGGCATCTGTTTTAGGCGGCGCCAGTAATTGCAGGCGCATCATCAGCAATGAAATAATCACAGCAATGAACGTAAGAAAGTCTATCAGGAAACAAATACCTTCCCCGAACACGCTTAATATAACGCCTGCAATAGCAGGGCCTAAAAGCCGCGCCAGGTTTACCATAGAGGAGTTGAGCGCAATGGCATTGGGCAGGTCTTCCTTGTTATCGATCAGGTCTATCATCAGGGATTGACGGGAAGTAGTATCAAATGCGTTAATAATGCCCTGCGCAATGGCTAATAATATAATGGCGGTGATGTTATAGAACTTAAACAATACCAGCCCAGCAAGCACGCCGGACTGTATCATAGAAGCAATTTGTGAAATGAGCAGTATTTTAT
>NZ_DATCRF010000462.1:0-7308 GCF_036569125.1 Chitinophaga sp. | reverse complement strand
GGCGCTTCCTGCGGCAGGTTATGGCCGGCCCCTTTGATAATGTGGTGCACATGTTTGCCGCTGAACTTTTTGGCAAAAGCCGAACCGTCGCCTGCAGGCACCACACCATCTGAATCACCATCCAAAGTAACTGAAGGAACGGTAATAACCGGCGCTGCGGCCAGCTGCTTTTCAAGCACATCATACTGCGCTTCGCCCGGCGCTACGCTCAGCCGCCAGCGGTAGTTATGAATAACAATGGCAACATAATCCGGGTTTTTAAAAGAGGCAGCAGAACGTTCATATGTTGCATCATCAAATTCCCATTTCGGAGAAACATTTTTCCAGATCAGCTTATTGAAGTCGTGCCAGTTGGCGGTATAACCCAGCAGCCCGCGTTCGGTGGCAAAGTAGTATTGATACCACCATCCCAATTCCGCTTTAGGCGGCAGCGGTTGTTTGTTGCGCTCCAGGTTGTTGATGAGATAACCATTTACAGACACCATTGCTTTACAGCGTTCGGGCCATAAGACTGCAATAATGTTGGCGGTGCGTGCGCCCCAGTCAAAACCGCCTATAATGGCTTTTTTAATATTGAGCGCATCCATGAGCGCAATAATATCCAGCGCTACGGCCACCTGCTGGCCATTCCGGAAGGTTTGAGCTGACAGGAATTGCGTGCTGCCATGCCCCCGCAAATGAGGCACAATAACCCGGTAACCTTTTGCTGCCAGTAATGCCGCTACTTCTGCGTAACTGTGAATGTCGTAAGGCCAGCCATGCAGCAGTATTACGGCCTGGCCGTTCGCAGGGCCTGTTTCGGCATAACCAACATTCAGCAGCCCGGCCTTCACCTGCTTAATTTCAGTAAAGGTGGTTTGAGGCTGGCTGGTGCTTTTATAATGGTCCCTGGCTTGACTTCCTGTGGAGGCCAGTGCATTTAAGGGGGCAAGCTTTGCTGCGGTGAAGGTTAAAGCGGCTATGCTTAAAAAGCGGCGGCGGTTAAAATTTTTTGCGGATGCCATATGCAGGTTAATTTTTAATTGTTTATCCTGAAACTGTTCTGTGTGCCTCAGGCGTAACAAAAGTAGCCCCTGGTTTGTGCGATGGGAACTGGTTTTATGGTGAGTTAGACAAAACAACCCTTCAACCGGGCATTCCTTTAGCCGGATCCGGAGGGCGCCTGGCGGGGAGATAGTGCTTTATTGCCCCGGCGCCTGCATGTATAAGGGGATTAGTATTGGGGCCAGCTATCTATAAAAAAAGCTGCCTTATTCAGACAGCTTTTTTATTCATTTTGTTGCAGGTTCCTAAGGCTCAAGATTGAGCATTTTAAATGTTTCCCTCAGGATCGTCTTCATATTCTCCGACACTTCACAGAGGGTACAGCCCAGGGCCTGTATTACAGTGGCAATGCCCTCCTGCTGCTCTACAAGATCCATCCGCAGCATAGCAGTACCGGTAAGGGCGGGCTTCCCCTGCAACCGGGCAAACATTTCGCAGGCCGCTTCCTTATCAGGACCAATAAAAAACCTGCCTGTTTCAATATAACCTTCCGGCACCCGCATATTCATGATGATCTCATAGCTGGCTGAAGTCATATGAATATGTTTTACGCTACCTGGATAGTGCGCGGCCCTTTTTGTTTTGCTTCTTCTTTCTTTGGAATAGTAAGGTGCAATAATCCGTTCTCGTAGCGGGCATTGATCTTGTCTTCATCCACCACATCTTTTGCCAGCTCAAAGCTGCGCTGGAAAGACTGGTAGCTGAATTCCCGCCTTGTATAGTTCTTTTCCTTCTTTTCCTCCCGCTGCTCTTTTGTGGAAGAAATAGTGAGCAGGTTACCATTCAGCGTAATGTTAAAGTCTTTTTTCTCCATACCGGGCGCAGCTACTTCCACTTCGAAAGCGTCTGCGGTTTCGTTAATATTCACGGCCGGTACGGTGGTGCTGGTAGATGAGAAGTTATTGTTTCCCCAGTTAAAAAGCTCGCGGCCAAAAAAGTCGTCGAACAGCGCAGGGAATGCAGGGAATGTGTTCCCGTTCCTTTTGATGAGTGACATAGTTAACCTCCTTTTAAATAAGTGAACAATAAATTGTTTTTAAATATTGGTTGGCCAACCTTTCAATTTTGTTCTTTGCAACCGGAATGCCAGGCGCTCAGGGGCTGATCTTTTTTCAGCAATCCTGTCATTTTTTCCCTGGATCCGAAATTTTTGTCAGTCAGGGCAGGTATAAGACTGCTGGTTTTACACAAAAAATGGCTACCATCCCAGCTGCCAGCGCCCTTCGGCAGTAAGCATCTCCGGATCCCAGGCAGGCTCCCATACAATTTTCACTTGTACCGTTCTTTCGGGGAACACAGGCGCCAATGAATTTTTAACGCCGGTTGTTATAGCTTCCCCAAGCGGGCAGTGAGGTGTGGAAAGCGTCATGGTAACCAGCAGTTCGCCGGCCTCTTCAAAGCGCAGGCCATACACCAACCCCAGGTCAACAATATTTACCATCAGCTCAGGGTCCATTACGCTGTACAAAGCAGATAAGGCCTGCAGCTTTTCATTATAGAACGGCTCATTCACTGATATTTCCATCTGCTGTTCTGGTTTTATGCATTAAAACTTTTGCTACGTTCAGGCAATAGCAGCATGCCACGCCTATAAAAGCAAGCAGGGCCACCCTTATGGTGGGCATGTTGCCCGTTAGGATCCCCGCTACCAGCAATAACAATGCAATGATATAAGCGCTGAACTGGTATTTCAATAACCCTTCAGCATAGAGATGTTTAGGCATGGGCACCTTTACCTTCCCGTTCAGTTTCCGGTAATGCTCATTCCATATAATAAATGGCAGTGTTTTAAAAGTTTTGCCCAGTATGATACCGCTGATCCATCCCAGGAACAGCAATGTTCCGTACAGGATGCTCCATTTGGGAGCTGCACTGTAATAAATAACCGGGATAAGCAGCAACGCGGCCAGCAGCCCGGTGAATGAAAACATTGTATGCTTCATTCCGGTATCCATCACTTTTTTCATGCGGTGGCGGTAGGCATCATATAAGTAAAGCAGCCAGCACCCTACCCCTGCTGCCAGCAGCAGTGTATATAAAAGCACTCTTGCTGTTATGCCTGCAAAAAAAGCATCTATCTCAAAAAATAACAGCCCTGCATTCTGCAACAGGAAAGCGCTTTGCAGCAGCTTTTCTTTTTTTGATTTACCCAGCAGGAACATGGGAACCATTTTGGCGCTTACCCCGGTTATCAGCTGCAGGAACCATCCTGCCAGCCCTGCGTGCGCATGCAGCTTTAAAATATTAAGATGATCGCCTGTTATGAATGGATAGCGAAGGTTAATGGCCAGCAGCAAACCTATGCCGGTGGTTATTACCAGCCAGAGCGCCGAGCTAAAGATAAAACCCTTTATGACCGTGTATTTTTTGCAGGCGCCGGCCGTTAATCCAAGATTCACCAGGTAACATAGCGCAGCGCTGAAAACCAATGCCCCTCCGGTTATCATCAGCCCGCCGGGAATAAAATACCAGAATGCTGCTACCAGCCAGCTAACACCCAGGAAAAGCAGTATGTACGAAATAAAGGCAAGGCGTATGCTGAACAGCTCATTTTCGCAGATAACCGGCAGCAGCTGGTAAGCAGCGCCAAATATCACCATGCTTCCCCAGCCTAACGCTGCCGTATGTACGATGGCCAGTAAATGAGGCGTGAAATAAAATCCCCGGAGGTCATCAGCAGAAAGAAAGAGCAGGAGCGCAAGCAGGAGAAAGAAAAAGGCGCCTGTTCCGTAAAAAGGAAGTACGGCTATGTTCTGCGGCGCCTTTTCTATACTGATATCAGACATTGACCGGAAGGTTTTTAAAGATCAGCAAACGGGTATCTGTTGCCGAATACGTAAGGATATGGATATGCCAGGCTTTGTCTGCCAACTCTTCCAGCAGGTATACCGGCACTCTTTTGTGGTATACATACAAAGCCTGTCCATCTGACTGTTGCTCCAGGTATTGCAGGATCCTTTCCATGGGGCCGGGCATTTCCAGCTGGCGAACATCAATTTCCGAGATCTGATCTCCTGAAAAATTACTGCAAACAGTGGCGAACGACTGTTCCGTTTCAACAAACACATTTCCCGCAGCGGCTGTTTGCAGGGTGTTTTCTTCTGCGGGTTTTAAAAACCAGGTATGGTACTCTGCCGCACTTACAGCTGCGGTGAAACACTGTGCCTTTTTCTTTTCCAGTAATTTTATAAGCGGATAAGGGATGAATGAATTAACAATGCGCAGTATGCTGCCGCCTTCCAGCTCACTGTACTGCTGCATGATTGCTTTCAGGGGATCGTTGCCGGCGGCAAGCAGGGGCCTTACATCAAAACTCCTTATGTTTTCTTCAGGAATGTGCGTTAGCCAGGCCGGTTTTTGCGCCGCTGCTTCATGCCCTGCATTGTCCGTAAATTCAAATGTAAAACCAAGAGGCGCCAGCACAGCTGCAAAATCCTGTAAAGTGCATCCGCCTATTTTTGCCGCTTCAGCAACGGTAACCCTTGCTGCCAGTAATTTTCGCAATAACGGATTTTTCAATTTTTCAAGCGGCCTGGCAAGGGAGGCGATGGCAGGAATGCTGTCTTTATTTGCCCTGATAATAGCGGCGATCTTCGAGTGCTGATTAATGGTGAACATGATCTTCAGGCTTTTGTTTTCAACGCAGCTGCCGGCCCTGTTCTTCTTCCAAGCCAATGGCTTTAGGGAACAGGATATTATTTTCCAGGTGGATATGCAGGAACAGATCACTTTCAAACTCCTTCATCTTTTCAAAGAGGTAAGCATAGGAATTACAGGCATCCGGCGGCAGGCTATAGTTATCGGAAAGGCTGCGGAAGAAACGCAGGTCATCACCAGCCGCCTCGTGCTCCTCTTTCATGCTGTCAATGGTGGCTGACAATGAAACCTGGCTTTTGCCACCAGCGGCCAGCTGTTTAATTACCGGAAAAACCGTCTCTTCTTCTTTCGCCAAATGGCTTAACAGGTCGTTTAAGAAAAAGCCGGTCCTTGCTGCCAGCTCAATTAATTCGGGATGTGCATTACCGTGATGCTGTGCTACTTTTTGCGCAAGAGCGCTAATGATCGCTGCATTATCTTTCACATACCGGTGATGTGTGTTAATGATATAGTCGGCCAGGAATCCCGGATCCCATTGACTAAAATCCTGCAAGCGGGATGCAGGTGCTTTATCGGCTTCCTGTAACGCATGCTTTAATGCCGCTTCGGAAATGCCCGCTTCCCCGCTGGCCTGCTTTAATGTTTTGCTGCCGCCGCAGCAGAAATCAATTCCCATTTTCCGGAACACTTCTGCCTTGCGGTAATCGGCAGCGGCAATGGCGCCTACCGTTTCCTCTTCTTTATCATCCGGGACCTTTTCAATTTTCACCTGCCAGCTTTCAGGGCCGTGTTCCAGGTATTCCCAGGTAAAAATGTTTCCCCTCTCCCCCAGCAGCTGGTAGTAGAGCGGTTTGGGATCATGATCATTATGAATAATAAAGCTCTCTCCCGGCTGTAATGCATCAAAGTAATTGAAAATAACAGGATGTTTCAGTCTTGGCTCAATCAGTGTAACATCCAGCGTTGATATGGCAGACATAATAAACTGGTTTATTTATTACAAAGATACAACCAAAAACTAATAAAAGACAAAATTGTCTTTTATTAGTTTGCTTTATTCTATGCAGGTATTGCGCTATTAATACCATAGCCCTGTTTTATTTCATTCAGGCGTATTTCTGCTGCATCCAGTCCAGGCAAAAAGCCATTATCCGTGATCACAGCTGCTTCGGCTAACCTGCGGTAGTAAGCAATGCCATTGGCCAGCTGTTCGCAAAAGCCGGTGTAGTATTTCTTTTTTTGCGTTAGCTGATCTGCTTTCTTATCTTCTGCCAGCTGCTCTTCCAGGTAAGCCAGGTACAGCCCCAGCTCTGCCAGGAACATATGCGGTCTTTCACGGCCTTCCAGCAAATTGGTTCTTCCGTAAATATGATCCGTCATGGTTTGCAGGGAAACCTCCCGGTTAAAATGAATGATGTTAGGTCCGGGGCAAATATTCACGGCAGGAAGCTTTTTGATAAAAACCGTATTGTATTTTATGGCGGCTGCATTGCTGAGGCCTACGCATAAACATTCTTTATCCAGCACCTGCTGCAGCTGATCCTGGTAGTCCCGCTCCGGCAGCGCCAGGGATTGCAGCTGCGCGATCTTCATTCTTTGATACTGGCGGGAGGCGGTGCAGATGGGCTGTTCTGTGAACTCTGTATTAAAGGACAAGTGCTTTTCCGTACAGGGGCTGCCGGGTTTACCATCGCGGATGCGCTGCAATCTTTCCTCCTGCCCCGTGCTTCCTTTCAGGTAGTAGAACCTTACGCCCATGGGCGAATGCCGGCTAAGCTCCAGGTCTTTTTGCTCCGCCTTGCACAGCTGCTGCAGCGTAACTGCATCTACAGTTGTAGCTTCCGGCACCAGCAAAAAGGGTGTGCCCCAACCGGTACTGTCCAGGTTATAATAGCTATGCAGCAGCGCATCCTCTGCAGCAGTACCTATTCCACCCTGTGCTGAAATAGTTAAGTGCGGTGGGTATTTGAATATTTTAAGGCCCTTACTTTTCAGCGCCTGGTTGTAGAGCTCAAACAGCGCATTCACCAGCTCTGTTTTGCGTACTTTGAACTCATCGAGAATGGGCCCCATCAGGTATCCTTCTGATGGAAAGGCATGCCCGCCGCAGTTCAGGCCGGACTCAATTCTGAATTCACTTACCCATATTCCTTTCTTGGCAAGATATTTTCCCTGGATCAGTGCAGAGCGGAAATCGCTCACCTTAACGGTTACTTTTTTCCTGAAATTCCCATCTTCATCTGCATTGAACTGCGGGCATTTTTCCAGGTAATTGTAAAGCCGGGGATTCATACCCGCAGAAAAAACAATGGATGAATTGGAAAGATCGCTGTTAACATATCCTCTTAATGCCGCTACAGCATCCGAGCCATCTTCAATAATCCGGCCATGGGGATCGTAATTATTCTTATCTGTTTTGGTCATGATGTTCACCTCAATGCTGCCGGGCCGCATTTGACTGCGCAGGGAAGATTCCAGCTTTGCCTTTTCCACCGCACATTCCGTATTTATCATTTGCAGGTATAACTGTTTCAGCCGGCTGCTCTCCGGCAGCATTTCAAAATACTTAACGAGATCTGAGCCGGCTTCAAATGCCATGCGCTTCAGCTGTAACATCTGTTCTTTAACCATGCGGTTCATCAGGTTCAGGTAATCCGTGATCCTCCT
>NZ_DATCRF010000461.1:0-4778 GCF_036569125.1 Chitinophaga sp. | reverse complement strand
GTGCAGATGAGAAGCCGCCGATCCACGCAAACTTATCCAGGTTACCCAGACCAAAATTCAGCGACTGCCCTCCGCCCATTGACAGGCCGGCAATGGCCCGGTGCTCCCGGTCCGTGTAAACAGGGTATTTCTTTTGTATATAGGGAATAAGATCGCTCAACAGGTCTTTTTCAAAAGTGGCAAAGGCCTGTACCTTGTCGGGAGCCATAATATTGCCGGTGGCCCGGTCATCTTTCATGGCCCTGCCGTTAGGCATAACAACGATCATAGGCTCAATTTTCCCCTGGGCGTACAGGTTATCCAGCACTACCTGGGGCGTACCGCCCTTTAGCCATTCCTTTTCATCGCCGCCGATGCCATGCAACAGGTATAACACCGGGTATTTACGCTTTTTGGAAAATCCCGGCGGCGTGTAGATCAGTGCTTTTCGGGGATTGCCCACCGTTACCGAGTTATAGCTGATGGTATCGATCCGGCCATGTGGTATCCCTGCACGCAAGGTATCAAAACCGGGAGGCGCATGTTCAATAACGCCTTGTGCAAAAACGGGTATGGTAAATAACAAAAGAAGGGGGAGGTTGAAAATTAACTTTTTCATGCCGCATGATTTTCATTAAACGTGGGATTGCCATAGGTGCTGCCAGCAGTTTCCGGCATTGTAAAGAAAGGGAATTTAGCGGTTCAAAAAGTTTAAAAATCACCGCCGCTAATTTTTATACATAATATTGCTCACTGTTCATTTTTTAAAGCTGAAAGATCTGTTCCATCATTACCCACTTCTCTCCTTCTTTTGCCCAGGGTAAAGGTTGCTGGAATTTCCACATTAACTGCTCCCATTCCTGCACTTTGGGATTGGCAGCATCTGCAGCCGCTTTTGCGGTTGCATTGAACTGGTCATTGGTTTCCATGATCATCATTAAACGATTACCCGTTCTATAGATCTGCATTTCCGTAATACCCGCATCCAGGATGCTCTTTTTAATTTCGGGCCAGCCATTTTCTGCCTTGTGCCAATATTCGTATTCTGCTATCAACTTAGGATCATCCTTCAGATCAAGGGCTAAACAGTATCTTTTCATATTCTTATTTAATGTTTACAAGTAGCTGGAAGCATAAGCTTCCTCAATTAATCCCTGTGCTGTCATTTCCTCCCAAAATCCTTCCGGGATTATTGATTGGGGCAATGCAATGTTCTGTGCAACCCTTTCTGCCTGGGTGGTGTTCAGAGCAATACTCTTAACCCCGGGCGCATTCAGGCCAAAGATCACGCAGGCCTGTACCGGTTTTATCTTATAATTAAGGCACAGCTGATAAAACCGCTGCCGCCAGTGATAGAGGTCTTTATCTTTTTCCGGATCTGTTAACTGGTAATTATAATAATCCGATCCTGTTAAAAAGCCGCCATTAAAAAGCGAAGAGTTTATAATCAGGGTGCCCTGCTGCTGAAGGGTTAGCATAAATTCCACCAGCTCCGCGGGATGGCTGTGAACAGTCATACTATTAGCGATCATTACCCAATCCAGCTTTACATCAGCTGCTATTCTTTTTATGACCCGCCAATTCTTTGCCCCTACTCCAATAGCTTTGACCCTGCCCGCTTCCTTTAATTCATTTAATGCCCGGTAAGCATCCAGAATATCCTGGTAGCGCTGCGTTTGTTCCTGCGCGTTATTTGCCGCTGCCAGGTATTCATCGGGGTCATGCACAGATACCAGCTCCGCATGATAGCCGCCAAGCAGCTCATTTCCCTGTTTATAACATTCCAGGATGCCTTCATAGCTTATTTTTTGAACAGCATCGTGCTTCAGGTCCCGCCATATTCCGGGTTCAAAAGTGGGTTCGGCTGTTTTTAATTCGGTACGCAACCAACCCAGCTTATTACTGATCAGCACATCCGAAGGGTTAACCTTTAATTGCTTTAAAGACCGGCCCAGCGCTTCCAACGCCAGCCCGGCGCCATATTTACCTGCTGAATCAAATACAGCCGGCTTTGGGGAACATTTCACGCTTTCATTCACAATGGATAGCTTCACCTCATCCGGGAGCGCTACATATAAATTCCCTAAGCCGCTGGTGCCAAAAATTACTTTGGGCAATGTGATTTCCTGCATATTAAAAGACCACTAAATTTTTAAAGAATAGTTGAAACAGGTAAACTTTCAGGCTTCACTTTCACATGGTGGCCTTTAAATCCAAAAAATGCCACTACTGCGAAACAGGCCAGCGGCACTGCATAGCCGTATTGAATATTACCCGTTACATCGCTGATATAACCAAATACCCTCGGCAAAACAGCGCCTCCAACAATGGACATAATGATCAGGCTACTCCCGAATTCCGTATCGCCGCGCAATTCCTTTATTCCAAGCGCAAAGATGGTGGGGAACATAATGGACATAAAAAAGCAGATCCCTATGACGGTATAGACAGTTACCATGCCGTGCCCCGAAATAGCTACCGTGCAAAGTACAATATTGATAACTGCATATACGGCAAGCAACCTGGCAGAGCTGTAGTACCGCATTAAATAAGTACCAATAAATCTTCCGGTTAAAAAAGCCAGCCCGCATAAACCCAGGTAATCAGCTGCTTTTACTTCTGATATACCGGCAGCTTTTGTTGCATACAGGATAAACAGGCTAAACACAGAAACCTGGGCGCCCACATAGAAGAATTGTGCGATAACACTCCAGGTTAAATGCTGGTGCTTAAAGGCGTGGAAAATATTCTTGCTGGCTGAGTGACCTTCATTTGTCTGGATGGCCGGCAAACGTGTAAAAGCAAAAATAACCGCTATCAATACCAGTATGGTGCCCAGCATAAAGTAGGGCATTTTTACGGACGCTGCTTCGGCAGCAAGCGCCAGCTTACGGCCTTCTTCGGTCATTGTACTTAGTTGCGCTGCAGTATAGCCCTTAGTAAGGATAACACGTGCGCCGATCACAGGTGCAAGCGTTGCTGCCAGTCCGTTGAACGATTGTGCGAGGTTAAGCCTTTGGGTAGAGGTCTCAGGATCGCCCAGCGAAGAGGCATAAGGGTTAGCTGCTGTTTCCAGGATCGTAAGACCGCAGGCTATAATAAACAGGGCTATAAGGAAAAATGTGTATTGCTGGGTATTGGCTGCAGGTATAAATAAATATGAGCCTAATGCAAAAACCAGCAAACCGGTTATAATGCCTGCTTTATAGCCGTATCTTTTCATAATAAACCCGGCCGGTAAAGCCATCAGAAAATACGCTAT
Source organism: Chitinophaga sp. (assembly GCF_036569125.1). Lineage (GTDB taxonomy): Bacteria > Bacteroidota > Bacteroidia > Chitinophagales > Chitinophagaceae > Chitinophaga. Next base: position 1,537 of record NZ_DATCRF010000461.1, on the reverse strand, counting down.
AAATACAGCAGAATCAACCAGGGTAGCCTGAACGGTGGTAAGGGTAAATGACTTTTGTAAATGCGGTATAAGTATGGGATCAAGATTATGGGCAAAACCCCATAAAAAGAACAGGCTTGTGATCAGTATAAACGGGAAAAGTGTATGGGTCTTTGCCATCTTGGAATTTTAAATTTGCAGGTGACCAGCTGGGTATAATTACCTGCTCAGTCACCTGCCTGGGTCCTTACGGATAATTGGTCTTTGAACATTTATACGATAGCTCCTTCAATTTTCAGTACAAATGCATTTTTGCAGGGCGCCTGTTCCGGCGGCTGCACCTTTAAGCCTTCAGCTGTTTGCTGAAAGGTGAGCTTATCATTGCCCAGCAGGCTTACCTGGCTTACCTTCCCTGCCTGGTCATTTGCAGCCAGCGTTTTAATTAAAGCGGTTTTATTCGCCGGCCAGCCTAACATCACTGCATAAAGTGTTTTGCCCTTTGTAGTAAAACGAATATCCTCCGCTTCAAATGGTTTGCCTTTTCCTTCATTAAAGCCCTGTGCGCTCAATGCTGCCACTGATTCCATGGCCGGCCCTTCCCCAAATACTTTCCAGGGGCGCGTACTATAGATCGCTTCACTATTCACCTGCATCCATTCGGCTACTTCTTCCACTACGGCGCGTTCTTCACTATCAATGGTTCCATCTCCACGTACGGGAATATTCAATAAAAGATTACCGTTCTTGCTTACTATATCCGCTAAACTATGCACTACTGTTTTAGCGCTTTTATAGCCTTTGTTATCAAATATGCGGCGGTCGTAATGCCAGCCTCCGATACAGGTATCGGTTTGCCAGGGCAGGGGTTCTATCTGGTTACTTTGCCCGCGCTCAATATCCCAGATCATACATTTACGCTGCTGCTCGTTCAGCATTTTTCCAAACAGGGCAGCCTGCAATTTTCCATGCTTTTTTATGCTGGTATTATATAAATGCGCCGCTATCTTTAATCCTGCATCGCTTACCGGCCAAAGCGGCAGCGCATTGTCATCAAAATAAACAAGCTCGGGGCCATATTTATCAATGAGCTCAAGGGTACGGTTTAAGAATTTATCACAGTAAGCCTTGTCAGGCGCACTTGCACCATTGCCCCAATACCAATGATCTCCCATGCTATTGTCGTTAAGACTGTCTTTACTTAAAGCATGATTCTGAGCATACAGCTGCTGCGGATCATACCCATTCCACCACTTGTTGCGGCCATCGGCTTTCGTAAGCTTGCCATCATAAGGTACGCCCGCATAAGGACCGCTTTTATCGGAACGCTGTGCTACCTCATACCAGGTCCAGGCATGGGAGGCATGTACCGTTACGCCAAAGGGCAGGCCCTGTTCTTTAGCTGCTTTTGCCCAGCCTCCGATCAGATCTTTTTTGGGTCCCAGCTTGGTAGCATTCCAGGCTTGATATTTACTATCGTACAGGTCCAGATTATCGTGGTGATTGGCCATGGCCATAAAATATTTGGCGCCGGCTTTTTTGTATAAGGCAACCAGCTCCT
>NZ_DATCRF010000460.1:0-7503 GCF_036569125.1 Chitinophaga sp. | reverse complement strand
GTATATTCCTTACCGTAAGTAAGCAGCCAGGGCTTCATTTTGGTGGGGCTAAAGTTCACGAACAGCTCCCCTCTTTCCATATTCTCACCCCATACGCGAACAGGTTCCGGTGAGTCATAGTTGGATGGATAAGAAAGCACCAGCATGCCGGCACGTCCCTTACTGGTTTCACCGGTTACTTTGATCCAGCGGGCACGGGTGCTGTCTGCATCCTTACGGGTGCGGCCTTCAGAGGTAAGCACCTGGCTGGTAGCGGTGGTCCACTCGGGGGTAGCGCGGAAGCCAAAGCCGCCACCATAGCGGTACTGCAGCAGCAATAAAGGGCTTTGACCTGCACAGCTGTAAACAGATGTCATATCCCATACACGGCGGCTGCCGCCTGCCAATGCAGGATAGGTACGTATATCCCACACTTCGTTTAACGCTACTTTTTCCGCACCGCCGGTTTTCAATACCACATGCTCCTGCAGCGCTTTAAAACCTCCCCACACCGGGCCCTGTGTTTTGGAAAGAAAGCCGGTGAACCTTACAGTGCCCTGCTTCTCTTTCAGGTTCCAGAAATCTACCTGCTTGCCTTCAAATTCAGTATGTGTCCAGGGATTCCAGATGCCTACATGGTGCCAGTGATCTTTGGGATGAATGTTTGTAAGCACCGCTCCGTTAGGCGCCCATAAGGGATGAATGAACCCGCTGCGTTTATAGGCGCTGTCAATACCGGCAGGCGGATACACCATGGCGTAATTGTATTGTAAAATAGGCTGGCTGCCTTCCTGCAGGCGGATGGTGCCTTCCTGGTCAATAGCTTCTATAGTAGATTTAAAGTTCCAGTGGGCATCTCCCTGCTGCAATTCAAATATGCGTTGGGTATTGGGTGCGCTGGTACCGGAAAGGATCCACCACAGGCGGCGCTGGTAACCTGCTTCTATTTGAAAAGGTACATTAATGCGCTGCGTACCTTTAATTTCTACGAGTGTAAAGAGGCTGTCGGCCACCGCAGTTATATCATCCAGCGTAATGGATACGGGCGTATGATCGCGTTTATACTTGCCTGCATCAACTACAATACGGGCAATGGTTTGAGCCTGGGTTGTCATCATAAGACCGGAAAATACAACAGTGAACAGTATAATGTAAGCAGATAGTTTTTTCATACGTGGGTGTTTGTGCCAGGTCAATGGTTAACGGTAGTGTTTAATCGACGTTCATTAAAAATAGATAATCCCAGCCGCCTAAGCAAGTATAAAATTTGTAACTTAGCACGAGATCCATATCTCCATCATACATGAAAGTACCACCTTCACCTAAACATCCTACCGGTCCGTTACAATTAACAGGCAAACTGGAGCTCCGTACTTTCTATGCTAATACCAAACGCAGTTTTACAGGCATTTACCTGGTGTCAGACATCGGCACATTCCTGATACGGCCTGCCAAACAGCCGGTAACCGGCATTAATCCGCTGCAACCTTTATTGGGCAAGATGATCACAGCCACCGGTCAGATAAAGCATGAAGTATTCCTGGCAGAGCAGCTGACAGTGGTGGAAGAATAATTAATAATGAAGAATGAATAATTAATAATCATGGTCACCGGCATTTCAACGGAAAAAAATTTCTCCGCGCACAACTTTATTAATTATTAATTATTCATTATTAATTAAAAGCGCGCCCGTACCAGGCCGGTCTGCATAAATAATACGGCCGTCTATGATCTTTACGCCGGTAGCAGTATCAGCAGCCAGTAACAGCGGGCCGTCCATATCCACATAATCCAGGTAGGGCAACAGGTGGGCAACGGCAGAAGTGCCAACCGTACTTTCATTCATACTGCCTGTCATTACCTGCATGCCTACACGCTTGGCTTCTGCGATCATGCGGCGGGCCGGTGTAATACCCCCACACTTGGTAAGTTTAATATTAATACCGTGAAAGTGGCCATGGCATTTAGCTACGTCTGTCTCCACAATACAGCTTTCATCTGCAATAATGGGCAGGGCCGATTGTGCAAACACTTCTTTCATGCCCTCCCAGTCTGCGGCGGGCATGGGTTGCTCAATAAACTCTACTCCCAGCGCTTTAAAGGCAGCGGCGTTCCGTAAGGTTTCCGCTACGCCCCAGGCGCAGTTGGCATCTACACGGAAAATAGCATCTGTATGTTTGCGGAGCTCTTTAATGATGGTAATATCATCGGGGGTACCCAGCTTTATTTTATAAATAGGCCAGGGAAATTCCTGCAGCTTGCGCACCATGTTCTCTACCGTGTCTATACCAATGGTGTAGTCTGTAAGCGGGTTATGGGAAATATCCAGCCCCCATACTTCATATAACTTTTTACCCAGCTTTTTGGCGTACAGGTCGTGCGCAGCAAGGTCCAGGGCGCAAAGGGCAAACATATTATCCCTGAACAGGGGATACAGCTGCTCCCAGAAAGCTTCCGGGGTATCCAGCTGGTGAGCTTCAATAAGGCTGCGGTGCGCATTAATGGAATCCATGAGCATGGGCACCGTTATATTATAGTAGCTGTTATCTGCTGTTTCACCCAGGCCGCTGTAACCATCCTGCAGCAGCTCCACTACCAGTAATGGCTGTACGTCTTTTGATTTACGGGAAATAGTGAAGGTGTGCCGGAATTTGAGTTCAAAAGGATATAACTTGAGTTGCATGGCCCCTAAAATTAAGCAAAAAGCTGAAAGCAGAAAGCAAAAAGCCAGGGGATGCTGAATGCTTAACGCAGGGCGCTGCGGCATAACTATATGGAGGTTAGTCTAAACCCAACGTTATAAATCGCAACAATCAGCTTTCTGCTTTATGCTTTCAGCTTTTACCCTAAAAAAAAAGCCGACCGTCACAAAATCGCAACGATCGGCTTTCTGCTTTATCCTTTATGCTTTTAGCTTCTATTCTACTTCACTTCTTCAAACTCTGCATCTGTTACGCCACCCTGGCCACCGGCATTATCCTGGGCCTGCGGTTGAGGTTCTTCAGCGCCACCATTGGCCTGTGCACCCTGCGTAGCTTTGTACATTTCTTCAGAAGCAGCGGTCCAGGCGGCATTCAGCTCTGCCACACCGGCATCGATCTGTGCTATATCCTGGCTTTTCTGCGCTTCTCTCAGCTTGTTCAGAGCAGTTTCAATTGTACCTTTCTTGTCAGCCGGCAGCTTATCACCATATTCCTTCAGCTGTTTTTCTGTCTGGAACACCAAGCTATCGGCCTGGTTGATCTTCTCAACCTTTTCACGCTGCTCCTTATCGGATGCTTCGTTGGCTTTAGCTTCAGCCTTCATCTTTTCTATTTCCTCTTTGCTTAAGCCGCTGCCAGCTTCGATACGGATGTTCTGGGTTTTGCCCGTTCCTTTATCTTTTGCTGTTACGTGCAGGATACCGTTGGCATCAATATCAAAGATCACTTCGATCTGGGGTACACCACGCGGCGCCGGCGGAATATCGCCTAAGATAAAGCGGCCCAGTGTACGGTTCTGGTTAGCCATCGGCCTTTCACCCTGCAGTACATGTATTTCTACACTCGGTTGGCTGTCTGCAGCAGTAGAGAAGGTTTCAGATTTCTTGCTGGGAATGGTAGTGTTGGATTCTATCAGCTTGGTGAATACACCGCCCATGGTTTCAATACCCAGTGACAGCGGGGTTACATCCAGCAACAGCACATCTTTTACTTCACCGGTCAGTACACCACCCTGGATAGCAGCACCAATGGCTACCACCTCATCCGGGTTCACACCCCTGTTCGGTTTTTTACCAAAGAACTTTTCTACTACTTCCTGTATTTTCGGAATACGGGTAGAACCACCTACCAATATTACTTCATCAATTTCTCCTGTGCTTAAACCAGCGTCCTGGATAGCTTTGCGGCAAGGTTCCAGTGTTCTTTCCACCAGTTTATCGCTCAGCTGCTCAAACTTGGCGCGGCTCAGCTTTTTCACCAGGTGTTTGGGTACGCCATCCACTGCGGTGATGTAAGGCAGGTTGATCTCTGTTTCTGAAGAAGAGGACAGCTCGATCTTTGCCTTTTCAGCAGCTTCTTTCAAACGCTGCCATGCCATTGGATCCTTGTGCAGGTCTACGGCTTCATCTTTCTTAAATTCTTCTGCCAGCCAGTCCATGATCACTTTATCGAAGTCGTCACCACCTAAGTGGGTATCACCGTTGGTAGATTTTACTTCAAATACGCCGTCGCCCAGCTCCAGGATGGAGATATCAAATGTACCACCCCCTAAGTCAAACACAGCGATCTTGCTGTCATGGTGTTTTTTATCCAGGCCGTAAGCCAGTGCTGCTGCAGTAGGCTCGTTAATGATACGGCGTACATTCAAACCTGCAATTTCACCGGCTTCTTTGGTTGCCTGGCGTTGTGCATCGTTAAAGTAAGCCGGTACGGTGATTACCGCTTCGTTCACTTCCTGGCCTAAATAATCTTCGGCCGTTTTCTTCATTTTTTGCAGGATCATGGCAGATATTTCCTGCGGCGTGTATAACCTGCCATCTATATCTATACGGGTGGTATTATTATCGCCCTTGGCCACCTTATAGCTCCAGTGCGGTATTTCCTGGTTTACTTCGTCGTAATGACGGCCCATGAAACGCTTCACTGACATAATGGTGTTTACCGGGTTGGTAATAGCCTGGCGTTTAGCCGGATCACCCACTTTTCTTTCTCCATTCTTTAAAAAGGCCACTACGGAAGGGGTTGTCCGGCGCCCTTCGTCGTTGGCTATAACTACCGGCTCGTTACCTTCCATTACGGCAACGCATGAGTTGGTAGTTCCTAAGTCGATACCTATTATTTTTCCCATAATATTTAAGATTCTCCTTTAGTTGTAGATTGATTGTGTGTTTGCCTATGGTTTGTCAATGATTATGCCAAGCGAAATTATATGCAAATATGTCAGTCACTGAACCCCGGATGATATTATTTGTTATGAAAAGCAGTAACCCATGCTAACTGACGGACTGGACCATATTATGTCACTTACTAACTAACCTTCCATTTATGAAAACAACCTTCATCTTTCGGGCCACCTGCATTATACTGGCCCTGGCTGCGCCACTCATCACCCTGGCGCAAACAAATACCCCCGCGGGCAGCACTACATCCGGAGGTATCTTTAACGGTACAAAAGATTACAAAACTTTTTCCATTGGAGTGAATGGCGGCCTGCTGGCGCCTGTATCGCCCACCGGCGGCAGTAATGATTTTACAAAATGGAAAGCCTCTGCGGGGTATGGGGCTTATGTCAAATGGCAGATCTTACACGCGCTGGGCATAAGGGCGGACTATATTGGCGGCAAGCTAAAGGGCGACAACACCAAGGAACTGGGCAATGGCAAGATGCCGAACCGGCCCATTGAATCTTTTGAAACTTCATTAAAATGGTCGGCCGCTTTAAGCGCAGTAGTGAATGTGGCCACTATTAACTGGCTGTATAAACAGAACTTTGTACAGATCTATGTTTCAGCCGGCGGCGGTTTAGCGGGGTATAGCCCTAAGATAACTCCCGCTAATGGTACTGAAAAAGAATACAAACCAAACGGCTCTATTAAAGAGCTGATCATTCCTGTAGGGGCAGGGCTTAAATTCAAGTTATCGGATATGGTGAACCTGGACCTGGGCTATACCATACACTTCCTGGACGGGGATAACCTGGATGGCTTTAATTATGGCCCTAACCACGATAAATATTCCTATGGGTACGCCGGCCTGGAATTTAGCCTGGGCCCAACCCACAAGCCACAGCTTACCTGGAATAACCCTGCCAAGGTAATGTATGATGACCTGGCAGCGCAGAAGGCAGCCCTGCAAACGGAGTTGGAAAGCAGCCGCAGCGCCAATGCCCGCCTGAGTGCAGATGTTGATAAATTACTGAAAGACAGTGACGGGGATGGCGTATCCGACTTCTTTGATAAATGCCCCGGCACTGCACAAGGAACCAAGGTAGACGGCGGCGGTTGCGACCTGCCTAAGGATACCACCCCCAGGGTCACCAAAGTGGTGCAACAGATCACGGAAGACGACCGCAGGCTGGTGCGTGAAGCCATCCAGAACCTGGAGTTTGAAACCGGTAAAGCCAGTATTAAACCCCGGTCGTACCCCTCCCTGGACCGCGTGGCAGAACTGCTGAACACCAAAGGGTTCAGCCTGAAGCTGGCCGGCCATACGGATAACGTAGGTACAGATGCCAAGAACATGGTCCTTTCCAAGGACCGGGCAGAATCTGTAAAACAATACCTGGTAAGCAAAGGCGCTAATCCTTCACGGATAGAGGCTACCGGCTATGGCGAAACCCAGCCTATTGCCAGCAATAAAACTGCTGCCGGCAGACAGAAGAACAGGCGCGTGGAATTTACGCTGTATTAAGCGTTATGCGCTTTTACCCTAAGTGTTATGCGCTTTTAATACCAGCTGCATACGCTTTTACCCGCAGTAGCACTGCCATTACTATACAACAGCCGGGGAGTTCTGACAGAACTTCCCGGCTATTTTTCAGGTGGCAACATTTTGTGGCAGTAAGTGTTTCCCTCCTGCCCTAACCGCAAACCGGCATATAATTTGCCCAAAAGGCACAACTATCTTTATATATTATGAAAAAACTTATCCTATCGATGCTCCTGGCGGCTTCCGCCGTTTTAACTGTACAGGCACAAAAAATTCACATTGGCGCTAAAGGCGGTTTAAACATTGCAAATCTGACAGAAATTGACGATTCCAAGGCCCGGGTATCCGGTCATGTTGGCGGTTTTGTAAATATCCGCTTTCATCAATGGGCCCTGCAGCCGGAACTGTATTTTTCCGGGCAGGGGGCAAAATATAAAGTGCCCATCACGAATGCCGACCGTACGCTGGCGCTCAACTACATTAACATGCCGGTAATGTTCCAGTACTACATTATCCCGCAGTTCTACCTGGAAGCAGGCCCGCAATTGAGCCTGCTGGTAAGCGCCCATGACAAAGGCGGCAATTTATCTGTGGATACAAAGGACCTGTATAACAGTGCAGACATCAGTGCCGGTATTGGCCTGGGCGTAAAGCTGCCTTTCCATTTTGGTGTATATGGCCGCTATAACTTTGGTATTACAGATATTTATGATAGCGCTATTGACAGCCGTAACTCCGTTGGGCAGATAGGCGTGTCGTATACATTCTTTTAGTCGATGGCCGGCGGGTCCATGGTCCATAGTCGATGGTCCATAGCCTGCTTCATAAGGCTATTAACACATGAAAGTCATAAATTTCGAACAGGCAGTAGAAGAACTACTGCCTGTTCGCGTTTAACAACCCTCTTGTTAAAGCCTATGGACCATCGTCCATGGACCATGGACTTTTTTTATACCTTTGCTGCTACTTTGCATTAACAGTTTTCCAAATGAGTGTTGTACAAACCATCAGATCAGCAGCAGCCACCGCTATTAAGGAGCTTTATAAACAGGATATACCCGTTGCCGATATTGCCATTAATGTTACCAAGCCCGAATTTGAGGGGGAATATACC
>NZ_DATCRF010000459.1:0-11920 GCF_036569125.1 Chitinophaga sp. | reverse complement strand
CCCAGGGATTCCGGCTCACAGTAACCTACCATCAGAATGGTGTTGCGCTCATCATCAATGTTTTGGGCAATATGGTGTTTTACACGGCCTGCTTCCGCCATGCCGCTGGCAGAGATGATAACACAAGGCTCCTTACGGAAGTTAAGTGATTTGGACTCCTCTATAGTATGAATGTAACTCAGTCCGGGGAAGTCAAACGGATCATCGTCTATTTCCAGCAGGCGGGCTACTGTTTTATTAAAACATTCGGGATGGGTGCGTACTACCTGGGTGGCTTCCATGGATAGCGGGCTGTCTACAAAAATATCCACTTCAGGCAGCTTGCCCTGTAACTGTGCGCGGTTCAGGGCGTATAGCAGCTCCTGGGTGCGGCCAACGCTAAAGGCCGGGATAATGAGCTTGCCTTTTTTTACGGTGCAGGTCTGGCGGATATGCTCTACCAGCGCATCGTCAGCGGGGGCTGCTTCTGCGTGCAGGGTGCTGCCGTAGGTTGATTCCATTACAATATAATCCGCCTGCGGAAAAGGATCCGGAGAGCGGAGGATAGCATCGCCATAACGGCCAATATCGCCACTGAAAGTAAGCTGCGTGGTTTTGCCATTTTCCGTAACGCGCAAATGCACAGCGGCGCTGCCTATAATATGGCCGGCATCTGTGAACATAGCCTCTACCTCATCACATACCTTAAACCATTGCTGGTATTTTACGGCCTGTAAGGCGCGCAGGCTGCGTTCTGCATCAGCCGTCGTGTACAGGGGCTCTATATGCGGCAGGCCGGCATGGGCGCGTTTTTTATTGGTGTATTTAACATCGTCTTCCTGGATCTCTGCGGAATCCATCAGCAGCACCCTTGTAAGGTCGTACGTGGCGGATGTGCAGTAAATACGGCCTTTGTAGCCCAGCCTTACCAGGCGGGGTATTAAGCCGGTATGATCAATGTGGGCATGTGACAGCAGCATGTAATCCACCTCCGATGCATCAAAACCCAGGTCGTGGTTCATCGCATCCGTATCCTTACCCATGCCCTGGAACATACCACAGTCCAGTAAGATCTTTTTTCCATTCTTTAAAGTAACCAGGTGCTTGGAGCCGGTAACGGTACGGGCGGCGCCGTGAAAAGCAATTTTCATTCTCTTGTACGCTTTTGTTTATGTTGTGGTGGGTCAGGCTTCACTTTTAGCAGCCCGCTTAAATGACCAGGTGATGGCGAATCTGGCAATTAATGTGCCGTCCTCACTTTCGCCGGTGCTTTGTACGGTAAGGGTCACCGGCTCACCGGTGGCCAGGGTATGGGCTATGGCAGCCTGTATGGCGGCGCCGTCCCCGCAGGTGAACCAGGTTTTGGTTTTGGCCTTTTTCATAAAACCGGCTTCCATACCGGTCACTAACATGGATACACGCTGCGGGGCTTCTGCCACATGCAGCATGGCCAGCAGGCCGCTGCTCATTTCCGCGGCCATAGCCAGGCAGGCGAAATAAGTAGAGCGGAAAGGATTTTGTGACAACCAGCGGTAGGGCACTACCGTGGTGCAGGTATGCGGCTGTATATTTTTTACCCTTACGCCTGCAAGCCAGGCGCTGGGCAGCTTCCATAACAGGAACAGGGAAAATTGCAGCGGGTGTTTTACTTTATCAATAAAAGCCATAGCGCGTATTATTGATTTACATAATTGGCGGGGTTCAATGCTGCCGGCGACCATTGCTTCAGCATTTCCAGCACCTTTTGCTTATCATAGCTGTCTGCCGATTCCAGCAGACCGCTGTTCTGCGTATGCAGCCGGTTACCTTTATCATCCAGGATCACCAGCACAGGGAAGCCAAAACGCTGCGGGTAGCCCAGCTTTTGCAGGATGGGCAGATTCTTGTTCTCCTTGCTGTAATTCAGGTGGTACACTATATAATTCTGTTGTACGGCGGCGGTCAGTTCTGCATCGTCATGCACAAACTTGTACAGCCTTTTGCACCAGATGCACCAGTTACCGCCTATTTGCAGTAATACATATTTATGTTCCTTAGCCGCCTGTTGGGTTACCTTCTCCAGATCAGCGGCTGCATTGGCGGCAGGGTCATAAATATGTTCCAGGTCCAGCGGGGCCTGGGCCTTAAGCGCCGGCAGCTGTAACAGCAAAAAGGCGCTGCAGATCCAAAAGAGCTTCATCATATCCCAATTTAAGAAAAGGTGTGCATATTATGCCGGGTTACTTAACGACATGGTATAGGCATGGATAGCTGTTTGCGCATTTACGCCCGGCGCATCTGCCGGTGCAGGTACCGGTATGTTCTGAATGTTGGCATCCAGCCTCACGGCATTGGTATTATCTGCCAGCTGCAGGCGTATGATCTCTTTGGCCTGCTGCTGTAAAGCGGCATCGTATAAGGGAAAGCATACTTCAATGCGGCGGTGCAGGTTACGGTTCATCCAGTCGGCGGAGCCCATGTACACCTCTTCCCGGCCGCCATTATGGAAAATGAACACGCGGGCATGTTCCAGGAAACGGTCTACTATACGCGTTACCGTTATATTCACACTTTCCGGCAGCTCCGGGCGCAGGCAGCAAATGCTGCGCACGATCAGCTGCACCTGTACGCCTGCCTGCCCTGCTTCATACAGCTTAGCGATCATTTGTTTTTCCTGCAGGTTATTGAGCTTAATGGTAATGCGTGCTTCCTTACCTGCTCTGGCGTTTTCAATCTCCCGGTCAATGAGCTCCGTGAAACGGCCCACCAGGTTAAACTGTGCTACCAGCAGGTGCTTAAACGTCATAAAGCCATACTCTTTTGGCTGCTCCCGGCTTTGCAGGTACAGGAACAGCAGCTCCATTTCCCGGGTAATATCCGGATGGGCGGTCAGCAGCACATGATCGGTATAAAAACGGGCGGTGCTTTCATTAAAGTTACCGGTGGCCATCAGCCCCATATAATCCCATTGGTGGCCGCGTTTGCGTTTTACCAGCGCGGTTTTTGCATGCACCTTGAGCCCGGGTATACTGTAAACGATCTTTACCCCGGCTTCCTTCATTTTTTTAGACCAGCGGATATTGTTCTCCTCATCAAACCGTGCTTTCAATTCCACGAACACAGTTACCTGCTTGCCGTTACGGGCAGCGCTGATCAGGGCGCTGGCTATGAGGGAGCCGGAGGCTATGCGGTATAAGGTTACGTAAATTTCCCGCACATCCGGGTCGGCGGCGGCTTCATTAAAAAAGCGCAGTATGTAATCATAGCGCTGGTAAGGTACATGCAGCAATACATCCTGCTGCATAACGGCATCCAATATACGCGGCGCATTGTCCAGCACCGGCACCCTTGCGGGGGGCAGCTTGCCATAGGTAAGCGCAGGCGCTTTAACAGGCATAGGCAGGTCGGCCAGGTCTTTCAGGTTATGATAACAGCCGCCGGCTACCGGCTCGCCGGGTTGTATGTTAAAGTAGGCTACCAGGTAGTGCAGGGCAGCTTCCGGTATAGCAGCATCATATAAAAAGCGGGTGGGAATACCCAGCTCCCTTTTTTTGATCATAGTTTCCACCTGCTCCAGCACATCCCCTTTCAGCTCGTTCATATCTGCTTCTGCGTCGCGGGTTATTTTAATGCTGTAGCAGCCGGTAACGGTATATTCCGGGAACAGGAAGCGGATGTTTTCGCGGATCACATCATCCAGCATGGCAATGTAATACACATCCTCCTGCGGGGGCAGCTCCATAAAACGGGGCAGGTGCTGGCTGGGAATATTCACTACTGCGTAGCGCTGCTTATCCGGGTTATCGTCCGGTGTAAGGGTTACTACCAGGTACAGCATGTTATTTTCCAGGAAAAAATTCTGTTTGCGGTGCAGCCATACGGGCTGCAGGTAAGCCAATACCCGGGTAAGGAAATATTCTTTCAGGAAGGGATGGTGTACTTCCGGGATGGCTTCCTTATAATATAAATGTACCTGCTGGCGGTTCAGCTCCGGCAGCAGGGTTTGCGTTAGTATGGTACCAAACTCCTGCTGCTGGCGGTCTATTTCATGCTGTATGGCATGCAGGGTTTCTTCAGATACAGGCTCCTCCCCTGCTACACCGGGATCTTTCCGCAACAGGTGGTTTACGGCCTGCACGGCGGGCATACGCACACGGAAGAATTCATCGAGGTTAGAAGAAAAGATGGACAGGAAACGGATACGTTCGTATAAGGGTACCCGTTGGTCTTTGGCCATGCATAACACGCGATAGTTAAATGAAAGCCAGCTCAGATCACGATCGTATAAAGGAACTTCGATTGCCATGCTAAGTAAAAAGTAAAAAAGTAAAAATAAAAAACGGCGCAGATGGTTCACGCCTAACCTTTCACTACTCCTTTACCGGGAAGAAAATAACTGCAATAATGAAGGCCATTACGGAAATGATGAGCCCAAACATAAAAATGTTGTAGGCAATGCGCAGCAGGCGGTATTTCTGTCCCAGCACCACACCCAGGTGATAAATATCCTGGATCATGCTGCCATACAGGAAATCGGCATCCTGCATCATTTGCTGCATACCCCAGCTATATTCTTCCAGGCCCATGCCGTGGAAGTTGCCAAAGAACAGCAGGTTGGTTTTTTTCTTTTCAATATCCTCCCGGGTAAAACGGCCCTGTGTAATATTGGGCCGGGTGGCCAGCACGGAATAAATGATTGTAACCACGCTGGTGGCCAGCAGTATAAAGGAAGGGATGATCAGGTTCGGGTTATCTTCCAGCTTACGCAGGAGCACCGATAACAGGATGGAGATGATAATAGAGTTGGTGGAGATCATGATATGCGCCTTGCTGTCGGCCATGGAGCTCAACCGGATATGATTGGTGGAGGTCATGCGGAACATGGTTTCAATACCTCTGTCCGGCTTCTTGGGCTTTTTCTCCTTTTCCTGCTCTTTATCTTTCTCTTTGTTCTTTTCTTTCTTTTCTGTTTTTTCTTTTTGTGTAGCCACTGCTTCGTTGGTATGAATGATCTGTAAAGGTTCTCCGTCCTCTGACTTTTTCTCCAGCTTGCGGCGCAGCCAGCGGATGTTCTCATCCTTCTGTTGTTTGTTCAGCACGCGGCAGTAATCTGTAAAATACTGGTGGCCTTCCAGGAACAGCAGGTTATTGGCCGTCCAGGTAACGCCGGGTATATGCTGGCCTGTAACGGCTTCTGCCTCCTGCCGCATTAATTTACTGCGTTCCTTGTAATGTTTGGAGCCCAGGTGGAACAGGTCTGCATCACAAACAATCTCCTGCAGCAGGTTATGCGGCGACTGGGGCATTTTGGTAGCCATAATACAATCCACCACCTGCTGCTGTACGGGCGCCGGTATCTGCCGGCTGTTCATAAATTCACGGGCCATAGCGGCGCCGTTCTCTTCATGTTCTTTGGACTGGCCCATTAAATAACCCGTATCATGAAACCAGGCGGCTATCATTACTACCATCAGATCCTGCTCCTGCAGCCGGTAATGAGAAGCTATCTGGTCCGCGGCCTGTACTACCTGCTGGGTATGCAGTAAGTTGTGATAAACCAGGTTTGGATGCGGATGTTGCTGATATTGTGTCTTAACATATTGGCCGGCTGCTTCAATGAGAGAACCTGTTTGCATAAATAACAATTCTGAAGAACAGCAAGTTACTGCATTTTTGATTTAAATTTACCCGTAAATTGAAGAACCGCCTTAACGCCTAACGCATAATGTTGCACGCTAACCTATAGCTCCGGCGGCATTCAAGTTAAGCATAAGGCACAAGCATTCATGTATTATGAGCGTACGCCTTACCCTGATACTGTCACTGGCCTTTATTTCCTGCAATGCTTTCAGCGACCGGCAGGACCGCCAATATCAATCCCCCAAGGGCTATAAACTTACGGAACCGCACCGGTACCGTGTCAGGGAATCGATGCAGGAAATATCCGGTATTGTGCTGGACCCCGATGAGCGGCATATTTACTCCATTAATGATGAACAGGGCAAAATATTTGTTATTGATGTAAATACGGACAAACCCTACCCTACCACCAAATTCGGCAAAAGCGGTGATTATGAGGACCTGGTGAAAACCAACCAGGGCTGGTTTGTGCTTAAAAGCAACGGCATCCTGTTCCAGGTGCATGATATGTTCACGGACAGCGTATCTGCCACTGAATACAAGTTCTCCAAAAAAGGCAAGCAGGAGTTTGAAAGCGTTTATGTAGATACCCCTTCCAACAGCGTGATCATGATCTGTAAAGATTGCCCGGAAGACAAGAATGAATCTGTTTCCAGCGCCTACCGCTTCCGGCTGGATAACATGGAGTTTGACAAGGATGCCGCTTATCAGCTGAGCGTGGATGATATAGAAAAGCTGGCAGGTATCGAGATCAATCATTTCCGGCCTTCTGCCGCAGCCATGCACCCCATAGAGCACCGTTTGTACATTATATCCTCCATTAACCGCCTGCTGGTAATTGCCAGCCGGGAGGGCAAGATCCAGGAGGTATACCACCTGAAGCATAAGCTGTTCAATCAACCGGAAGGCATTTCCTTTGCACCCAACGGAGATATGTATGTTTCAAATGAGGCAGGAGACGGTGTGGCCGACATTTTAAAGTTCAGCTACAAACCATAGATCATAATCATACACCGGAACCATTAATTAATCCATCAAAAACTAAGGTTGGTGTAGGACCTTAGCTATTGATGCCAACCAACGTATCGCTTAAAACAACATCCCATGCTGCGGAAATTTACTTTATTGTTGATAGCTGCCGGCTGTAGCGCCTTAGCACATGCACAGACGGACAGCGTACTGCAACGTATTATACTGATAGGCGATGCAGGCGAGCTGCACCAGGACGGCCACAACCCGGTGGTGGATGCTGTGCGCAAACAGTTCAATATGCAGGATGCGCGCAATACCGTGCTATACCTGGGCGATAACGTATACCCGTATGGGTTACCCGATGAAACGGCCCCTCGTTATCCCCTTTCCAAAGAAATACTTGATTACCAGGTGAACCTGGTGCGTAACCAGGCTGCCCAGGCTATTTTTGTTCCCGGCAACCACGACTGGGCCAAAGGCAAGCCCAATGGCTGGGAAACCATCCTCAATGAACAGCAGTATGTAGATGGCCAGCAGCTGCCCAATGTGCGTTTTTTACCGCAGGATGGCTGCCCCGGACCGGTAGAGGTACGCATTAGCGATAATGTAACCCTGATCGTAATGGATAGTGAATGGTGGCTGTTCCCCTATGCAAAACCGGGCGCCAACTCGGCCTGCGACTGTAAGGATAAAGTAGAGGTGATGGCCGCCCTGCATGATATTGTGAACCGTAATGCCGGTAAGCTGCTGGTGTTTGCTACCCACCACCCTTTGCGCAGCCATGGCATACATGGCGGTTACTACACCATTAAACAACACATCTTCCCCTTTACCGACCTGAAACCCTCGTTATACATACCGCTGCCGGTGATAGGCTCCATTTATCCCCTGGCCCGCGGCGTGTTTGGCAGCATTCAGGACCTGCCCCACCCGGAGTACCAGCAAATGGTAAAAGGTATTGAAGAAGCTTTTAAAGGCCATGGCCCCTCAGTATTTGTGGCCGGCCATGACCATGCGCTGCAGCTGCTGCAGGATGGGCAGGATTATTATGTTGTAAGCGGCAGCGGCGCCAAACAGGACCGCGTGAAGATGGGTAAAAACTCTAAGTTCGCTACTTTCGGTAACGGCTTTAGCGCCCTGGAGCTGATGCAGGACGGCACTTTGCGCATACAGTATTACCTGGTGGACAAGCTGCCCCAGCCCGTATATGCAGCCAACCTGTTTAACATACAAACTATAAAACGTGCAGCCGTTTCCGGTACCCCGGCATCCGCATTGCCCGTAGCAATTAAAACGGCTGCAGACACGCGGTATGAAAAAGCCAGCAGCCTGCAGCGTTTCTGGTTAGGCAATAACTACCGCAGCGTATGGGCTGCCCCGCTGAACTTCCCGGTGTTTGACATTCATAAGGAAAAAGACGGGCTGAAAATACTGAAACGCGGCGGCGGCATGCAAACCCGCTCCCTGCGGCTGGAGGATAAGGAAGGGAATGAGTGGGTATTGCGCTCCCTGAAAAAAGATCCGCGCAATGCGCTGCCCGAAGAGTTCCGGCAAACCGTGGCCCTGGAAGTGGTGCAGGACCAGATCTCTGCCTCCAACCCATATGCACCGCCCGTAGTAAGCGCCCTGGCCGAAGCGGCAGGCGTACCACATGCCAACCCCACCTTTGTATACCTGCCGAAAGATACCTCCCTGGGAATATATGAAAATGATTTTGGGGGTGATGTGTACCTGTTTGAAGAGCGGGAGCCGGTAAAGGATAAAACCTATAACACTGAAAAGCTGCTGGACCAGATCCAAAGCGATAATGATAACCGTGTGGACCAGGAAGCGGTATTACATGCCCGCCTGCTGGATATGCTGATAGGCGACTGGGACCGCCATGACGACCAGTGGCGCTGGGGCGTAGTGAAAAAAGGAAAGGACAAGGGCAAAGATTTTTATCCCATTCCCCGCGACCGCGACCAGGCCTTTTTTGTGAATGAAGGCGTATTACCGCGCATAGCCTCCCGGCGCTGGATCATGCCCAAGTTCCAGGGCTTCCGCGCACACTTCCAGGATATTGAAGGGCTGGGCTTTAATGCCCGCTACTTTGACCGCTCTTTCCTGAACACTTTGGGCCAGGATGACTGGCAGCAGCATGCCCACCAGCTGGTGCAGCAAATGAGCAACAGCGTAATACAGGATGCGGTGCACCATTTCCCGGATACTGTACGCCTGCTTGCAGGCGACAGAACTATTGCCGGGTTAAAAGGCCGCCGCGATGTGCTGGAAAAAGAAGGGTTGAAATACTACCGCTTCCTTTCCAAAGAGGTGGATATACCCGGCACCAAAAAGAATGAGCTGTTCTCCATTCAAAAATTAGCCAACGGGCAGGTAGCTGTAACCAGCTATAAGATCAGCAAAAGCGGGGAAACAGAGCAGCCTATTTATTCCCGCACCTTTGACCCTGCTGTTACCAATGAGGTGCGCGTATATGGCATGGGCGGTAATGACCGTTTTGTAGTAACGGGGCAAAACAGCACGCCTATACGTATTCGCTTAATTGGCGGTAAGAATGAAGATACTTATGTGGACAGCTCCGGCACCGGCGGCAAACGGATCCTGATATACGATCTTAAACAAGGCAAGGATAGCTTTGACCTGAACCGCAATGATAAACGGATGCTTTCCTCCAACCCGGATGTGATCCGCTACAACCGGATGGCGTTTAAATACGATAAGCTGATGCCGCTGGCTACCGCCGCCTTTAACAAGGATGACGGGGTGCTGCTGGGGCTGGGCTTCCAGTACACCAAACAGGGTTTCCGTAAAGAGCCTTTTGCCGTACGGCATACCTTTACGGCCGGCCATGCGCTGGCCACCAAGGCATTCCAGTTCCGCTACCTGGGCGAATTCACGGACTTTATTGGCAGCACCGACCTTACACTGGCGGCCAGCGCCAAAGCGCCGCACAATACTACCAACTTCTTTGGGCTGGGTAATGAGACCGTGTTTGATGAAACGGGCGGTAAAGATATCTGGTACTACCGTTCCCGTTATAACCTGTATAATGCAGAGGCTTTGCTGAAAAGCAAGCTGGCATCCAGCTTACAGTTCTTTTATGGCCCCAGCTTCAGCTATTATGCGCTGGATAAAGATGAGAACAGCGACCGGTATGTGAGCAAGTTCCCGCAGAATGGGCTGGATTCCATTGGCGTATATGCCACCAAACAATACGCCGGCCTGCGTGTGGGCCTGCAGATAGATACCCGTAATAATGATATACTGCCCTCCCGCGGTATCCTGTGGACCACCAGCCTGTTTGGCAACCAGGGCCTGAACCAGGAGCAGCACCATTACCTGCAGCTGCAGTCGGACATGAGCATTTACACCAGCTTTAATGTGCCGGCCAACCTGGTATTTGTAACCCGCTTTGGCGGCGGCGTTATATGGGGGCATTATGAATTTTTCCAGGCCATGATGCTGGGCGGCGTGCAAAACCTGCGCGGCTACCGCAACAACCGCTTTGCGGGCAGCAGCATGGTGTATAACAATACGGAGCTGCGCCTGCGGCTGTTCCAGTTCCGCTCTTACCTGTTCCCCGCTACCGTGGGTTTAATTGCCTATAATGATGTGGGGCGTGTATGGGCTAAAGGCGAAAGCTCCGGCACCTGGCATGACGGGTATGGCGGCGGCTTATACTTCTCACCGGTGAATATGTTCATTATTACTGCTACAGTGGCTAACTCGCCGGAGGGGCTGCTGCCTTACATTACATTTGGTTTCAAGTTCTAAAGGAATGTAAAATGTAAAATTTTAAATCATAAATGTAAAAGGGGAATGCCGCGGAGCTTTTTATCACTCACTGCATTCCCCTTTTACATTTTACATTTATCATTTATGATCTTACATTCTTCTATTCCTGATCCAGGTTCACCTCAACCCGCATGGCCTTTAAGCCGCTGATACCCTGCAGCTCTTCCAGGTCCAGCATTTCAATGCCTGGTTTCAGTATATTTTTATTTTGCAGGAAGTGGATGTATTTGCGGTACTCTTCCATTTCCTTTACGTAAGAATATACTACTGCAATGGTATTAGGCTGTGTAAGCCGCTCTCCGCCCGGTTGAATATGCACTTTATCTATGCGCTTTTTCATGATCTCGTAACGGATATTATAAGCGCCTTCCACATCAAAACGTCTTTCATCCTGCCGGAAGCTGATGTCTATCGGGTTGCTGTGCGCCAGTATCAGCTGCGTGGTTTGCAGGGGCACCTTCAGCTCGCCTTTCAGCTTATGTGTAAGCCTGGCTATTTCGGCCATGGACGATAGCTGCCACAGGCGCAGGTTACGCAGGTACAGCAGGTCAAACTTCTGCCGCTGTGAAATAGACTGGCCTATGTAAATGTTGTACTCCAAACCATCTGTACGGTACTTTTCAAAGTAGCAGGGGAAAGAAAGCTGGATGTTCTCCTTTTCTTTATCCAGGTACTTGCTGATGGCCATGTTAATGCTGGCCAGGCTTTCCTCATACTCCTGCCGGTGGTGAAGGATGTGGCCTTCTGATTTGTCGATGGTTTTAAAATACCTGTCCAGCGCGGGTTGCAGCTGTGTATGGCTATCATATAAATGGCGGAACAGCGGGGCTATTTCCTGGTTCAGGAAATCATTGATCTGCTGCTCTTCTTCCGATACCATAGTGTTGCTGATATCGCCCAGCAGGGCTTCGTTCTTAAAACGCACCTCTTCCAGCAAAGGCAGGTGAATAGTACCATCTACCTGGTGCAGGGTATCTTTTATCAGCAGCAATTGCTCCCGCAGATCTTCATGTATGGCATTGCTGCGCTCTACGGAAGAGTTGCGGATATCAATGGCCCCATATAAAGGATATACGTCTTCAAAAGTTATATTGCCAATATCCTTACGCTCTGTGGCCGGTGTGTGCAGGTATTGCCAGGCAGCATCTGTGAACTTCCATTCCACGGCAGATTGCAGGGCGGTGAACTGTTCTTTGATAACCCCGGTTATACGGCTTTTCAGTATATCCAGGCTTCTGCTCAGCAGCAGCACTGCCATAGGGTATAAAGGTTCCAGCTGGCCCAGGGCTTCCAGCGTGATGGTATTTTCTACGGTAGATGCCATTTCCACAATACCCAGCAGCTCATCTTCATGCATTATGGGCGAGATGATAATGCTCTTAATGCCTTTGAGCGGCAGGTACTTGAGGAAGTTATAGGGCTGCACCGTGCTTTCGTTCACATCCGGTATCACCAGCGGCTGCGGGTTGTGCAGCATATATTCCAGCAGCTGCTGAAACAGGTGCTGCTGCTGTTTTTCGTTCCCCTTCAGGCCCAGCACAATATCTGTTTC
>NZ_DATCRF010000458.1:0-3289 GCF_036569125.1 Chitinophaga sp. | reverse complement strand
GGCCAGCGTCATCATCAGGTAACCGCCGGGCACATGCCGCACTTTATAGTTCACCATACCTTCAGGGGTAGGATACTGGCCGTTAAGGCGCAGCTGTTGCGCCAGCTGGCTTTTATCAGCTGTTTCCAGGTGATTGCCTTTGGGGCGGATGGATAGGAAAGCGGAGGTAATGAGCACCAGGCCAAAAATAACCGCCACCACGCTGGTGGGCATGTACACCGCCAGCAAGGCCCCGGCCACTGCACCGGTAGTGGTGGCAATTTCCAGGAACATGCCCAGGCGTATATTGGTAATACCCTCTTTTACATAGGCAGATGCTGAGCCGGAGGAGGTAGCAATGGCCGCAATAAGGGCGGTGCCAATTGCATAGCGGATGTCGGTATGGAATACGAGCGTCAGCAGTGGAATAATTACTACGCCACCCCCCAGGCCGGTAAGAGAGCCCAGCAAACCTGCCAGGAAAGCCCCGCCCAGAAGAATTAGCGTAAAAGTTAAAATGGTCATGGTTGGTCCATCAGTTGTTGGTGGGCACAAAGGTCAGTAAATGTGGCCAGAATGCAAAGCTGTCTTGTATTCCGATGGACTAAGAGTAATTTGCAAATGTGCAAATATGCGGGTGTGCAAATGTGCAAATGATGGAAACTGTAATGCAAAACACCATCTCCGCTGCATTTCATCTGCATATCTGCACATTTGCATATTTGCACATCTGCACATTTTCACCATCTCCGCTGCATTTCATCTGCACATCTGCACATCTGCATATCTGCACATCTGCGCACATTGTCACCATCTCCGCTGCATTTCATCTGCACATTTGCATATCTGCACATCTGCACATTTTTTACCGTCTCCGCGAAGAACCCCTCACGATCAGCACCGGTTCCAGCACCACCTTTTCTGCCGGCCGGTCTTCGGCGGGTTCCTTATTAAGCACTGTTTTCAGGAATAAACGGGCCGCTTCTTCACCCATTTTTACGGTTTGCTGGTCTACCGTGGAAAGGCCGGGATGCACCAGCTCACCAAAAGCTTCATTTGCAAAGCCTATTACCCCGGTTTCCTGGGGTATCTGTATGTTATAGGCCTGCAGCTGCTGTATTACGCCCATGGCAGTATAATCTTCCAGCGCAAATACAGCATCAAAGGTAATGCCCTGCTCCCGTAGCTGCCGTATGCAGGAGCGGCCGTATTCAATGGAGAACTGCCCCTGCAATATCAGCTCTTCCTGCAGGGGGATGCCGTAACGTTCCAGGGCATCTTTATAACCGCGCAGCCGTTCCTTAAAAATAGGCATGTTCTGCGCGGCGGTAATATGCACAATACGCCGGTATCCCTGCTGTATCAGGTGCTCCGTAGCCATAAAGCCACCCTGGTGGTCGTTAATGGTTACACTGGGGGTGTTCAGCGCATCCAGGGTACGGTCAAAGAAAATAAGGGGAATGTTACGCTTCTTAATTTCCTCGTAATGCCCATACTGCTCCGTTTCCAGCGTAACGGATGAAATGATCCCATCCACTCGCGATTGCAGGAACGTTTCAATCCCTTTTACCTCCTGCCGCAGCATTTCATTGCTCTGGTACAGGAGTATGCTGTAGCCGTTCTCATTCATCACCTTTTCAATACCGTGCACCACGGAGCTGAAAAAGCTTACATGCAGGCTGGGCACAATGACCCCGATAACATGCGTGCTGCCGGAGCGCAGGGAGCTGGCCAGCTTGTTCTGCCGGTAGTTGAGCCGCTCCGCCGTTTGGTGTACGGCCACCCGGGTGGCCTCGCTAATGGCCGGGTTGTTGCGCAGCGCCCGGGCCACGGTCGAAAAGGTGATATTCAGCTCGCGGGCTATATCGTGAATGGTAGTTTTTTTCATTTTGTATCACAATTTTAAGAATAGGCTTTTGTTTTTTCAAGGTTTCTTTTATTTTTATGCCAACGTTGGCATAAATTGTCAAAACGTTCCACTTTCACCATTTTTAAAACTGATACCTTCACTATGGCAAACATTGTCACAGGCAGCAAAGAATTTTTCAAGGGTATAGGCGCTATCAAATTTGAGGGCCCTGCTACCGACAACCCGCTGGCCTACCGCTGGTACGATGAGAATAAAGTAGTAGCCGGTAAAACCATGAAAGAGCACCTGCGTTTTGCAGTGGCCTACTGGCATTCCTTCTGCGGCAACGGCGCCGATCCTTTTGGCGGCCCCACCCATATTTTCCCCTGGGATGAAAAAGGCGACGCAGTAGAAAGAGCGAAAGACAAGATGGACGCCGCTTTTGAGTTCATCACCAAGCTGGGAATGCCTTATTACTGCTTTCACGATGTGGATGTGGTAGATTACGGGAACGATGTAGCCGAGAACGATAAAAGGCTGCAGGCCCTGGTAGATTATGCCAAGACCAAACAGGCCGATAGCGGGGTAAAGCTGCTGTGGGGTACCGCCAACCTGTTCTCACACCGCCGTTATATGAATGGCGCTGCCACTAACCCTGATTTTCATGTGCTCAGCCATGCAGCAGCGCAGGTAAAAGCCGCGCTGGATGCTACCATTGCGCTGGGAGGCGAGAATTATGTGTTCTGGGGCGGCCGGGAAGGTTATATGAGCCTGCTGAACACCAATGTAAAGCGGGAGCAGGAGCACCTGGCCCGTTTCTTACATACCGCTAAGGATTACGCCCGCAAGCAGGGCTTTAAAGGCACCTTCTTTATAGAGCCTAAGCCCTGTGAGCCTACCAAACATCAATATGATTATGATGCGGCAACCGTGATCAGCTTTTTACGCCAGTACGACCTGCTGAACGACTTTAAGCTGAACCTGGAAGTGAACCACGCCACCCTGGCGGGACACACCTTCCAGCATGAGCTGCAGATAGCTGCAGATGCAGGTTTGCTGGGTTCTATTGATGCTAACAGGGGCGATCAGCAGAACGGTTGGGATACCGACCAATTCCCCAACAATATCAACGAGGTAACGGAATATATGCTCATCATCCTGGAAGCCGGTGGCTTTAAAGGTGGTGGTATTAATTTCGACGCCAAGATCCGCCGTAACTCCACAGATCCGGCAGACCTGTTCCATGCGCATATCGGTGGCATTGATACCTTTGCCCGTGCGCTGGTAATAGCGGATAATGTGCTGCAAAAATCAGAATACCGCAAGATCCGCCAGGACCGTTACGCCTCTTTTGACAGCGGTAAAGGAAAGGATTTTGAAGCCGGGAAGCTGTCACTGGAAGACCTGCGCGCCTATGCTATCGAAAAAGGCGAGCCGGCATCCCTGAGCGGCAGGCAGGAA
>NZ_DATCRF010000457.1:0-26371 GCF_036569125.1 Chitinophaga sp. | reverse complement strand
GTACACGGGCGAGAACGGCACAGCTATCAACCCGCCGATAGAGGTGATGTTGATGAACAAGCCGCTTTTCTTTTCCCTGAAATGCGGGGTAAAAGCTTTAATGATCCTTATTACGCCCAGCAGGTTAGTATCCAGCAGGGTAGTGATCTGCTCATCTGTATAACTTTCCAGCGGGCCTACCAGGCCATAGCCGGCATTGTTCACCACCACATCTACCGGGCCTAATGTCAGGGCCTGTTGTACGCAGGTATTTATTTGAGATGCATCGGCAACATCCAGCTTCAGTAAGTGTACATTATCCAGCTGTGTAAGTTCCGTTTCTTTTTCAGGGCTGCGCATGGTAGCAATCACTTTCCACCCGCGGGCGGCAAATAATTGAACGGCCGCTTTACCCAAACCGCTGGAAGTACCAGTAATGAAAATAGTTTTCATTTGATTCAATTTTAAAAAGATTAAAGAATAGTGTAGTGCCACGAATGATCCGCTCCGGTCCATTCGTAATTATTCACGCTCATGATTATTTTCAATGGTGTTCATGAACGCTTCGCGTTTCGTAATTGACAAATTCGTAATTGAATTATACCATCGAGGGGTTTACGCCAAAGAATTGTTTAAAGGAATAAGAGAAGTGCGAAAGGGTTTCAAACCCTACATCCAGGTACACATCCGACGGCTTTTCTCCCTTCTCCTTGATCAGCTGATAGGCTTCCTGCAACCGCTTTTGCTGCAGCCAGCGGTTCGGCGTTGTCTGAAATACCTTTTCAAAGTCGCGCTTAAAGGTGGCCAGGCTTCTGCCTGTGAGGTAGGCAAATCTTTTCATGTCAACATTATACCGGAAATGCTGGTTCATAAAAGCTTCCAGGTCTATTTTACCCGGTGCGGTAAAATCAAACAGCAGGTTGGCCAGTGCCGGCTGCGCCTGTAACAGCAGCAAAATGGCTTCCCGCTTTTTCAGTAAGATCAGCGGTTCGGGCATGTCCAGCTTAAAATACGGCAGCAGTGACTGAAAGTAATTTTCCAGCAGCACATTGGGCGGCAGCTTTAATACAGCTTTCTCTACTTTGTTAACGGCAACAGGAGAGGACTGCTCTTTATAAAAATCCAGCAGGGTATCCTGGTCCAGTATAATAGCAATAGATTGGTAATTGCCATTTGCCGGTGGATGTTTAATGAATTTTGACAGATAATTTTTGGGACAGTACATATAATCCCCCGGATTGAAAGTGCAGGTATTATTCCCGTCCAGTACCGTTACCGATCCGGAGATCAGGTAACTCAGGCAATGATCCGGCATAAACTGTTCGCCTTGCCGGTTCACCGCCGGATATTCTGAATATACAATGCCTTGCAGGTTCTTTGTTAGTTGCGCATGCTCCATAGTGCCTTGCTTGAATTACAATGCAAATATCAGCAATAAAACGGGGTGTAGGTTTCCTGGAAAGCTCAAAGTTGCTTTCGTTGAAAGCTCAGGGGGAGCAGTCCATGGTCGATGGTCCATAGTCCATGGCCTGGTGCGAATAGGTAGTTATTGCGTTAAAGGCGGCTACCTGCACTTGCTTTTAACGAAATACTTTTTTTGTGTAAAATGCTATGGACTATGGACCATCGACCATGGACCTACCTATTAATCACCTTATCCAGATTCCCTTTATAAAACTCGCTCAGCGGCAGCTCCAGCTCTCCCAAACAAACCAGGTCGCGTTTAATGGCGGTGATCTTAGGGGCTGCAATAATGAAGGATTTATGGGTGCGTATAAATTGCGCGGGGGGCAACTTTTCTTCAATGGCTTTCATGCTCATACGCGTGATCACCGGTTTTTTGGAAGAGGCTACATGGATCTTGATGTAATCTTTCAATCCTTCCACATACAGGATATCCGCTATCAATACCTTTACCAGCGTGTATTCCACGTTCACAAAAAAATGATCAGGCGCAGGTTCCGCAGCAGCAGGCGTAAGGGGCTGCCGTAAAAAACGCTCATGCGCCTTGTTGCAGGCTTTCATAAAACGTTCAAAGGATACGGGCTTCAGCAGGTAATCCACCACATCCAGGTTATAGCTTTCCAGCGCATACTGTTCATATGCAGTAATAAGGATGGTCATGGGCGGATGTGGTAAGCTTTGCAGCAGCTGCAGGCCGCTGAGCCCCGGCATCTGTATATCCAGGAATAAGAGATCAATGGGCGTGCTTTGCAGGATGGTGGTAGCTTCCAGCGCATTGCGGCAGGCTTTTACCAGCTGCAGGAAAGGTACCTGCCGGATGTTGTCTTCCAGCAGCTCCAGCACCAGTTTTTCATCATCTATGGCCAGGCATTGCATCATTTTAACTGCAGGGTTAAGGTGGTGGAGAATACATCATTTTCCTTTTGTACCGCTAAGATATGCTGTTCCGGGTACAGGAGCTTCAGGCGCGAGCTTACATTAGCCAGCCCTATGCCGGAATTAGCATCTTTACTATCCCTTACATTGTCGCCGCTGTATTTATTCCGCACCGTAAACGTAAGGCGGTTCTCCGCCACTACCAGGCGAATATAGATCCAGGGAGCATCTATCCAGCCAATACCGTGTTTAAAGGCATTTTCCACAAAAGGGATCAGCAGCATAGGTTCAATGCTGTAAGGGCCGGCGCCTTCTTCCAGCTCAATGATGGTCTCTATCTGGGTATCGCTGCCAAAGCGCAGCTTCTGCAGCTCAATATAACTTTTCAGGTAAGCGATCTCTTTATCAAGCATCACTTTTTTGCCTTCGGAATCATAGAGCATGTACCGCATCAGCTCCGAGAGCATAATGAGGGATGGCTCCATCAGGTCCGACTTTTTCCTGGCCAGCGACACCAGGTTGGTAAGCACATTGAACAAAAAGTGAGGGCTTATCTGCGAGCGCAGGAACTTCAGCTCCATGGCCAGCTGTTCGGCCTGCCTTTCTTTCTGCGCCTTTTCATACCGTACCTTATCCACCACCAGCCGGTATATAATGCTGGCTACCATAAACAGCATTATGGAAAAGAACAGCATAGCGCGGATGGATGCTGTTATGGGGATGTTGGAATAGAATACAACCAGGATCCCGGTCTTGGCATAATTAACCCCCATGATTAGCGCCACCAGGCTCAGAATGTACAGCCACCAGTACCGTTTATTCATCAGGCGGGGATACAGGAAATAAGCATTGAGGTAAAAAGCGCAGATGTGCAGCAATGTGCTTATGAACCAGAAACTACCCGGCAAAGCGCCCGGCGGGGGCTGGGTACCTGCGGTGAGTAAATGTGGCAGCGCCATTAGCGCCCCCCAGATCAGCACATGCAGGGTTATAATACCATATATAGTATTGGTGCTCCTCATTTCAACAGAATAAGTTAACAAATTTATCGGTAGGATGTACCCGCCGCTAAAGTAGTAGATGAGACGGTGGTTTTTGTAGACAAGCGAGAGTATTTTGTATATTGGCGGCTCATAACCCGTCATCTTTAAAACGAGTACCGTGCTTATCTTCCGGAAATGCTTATTGCTGGCTATCAGCTGTATTACGCTGGGCGCACAGGCCCAGCAGCTCAAAGAAAAAACATCCTTCCAGATCTCCGAACCCTGGCGCGCAGCATACGACGTACGCTCCGACATTGTAATGGTGTATGGCATGAGCGGCGATTTTAACGAAAGGGTAGCAGGCTGGCGGCAGCAGGGTTATAACGTGCAGTTTATGACCGGCGTGGCCTGGGGCAATTACCAGGATTATTTCATGGGGCAGTTTGATGGTAAAACCCATTGGGAAGATGGGCAGGTGCAGCGCAACGGAGATACCATCTGGCACGGGCATAACGTACCTTATGTAGTACCTTCTGCCAACTACCTGAACTATATGAAATCCATCATTAAAAAGGTGGTGGATGCCGGCATTACCACCATTTACCTGGAGGAGCCTGAGTTCTGGGCCCGTGGTGGTTATGGCAATGCCTTTAAAAAAGAATGGCAGCAGTATTATGGTTTTCCCTGGATGGCGCAGCATGAATCGCCGGAAGCCACGTACTTATCATCCAAGCTCAAATATCACCTGTATTTTAATGCGTTGAAAGAGATCTTTGCCTATGCTAAGTCCTACGGGGCCGGCCAGGGTAAAACAGTGAAATGTTTTGTGCCCACGCATTCGCTTATCAACTACGCCTCCTGGCAGATCGTAAGCCCCGAAGCCAGCCTGGCGGCCTTACCCGGCATGGATGGTTATATAGCCCAGGTATGGACCGGCACCTCGCGGGAGCCGGTGTATTATAATGGCGTAAAAAAAGAGCGGGTGTTTGAGAACGCTTTCCTGGAATACGGCGCCATGTTATCCATGACCGCGCCCACCGGCCGGCAAATGTATTTCCTGACCGATCCTATTGAAGATGCGCGCCGAACCTGGGATTATTACAAACAGAACTACCAGGCCACCTTTACGGCAGAGATCATGTACCCCACGGTAGATCATTTTGAAGTAATGCCCTGGCCCAACCGTATTTACCTTGGTAAGTTTAAGGTAGAAGGGGAGAGCGGGCCGCAGCCTATTGCGCCTGCCTATGCTACCCAGATGCAGGTAATGGTAAATTCTTTGAACGATCTGCCCGCATCCACCAACCATGTAAGCGGCAGCAGGGGTATAGGTGTGCTGCTGGGTAATTCGCTGATGTTCCAGCGCTTTCCTACACATGCGGGTTATGAGGATCCGCAGCTATCGAACTTTTACGGGATGGCATTACCGCTTTTGAAAAAAGGTATTCCGGTGGAAACGGTGCACATGGAAAACCTGGCCTATCCCGGTACGTTAAAAGATATCAAGGTATTGGTAATGAGCTATGCCAACATGAAACCCATGTCGGATTCCGTGCACAAATACCTGGCTGCCTGGGTTAAAAGAGGCGGCGTGCTGGTATATTATGGCCGCGATAAAGACCCTTTTCAGCAGGTAAAGGAATGGTGGAATACCAATGGCCTGCATTATGCGGCGCCTTCGGAAGATCTGTTCAAGCAGCTGGGCATACAAGCCACAACCGGTACGGAAAGCTATACCGCCGGCAAAGGCAAAGTGTTCATTATACGCCAGGATCCTAAAGAGCTGGTGCTGGAACCCGGGCAGGATGGCCACTTTATGCAGCTGATCAGGCAGGCCTATGAGCAGCATGCCAAAGCCGGCCCGCTGGCTGTCAAAAATTATTTTTACCTGGAAAGGGGCCCTTACGATATAGCTTCTGTAATGGACGAAAGTGTGAGTGCAGAACCGCTGCACATCAAAGGCCCGGTGATCGATCTTTTTGATCCTGCATTGCCGGTGCTGGCGGAGAAAGTAGTGCGCCCCGGCGAGCAGGCTTACCTGTACCATGTAAGCCGCGTAAAAGATACCAAACGTCCGCAGGTGTTATGCGGCGCCGCCCGGGTGTATGAGGAGAATATGACCGGCCGCAGCTATTCCTTTATTGCCCGCAGTCCGTCCAATACACAGAATGTAATGCGCATTTTATTACCGGCAGCACCTAAACAGGCCACCATAGCGCCGCCCGGTGGCACGGCCCAAACCCTGCCTGTGGAGTGGGACGCCGCTACCCATACCTGCCTGCTGAAGTTTGAGAACAAAAGCGAAGGTGTGAAGGTGGAAGTGAGGTACTAGTTGGCTCTTAGCTCTTAGCTCTTGGCTGTTAGCTATTAGCTGTTGGCAGTCTGATGGGTATAGCCCGGTAAAAATGAACTGCTAACTGCTAAGAGCTAAAAGCCAACTGCTAACTAAAAACCGGCCCCAAACTTGCGGCCGTTATGTAAAAAAGTCTCATGGCTGCCCAAACCATTATAATCAGCTTCAACGGTAAAGAGGAAGATCTGCATGTGGAGCAGGAAACATACAACGGTAAACCTGCGTATTACTTACAGGACGGCGACCTGTCCAAACGTTTTGAAGGCCATATTCCGGATAACCTGGTGATCTTTGAAACCGTGGAAGGTGTGCAATGTTCTCCCCGGGTTATTACCCTGGAAGGACGGCATATCCTGGAATCTATCTGGAACGGTATAAGAAAGCAGGGGTCAGACACTCCCCAGCCTTATGGTCCTGGATTGGGATGAAAATAGTTGGCAGTCGTTAGTTTGCAGTTGGCAGTCCGGGAATAATTAGATTTACCAATACAAGCTCAATAAGCTATCAGTATTCATTGAACTATTTTCACCAGACTGCCCACTGCCCACTGCCAACTATCTCTTCACCACTTCCGCTACTGCAGTTACATCATGCTCTCCAAATCCTGCAGCCACAGCCTGCTCCAATAGCCCCTGCACTGTTTTGCCAACCGGCATATTGCTCCCGGTATCGGCCGATTGTTGTAATACCAGGTTAGCATCTTTCAAAGCCAGCTTTAAACCAAAACCTGCGGGTAAATAATTTTCCTTTAATAAGGATGCGCTATAGTTAATATAAACCGGCGCGCCGAAAATAGTTTGTGTAAGCATGTTCATCCACATGGCAGCATCAATGCCGCTTTGTTTGGCCAGCTGAATACCTTCTGCCATGGCCGCCACGCTGGATAGTATCAGGTAATTGCTGCACAGTTTAGCTGCCGGTGCGCCGGTTACCGCTTCCCCAAATTCCCATATGGCTGCGCCGCCGGCATCAGATAATAAGGGTTTAATACGGTCGGCCTCTTCAGCGTTGCCGGATACCAGCATGTTCAGCTTGCGGGCCCTGGCTGCTTCCGGCCGGCCCAGTATAGGTGAGGAAATATAATAGTTGTGGTGCTGATGATGTAGCGCTTCCAGCGCAGTAGCTGTAGCCGGTAAAATAGTGCTCATGGAAATGTGCACGCCGCCGCGTATCAGGTGAGCTGCAATGCCGTCTGGTCCTTCTGTAATATTTTTGAGCGCCGCATCATCCGACACAATGCTGAATACCACATCGCACATCGTAGCCAGCTCTTTTACAGATGTACACAATATAGCGCCTTTATCTACCAGGGGCTGCGCTTTGGCTGCGGTGCGGTTGTACACATACAGCTGGTGTGTTGACAGTAAATTTTCCGCAATGGGAGTACCTAAATTGCCGAGTCCAATAAATCCTATTTGCATGTCTTAATATTTTGAGGGTAATATTACGCAATGCGTGCAACAAAAAGGGGAGGAAAGGATTAAAAAAAAGAAATGCTGACAGCATTTGGAAAAAGTGCTGGCAGCAAACAAACATACACATGTAAGCAGGTTACGGATTCAATTTATCCAGTATCTCCTGCCAGATGAGGCGTGCGATCTGCTCGCTTTCAACGGTCTTTAAGCGGTCATCAAATTTAATATGTCCATTGGCCCTGAATTCCAGCCGTTCCGGAATGATGTTATCTAATTGTCCTTCATCTGCACCCGGTTCTACACGATAGGTAACTTCTTCCTCCTGGTGATCAATGGAAATAAATAACTGATAAGGCTTATCGTTCAGTACGACAGTTATGATATGCTTTTCCATATCAGAAGTGCTGCAAGGCGCGTGCCATTAAACAGGCAGAAAGGGGAAGGCAGAAAGCATAAAGCTTTCCACCTTTTTTTGTATCTTCCAACAGCTTAAGCAAAAGGCAGGCAGCTTTATGCTTTCTGCTTTGAGTTTTACGCTTTCAGCCAAAATAAATCCTTATGAAGGAAGCCATAGTACCACCGGTGGCGGCCTTGAACCAGGCGCCTGCGCAGCCGGCATGGTGGCAGCAGTTCCGGGAGGGCAACCGCGATGCTTTCGCCCTGATCTATCACACCTATGTAGATGACCTGTATAGTTATGGCCTGCATTTCTGCGGAGATGCGGAAAAGGTAAAGGACTGCCTGCAGGAGCTGTTCCAGGACCTGTGGCATAGCCGTCAGCAGCTGGCGGAAACGGTGGTACATATACGTTATTACCTGCTCACCGCATTTCGCCGCCACCTGTTACGCAGCCTGCAAAAAGACCGGCGCTGGCGTAAAACAGACGATACCATTCCCTTTGACTTTGAATGCATTCCGCCCCGGGAGCATCACATTATCCAGGACGAGATCCATAAGGAACAACTGCAGCAGCTGCACAGCGCCCTGGCCACTTTAACCCGCCGCCAGCGGGAAGCTATTTACCTGCGCTTTTTCCAGAACCTCTCTTACCAGGAAGTAGCCGATATGATGGGCATGAAGGTAGATTCCGTGTATAACCTTATCTCCAAAGCCATCGGGCTGCTAAAGGAAATACTGGCCCTGCCCGTGCTGCTTTTACTGGTAAATAAAAGCGCTTAAACACTGTTCGTATTCGCACAGGTCCTGTGTCAAAACCGGACAGCCTGTTAATACTGAATAATTGATTATCAATGTAATATTGAACTGGCACTGTATTGGAAAACCAGCATCGATCAATCTGCTTTCTCATGTTCAGAAGTTATCTGCTCTCCGCTATAAGGATCATGCAACGCAATCTCAGCTATGTTTTGTTGAATGTATTTGGGCTTACCATTAGCGTGGCCTCCTGCCTTATCATCTTTTTGATCGTGAGGAATGAGCTGGGGTATGATAGCTTCCATCACAAAGCCAACCGCACTTACCGCGTTACCATGCACGCGCTGGATTATAATCCCAGTGTGTCCATGGCCATAGCGCCCGCATTACGCAATGATTTTCCGGAGCTGGAAAATGTATCGCAGGTATGGTACCGTAACAATGGCCTGGTAAAAATAGGACAGCAGCGGTTCGCTGCAGATGGTTTCATGTTTGCAGACGGGCAGTTCACCGGCATTTTTGATTACCAGTGGCTGCAGGGCAATCCCCGCACCGCTTTATCAGAACCCAATACCGTTGTGCTTACAGAAAGTGTGGCCAGGAAATATTTTGGAGACAAGGACCCCATGGGGCAGTTCCTGAACCTGGATAACCAGCTGAACCTGAAGGTAACCGGTTTAATTAAAGACGTACCGGGTAATACGCATTTGCCTTTCGGGTTCCTGGTATCTTTTGAAAGCATCCGCAAAGACCTTGAAAAAGGAAGCGCCATGCGCGAGTTCTATGCCATTATGGGAGGCAATACCTATATTGTATTACCGGAGCATTACCCGGTGGCAAAGCTGGAAAAAAAGCTGCCCGGCTTTATTACAAAGAACTGGGGCGCGGATATAGCAAAAGAAGCCACCCTGCCTTTACAGCCCCTGCGCGATATTCACTTTGATCAGCGTTACCTGAATAACACCGTTAGCCCCACCACTTCCCGCAGCACTTACTGGGCATTGGCTATCGTGGCATTGTTTATTATAATTACCGCCTGCATCAACTTTATTAACCTGGCCACGGCGCAGGCTACACGCCGCGCCAAGGAAGTAGGTGTACGCAAAGTACTGGGTGCTAACAGGTCGCAGCTCATACGCCAGTTCCTGGGAGAAACTGCTTTCCTGGTCACTATTTCCCTGTTGCTGGGCATTATCATTGCTTACCTGTTTATGCCGCAGGCCGTTAACTGGCTGGATATTAAGCTGGATCATACACAGATCTTCCAGCCCGCAATACTGGGTTTAGTGCTGGCATTAGGACTGCTGATCGTTCTGCTGGCAGGCTTATACCCGGCTTTTATACAATCGGCCTTTAAACCGGTACTGTCTTTGAAAAGCAGTACGGGCAACAACTTCCGCGGATTAACTTTGCGTAAGAGCTTAGTGTTTGTGCAGTTTGCCGCCTCACAGATCCTGATCGTAGGCACTTTAATAGTAGCCCGGCAAATGGATTACTTCAAAAACCAGGACCTGGGTTTTGACAAGGAAGCCGTGATCACCTTCTACCTGCCCGACGAATCGAAACAGCAGATAATAGCGCAGCAGCTGGCCAATGATCCCGGTATAAAAGATATGAGCTTTTCTTCCGGTGCGCCCTCATACAACAGCAGCTTTGCACCTTTCCGTGCACCGGAGATAGGCCTTACGAAAGATGATGTAACGGAGATCAAGTTCATTGATGAACATTACACCGACATGTTTGGCCTGCGTATGCTGGCCGGTAATAAGATCGTTAAGCAACATGAAAAGGATACCACTCACCAGCTGGTGATCAATGAAACGCTCATGCACAAGCTGGGTATCCAAAATCCGCAGGATGCCATTGGTAAGGGCTTCATTGCATCCGGCGACCCGGTTATCATTACCGGCGTTATGCAGGACTTCCAGAGTGAATCCAAGCATAAAAAGAGAAGGCCCTGCATCCTGTTATACCGCGCCGACCGTTTCTTCAGCGCCAGCGTAAAGCTGCAGCCGCAGCACATGCGGGAAACCATTGCCCGCATTGAAAAAGTATGGACGGGCCTTTTCCCCGATGACCTGTTCGACTACGAATTTATTGACGATCATATTGCCCGGTTTTATAAGCAGGAGCAGAAGGTGTACACCGCCTTCCGGCTGTTCTCTATCCTGGCTATTTTAATAGGCTGTTTAGGACTATATGGACTGGTGGCTTTTTCCGCCGTACAACGCACCCGTGAAGTGGGCATCCGTAAAGTATTGGGCGCCTCCATATTTAATATTGTAGGCCTCTTTGCAAAAGAATTTATGCTGCTGATAGCCATTGCCTTCCTGGTAGCCACGCCGGTGGCCTATTATATGATGCATGCCTGGCTGGAGAATTTTGCATATCACATAGGTATTAACGCCGCTATTTTCCTGGCTGCGCTGGCAGTATCTTTTATTATTGCGGGTGGCACTATTGCGTATCAATCTGTGAAGGCGGCTGTAGCTAATCCGTTGAAGAATTTGAGGACGGAGTAGGGGGGATAAAGATTCCATTTGTAAAAAAAATATCCTTCAGGCTTTGAAGGATATTTTTATGTGAAATAAACTTAGTATTTATAAATCATTAATAAAGTGATTCATTAGGGAGCCCTGATTTAGTCAGGATCTCTTTGGCTGTTTCCACCTTTTTAACAAAAAAGTCCTCTTTGCTATAATCCCTCATAGATTTACAAACCTTCACATTTCCCTTTATAAGGACTTTTTCCTTTCTTTTCTTTCTATTAAAAAATCCGAAAAGCATAATCACCTCCCAATTTTTATACCTCAAAATTAACATTATTTCCTTATAACTAAAAATGCCTCAAAATTGATACCCGAGTCAAACTTCAGCCAACTCCCATTTAATAACCCTAAGACAATAAATAACCTTTCCACTTCTGATCGGTTTGCATTAATCCCCATTTGATAAAGCCTTGTTTTTACAGCAGAACTTCCTTGAGCAAAGATGGGAAGGTTACCATGCCGGTCTGTAAATTCTAAAACAGTTGCTGCAACAGTTGCCAACACTTTATCTCTGTCATTATTATTTGAAATAGTTGAATCATCCACTTTCTTGTTTTCTGCATCCCAGTCTCCAAACCCCAGGTTTACAACTGGTCTGCCATCGGCCAGTACAAAGTCAGGGATTGTTTGATAGTTAACAACTTTTTCGATAGTTCCTTTTGGGCCAACACTCTGAAAAGTAAAACTTGTATATGTTGGATCAGTATTATAATCATACTTAGCGAGATTCATTCCCGAATGATTTAGGGTCGTCCGCAAGATACATGTAATTCATATCCAGGCCAAAAGGCTAATAAAAGCGCGTTACTTCCACAACTTCCTCAGCGCACTCCCGCATTGCTTGCAGGTTCCAAACAAAGGACCTTGCCCGCCGCCACCGGCTTGATAACGCCCCATCACCTCACCAAACCCTAAATGCCCCCCAACGCCCCATAGCCCTCCAAACAGGCGGGCGCAGTCCGTGTTTGGACCTGCAAGCATGTAAGGCCCAACACTTGCACGCACCCAAGCATCTCCTACAACTAAATAAACCAATAAAGGCACAGGATATCCTCACCAAAAAAACTTTCAAAAATCTTCCCCAAAACTGATGAGATTTCCTTCCTCGGCGTCTCTTTAATAAAAACAACACCCTTTGACGGAAAAAGCCTATCACTTATATACTACCAGAGACTTTATCCTGGATGAGGACTTTCAGCAATGGGTGCTGCATCCCGATGTGAAAAATACTTATTACTGGGAAACATGGCTGCGCGGGCACCCGGAAAAGCGCGCTACGATTGAAGCTGCCATCACCCTGGTACGCAGCATCCGGTTTAAGGAATACACGCTTACAGAACAGGAAAAAGGCCGGCTATGGGATAATATCTGGGAACATCAAACAGGGGAAGAAGAGCTGCCAACCGCAAGAAAACACTGGTGGGCCAACTGGAAATATGCCGCCGCAATTATATTAATAGCCGCTACGTCATTATGGCTGATACAGCAACGGTCTTTTAAGCCGGTAACGTATAGTGTATATACGCATTTGGGAGAAGTAAAACGCGCCTGGCTGCCGGATAGCTCGCTGGTAGTGCTGAATGCCGGCTCACGCCTGCTGTATACAGGAAAAGCAGATCAGCGGGAAGTATGGCTGGACGGAGAAGCTTATTTCCATGTAAGGCATAACAACCAGCGTTTCATAGTACATACATACGACAAGCTATCAGTAGAAGTATTAGGCACCCAGTTCAATGTTAACAGCTTTGGAAATAAGATTATGGTAGTGCTGCAGCAGGGCCAGGTGAAGCTGAACGTACCAGCCGCCCATGCACCGGAAACGCAGCTGTACCTGCAGCCCGGTGAAATGCTGAGCTATAATAAGCTGGATGGCAGCTATGCCAAAAGTAATGCACCGGTAAGCCGCCTGCTGGCCTGGACCAGCAGCCGCGTAGAAATGGAAAATTATACCTTATCAGATGCCGCAGCCTTTATGCAGCAGGTATTCGGCAAACGCCTGATCATGGCGGATTCACAGCTGCTGCGCTACCAGGTATCCGGCTCTATGCCAGTGATCTATAACGCGGATACCATGATGACACAATTCGCAAAAGTATTCAACGTAAAATTCAACCAAAAGGAAGAGTATATCTATATACGGAAGGGAAGTAACCGGGGTCACTAACACACAAAAAAAAGTACACATGCAAAAATGTTTACGTGTGCTGCCAATGCACATATTGGCGCTCGCATGGCTATGCCCTGCACTTTACGCGCAGGATCTGACAGCCGTTGCTGCAGGTCCGGCAGGCACTCCAAGGGAAGCAGCTTACCAGCTGGAGGAGCTTACCCTTAAAAATGTATTCCGGCAAACAGAAAACCGCTTCGGCATTTCCATCGCCTATAAAAGCGAGCTGGTAAAAAGCCGTAAGGTAAAGCTGGACCTTACCCTGTACCACTAGCCGGAAGAGATCCTGCAAAAAGCGCTCAGCCCTTTTAACCTGTCGTTTGAAAAAGTGCGCGACCGCTTTTACCTGGTCACGGAAAAGAAAGCAGAGCAGCTGGAAATACCCGCTGCGCCTGTGCTGCAACAACAGCAGCGCCCCATTCATGGCAGGGTAACGGATAAAAAAGGAGCGCCCTTACCCGGGGTAACTATAAAGGTAAAGGGCACACGAAACGGTGCGCTTACCGATGCTGAAGGTAACTACACCCTGAATATTGACGGCAGCGGCAGCGAGGTGCTGGAAGTATCCTACGTAGGTTATGAAAGCCGGGAAATACCCGTAGGCAGCCAGTCAGCGCTGGATGTAACCCTGCAGGAAAATACCAGCTCACTCAATGAGGTGGTGGTAACCGGTTATACCTCTCAACGAAAGAAGGATCTTACCGGCGCTGTTACCATCGTTAAGGTGGCCGACATGAACAAGCAGCCCACCGCGCAGGTCGAGAATCAGCTGCAGGGCCAGGCCTCCGGCGTAACAGTGATCGGTTCCGGGCAGCCCGGCGCCGCACCCATGGTACGTATCCGCGGGGTGAACACCTTTGGCAATAACACGCCGTTATATGTGGTAGATGGCGTGCCCACGCAGAACATCAGTGACCTGAACCCGAATGATGTAGCCACCATGCAGGTGTTAAAAGATGCCGGCGCAGCCTCTATTTACGGCTCCCGTGCATCCAATGGCGTTATCATCATCACCACTAAAAGAGGCAGCGGTAAAGTAAAAGTGCAGTACGATGCATATTACGGCCGCCAGTATCCTAAAGGTGGTAACGTATGGCACGCGCTGAACCCGCAGGAAATGGCTAACCTGCGCTGGATGGCATATAAGAACTCCGGCATTGCCAACCCCTCGGATACGCTGTATGGCAGTGGCCCCACACCGGTGCTGCCGGATTACCTGCTGCCCGTAGGGCTCAAAGAAGGCGATCCCCGTACGGATCCTTCGCTGTATTATGTGAATCCTAATTATACAGACCAGGACGATTTCAACAATTTTTACCGCATCACCAAAGCCAACAAAGCCGGTACGGACTGGTATCACGAAGTTTTTAAACCCGCGCCCATTACCAGCCATAACCTGTCTGTAAGCGGCGGCGGCGACCGTGGTAACTACCTGTTCTCGCTCAACTATTTTAACCAGGAAGGCACCTTAATGAACACCTACCTGAAGCGTTATACCCTGCGCTCCAACAGCCAGTTCAATATTACAGATCATGTAAGGGTAGGGGAAAATATATCCGTATCTGTTACAGATAATCCCAGCATAGAATCATTGACCAGTGAAAACGCCGTATCCATGAGCTACCGCCAGCAGCCCATTATACCCGTGTATGATATTATGGGCAACTTTGCAGGCTCCTATGGCCTGGGTTTGGGCGGTGCGGCTAACCCCGTGGCGCAGCAGTACCGCACCCGCACCAATAAAGGGCAAAGCAACCGCGTGTTCGGTAATGTGTATGCAGAGGTGGATCTGTTCAAATACTTCACCGTACGCACCAGTTTTGGCGGCGAGGTGTATTCCAGCTGGGATCATACCTTCACCTATCCGCAGTATGAGAACAGGGAAAATGCTTCCCTGAACTCTTACAGTGAAAATTCAGGCAACGGGCATAACTGGACCTGGACCAACACCCTGGCCTTTCAGCACACCTTTGCCGGCGCGCATGATCTGAAAGTGCTGGTAGGTACGGAGGCCTATGATGAACGCGGCAGAACATTGAACGGCACCACGCAGGATTTCTTTACGTTTGATCCCAACTTTGTAGATAACTCCACCGGCGGCGGCGGGCAAACAGCCGCCAATACCCGTTTCTCCAATGCGCTGGTATCGCTCATTGGCCGCCTGGATTACAGCTACCGCGATAAATACCTGTTAGGCGCTACGCTGCGCCGCGATGGATCGTCCAAGCTGCTTTACAACCGTTATGGCTGGTTCCCGGCCGTAAGCGCAGGCTGGCGCATTTCACAGGAGCAGTTTATGAAAGGACTTACCTGGCTCACCGATCTGAAGATCCGCGGCGGCTGGGGCGTAATGGGCAACCAGTTTAACCTGTCTCCCTACAACGCATATACGTTATTCAACGGCAATAAAAATTCATCCTATTACGATCTTACCGGCTCTAACAATAGCATTTTGCAGGGCTTTCAGCCGTACCAGATCGGTAACCCCTATGCCAAATGGGAAAGTGATATTAATACCAACATAGGTATAGACGCCAGCCTGTTCGGCGGTAAGCTGGAATTATCTGCAGATTATTACCAGAAGAACATCAAAGACCTGTTGTATAATCCAGAGCTGCCCGGCACCAATGGCGTAGCGCAGCAGCCATATGCCAACGTAGCCAATATGTCGAACCACGGAATAGATATTACCATAGGCACCCACACCAACATTACCAAAGAGCTGCAGCTGGATGCAACCATCACCTTTACCACCTATAAGAATAAGATCAGGAAAATAGCAGAAGGCATTAACTATTTTGATGAGGATGGCCGCCGTTTTGATGGCAGCACCATCATCCGCAACGCTGCCGGCCACCCGGTTTCCTCTTTCTTCGGATATAAGGTAACAGGTTTCTGGAATGATGATAGCGAGATAGCTGCAGCCAATGCAGAAGCGCAGAAAGCCACCGGCGATCCCAACGCCACTTACCAGACAGATGCCAGTTTGGGCCGCTTCCGGTATGCCGACATCAACCATGATGGACAGATCACCGCAGATGACCGCACCTTCCTGGGCGATCCTAACCCGGATGTATCCTACGGCATTAACCTGGGCCTCAAATACAGGGGATTTGATTTCAGCATTTTCCTGTACGGCGTGCAGGGCAACCAGATCTGGAACAATGTAAAATGGTGGACAGACTTCTACTCCTCCTTTGACGGAGCAAAAAGCAAAACTGCCCTGTACGATTCCTGGCGCCCGGATCATAAGAACGCCAAAGCGCCCATCCAGGAAAACGCCGGCTCTTTCAGCACCAACAATGTACCCAACTCTTATTTCGTGGATAACGGCGCTTACCTGCGCGCCAAGAACATACAATTGGGATACACGCTGCCGGCCGGTTTGCTGAACCGCGTGCATGTGGATCGGTTGCGGGTATACATACAGGCCGCCAACCTGTTCACCATCACCAAATACAAAGGCATTGATCCTGAAATTGGTGGCTCCGGTGTAACGGATTTTGGTATTGACGAAGGCGCCTATCCCAGTCAGCGCGAGTTCCTGGTAGGTGTAAATCTCTCTTTCTAAAACCATTAAAAAGTAAGTGATGCAAAACATACGTTTAATAGGTAGTATATCCCTGCTGGCAGCCGCCTTGCTGTCACAGTCCTGCAGCAAAAGCTTCCTGGACCGTGCGCCGCTGTCGGCCCTGGATGAAAATGCCCTTACCACTAAAAAGGGCGTGAACACCCTGCTCATTGGCGCCTATGGTGCGCTGGACGGGCAGGATTATAAAGATGGAGATATGGTGAACCTTTCCGGCGGCAGCGGTTATGCCGTATCGCCGGATAACTGGATCTATGGCAGCGTGTGCGGGGGCGATGCGCATAAAGGCAGCGACCCCTTTGATTCCCCGGCCACCATGGCCATTGCCTCTTTTAAGGGAGATGCCAGCAACAGCTTTTTTAATGATAAATGGCGGGTGGATTATGAAGGCGTAACCCGCTGTAATACTGTGTTGCGCATACTGCCCGGGGTAAAAGATATGACGGAGGATGAGAAAACAGAGGTGGAGGCAGAAGCCCGCTTTTTACGCGCGCACTATTATTCCGACTTAAAGAAGATGTTTAACATGGTGCCCTGGATAGATGAAAAGCAAAGTGATTTTAAGATGCCCAATGACCAGGACATATGGCCCGACATTCAGACCGATTTCAAATTTGCCATGGATAACCTGCACGAAACGCAGGAAGAAGTAGGCCGCCCCAATAAATGGGCTGCCGCCGCTTACCTGGCCAAAACCCTGCTGTACCAGCATAAGTTTACAGACGCCAAAACCCTGTTCGACCAGATCATTGCACAGGGCATCACCTCCAAAGGAGAACGTTATGCGCTGGTAAATAAGTTCGAGGATAACTTCGACGCAGCAACGGAAAACAATTCCGAATCTGTTTTTGCCATCCAGTACGATGCGAACGACGGTTCCGGCACCACCGCCAATGCCAACCAGGGCGAGATGCTGAACTACCCCTACAACGGGCCTTTCAGCTGCTGCGGTTTTTACCAGCCTTCGCAAGACCTGGTGAACTCCTACATTACAGATGCCGGCGGCTTGCCTTACCTGGATGCCTATAACCAGCATAACGCCAATACAGAAACGGTAGATCCCCGCCTTGACTGGACAGTAGGCCGCCAGGGCATACCTTACCTGGACTGGGGCGTGCATCCCGGCGCAGCCTGGGCCCGCGATCCTGTGGATGCCGGCGTATACTCCGCCAAAAAGAATGTGTACTGGCAGGCCACGCAGGATGATTATTATGATCCCCGCAGCTGGGCCCCCGGTAATGCCATTAACTATAACCTGATCCGTTATGCAGATGTGTTGCTGATGGCTGCCGAATGTGAAGCGCAATTATCCAACTTTGCCAAAGCAGAAGCGTATGTGAACATGGTGCGTAACCGTGCCGCTATACCAGCCGGCTGGGTGTATAAGTATAAGGATAACAATAAGCCAATGGGCGGCTTCTCCACCACGCCCGCAGCCAATTACAGCGTAAAGCCTTACCCCGCAGGTACCTTTGCCTCAAAAGGGCAGGCTTATGCCTTAAAGGCCGTTTACTTTGAGCGCAAGCTGGAGCTGGCCATGGAAGGCCACCGCTTTTTTGACCTGGTGCGCTGGGGCCAGGCAGATGTGGCTATTAACGCCTACTTTGCCTTTGAAGGCGCCATTACCACAGATGTAAGAGGCGCGCATTTCACCAAAAATGTAAATGAGTATTTCCCCATTCCGCAGCGCCAGATAGATCTGAGCCTGAAGAATGGCGCCGCAACATTAAAACAGAACCCGGGTTATCATTAACCGTGTGCCACACCTCAAAGGTGTGGCACACATAAATAAACTACAGTCATCCCAAACACTGAACGGGAATTTTCAAGTTGATCTTGGAAATTCCCGTTCTCTTTTAGGAACGGAAGCCAAGGTCTTATAAAAAAAAACAACTACAGATCAGGCGATGGTGACTTGAAGGAATAGTTACCGGATTAGCAACACCGCGCCTTTACCTACCTGTTGTGTTTCGCCCTGCAGCTGATAAGTGCATATCCACACATAACCGCCAGTAGGCGCCATATGGCCTCTTAAGTTACCATCCCAACCCTGTTGCAGTTCCGATGATTCAAATACAGCACTGCCCCAACGATTGTATACCGAGAACTTGTATTTCACCACTTTACCCATCAGCACCGGGCGTAACAGGTCATTCACTCCATCGCCATTCGGTGAAAAAACCGTAGGCATGTACAGGCCCTTTAAACATTCTTTTTGCGCTACCTGTACGGTGTCCCTGCCAGTGCAGCCGTTTTTGTCCGTTACCTCCAGCCAGTAAGTACCGGGCATGCTTACGGTTAGCTGTCGGGTATTGGCGCCGGTGCTCCAATTATAGGTGTTGTACGTTTCAGCGGGGAATAATTCCAGTGTGCCCATTTTACATACTGGCGTATCCAGCGGCAGAAAATCATGTGGCAGTGGCGCCAGTTCCTTTATGGAAGCAGTATCGGTGGCCACACAGCCATTGTTACCGGTAACTCTTACCCACCAGTTGCCAGGTTCATTTACGGAAATGCTGCTGGTAGTTTCACCGGTGCTCCATAGATAAGCGGTACCTGCATTACCTGCATTTAACATGCGGATGGCGTTCACACATATTACCGGATCACGGACTAAGCTAACCACAGGTAAAGGCAGTGGTGATAACAGTTCCATGGTATCGGCGCTTATACACTGCTGCGCATCTATAGCGCTTACCGCGTAAAGGCCGGGTGTTTTTACAAATACCGATGGACCGGTTTCGCCGGTGCCCCAACGTACATTCGTAAACGCACCGGCAACGGTTAACTGCAGGGAATCGTTTTCGCAAATGGCCTTATCGGCGCCCAAATCAATAGCGGCCGGCGTTAAGATCTTCACCTGCAAAGTATCTTTATATGCGCAGCCAGTGCCCTTTTCGGCAGTTAAAATGTACGTAGTATCCCGGTCGGGCGAAAGAGTTACCTTACCATCTTGTTCTGTTTTTGCAAAATCGGTATTCCAGGTGTAGTTGGTGAAACCGGCGGGTATGTTTAATGTAACCGCTGTTTCTTTACACTTTTCGATATCAGCCCCTAAACTGAATGCATATAAAGGAGCAGCTGTAATGCTTACTTCATCAACTGCTGTTTTATTGCATATGTCCGTTACCATTACCCGGTATACGCCCGGGGTGGTTACATTGTAGGTCTGGCTGGTGCTGCCATCCTGCCAGAGAAAATCCTGGAAATCCTTGTCAGCGTCCAGCTGGTAAGTGCTACCTGCGCACAACACGGTATCCGGCCCCAGATCAAGTTCTCCGGCAGCCTTGTTTACGGCTATACTGGCGGTACCCTTTATGATCTTACAGCCGGCATCGAGTAACGCGGTGATGCTGGTATTCCCATACTTTTTGAATTGCACTTTGAGTGTTGTGGCGGTTGTTTCCATAATGG
Organism: Chitinophaga sp.; assembly: GCF_036569125.1. GTDB lineage: Bacteria > Bacteroidota > Bacteroidia > Chitinophagales > Chitinophagaceae > Chitinophaga. The sequence goes on along the minus strand of NZ_DATCRF010000457.1, from coordinate 6,427 downwards.
TTACCGCGGCCGTATCTACCTGCCAGGTAATGGGCATATCGCAGCCACTGTTCTTAGTAGCCGTATAAATTGCTGTTTGCCCCAGGCCGCAGAATTTGGTATCGCCTGTAACGCTGAGTGTATTACACAGCGATGGTGTGGTACAGGATGGGTAAGCCAGTGTGAAACTTGGGACAAACGCCATTGACTTGCCCGACGAAGTTACAGGACCATAAGCGGATGTGCCATTACCGGTTATTTGGGCCACATCTTCGGTGAAAGTAACAGAGCTGGTAGTGGCGGTAGCGGGCACATTGGCACAGTTGCCGGTGGTGCTTCCTTCTATCTCACCTTTCTCATTCACCCGCATTATAAAACCACTTCTGCTTTCCTCATTAATATCGTTCATACCACCCAGTATGCCGGTTATCAACATCCCCATTCCATCGGCCCTCACACTGCGTACCGTGCGCCTTTTGAGATTTGGATAATTGCGCGACCAGGCGATGTGGCCATTGCTGCTAAATTTCGTGAGCTGTATGATGGTATCCTTGTTGGTGATACATTCCTTGGCAATGGCAAATGCGTCATCGGCAGTTTTAATAAAAAAGGATGCTGCCCGATCGCTGTTAATGTACTCAATATCTGTTGGGGTAGCCATATTGGGCGTGCTTAACCTGAACGCGCCCAGCTGCTGCCCGTTGCTTTCCTTTAATTTCAGCAATGCCGTATTAAAGGTGTAATTAAATAATGTAGATTCCTTTTGTAAGCCTACGCCAATAAACAATGTGTCTTTTATCCGTTCTATACCCAGGTTGGTGATACGCGTTTCGTCTGTTTTGGCAAAGTGTTTTACCCAGACCAGATTGCCAGTTTTGGGATCGAGCTTACAAATCTCAATATGGGCATTCCAATACAGATAAAAATCCAGGCCTACGTAAACTCCATCCGGTGAATATGCAAGGGTACGGAAAAATACATTTGTGTAATTTAACTCTGTTTGCCATACTACATTCCCGGTTGCATCGGTACGTACTATTAGCGGGCGGGCACCCCCATTTCCATAATCTCCGTTGGCAATGATCAGGAAACCTCCATCTTCCGTGAGCTTAACATCTACTATGCGGGTATCGTAAAGCTGCGCTATTCTCCGGGCCCAAAGCACATTTCCGTTAAGGTCCATTTTGGTGATCAATCCATATTGTGCAACGCCGTTATTAATGATTTCATAGTCATAACCTGCCACCAGCAGATTGTTGTCTTTGGTAGTTATCACTTTGTTTAGCCAGGTGTGGCCATTGAACATATAACCAGGCGCCGGATTTACCTGTTTAGCCCAGCGTACCGTACCATCAGGTTTCAGTTTTATAACCTGGGCCAGATGCGTCCAGTAATAATAACGCTGGCCAACTGTTACCACATCTCCGTCAACGGTGCGCACCTGGTCCAGTTGATCAACGTTAAATTTTTCTTTCAGCTCCGTAAAGAAAGCCGTGGTGCAGGCATCACTGTTACTTACCGGTGGTGTGGGGTCGCAATAATCCTTTTTGCAAATGGTGCTCAAAGTAAAAGGGGTACTGCTCACCTGTGGTGTAAAAATTCCAGTTACCGGTGTTAGCGCCAGGCTGCTGCTCCAGCTGAAGGTATTGCCCGGCAGTGTATCTGTATTGCCATCATTGCCACCATATACATAGGGTGAACAACTTCCGTTCATACCTACAGGATCAGTTTTAACAATAAAGATCTTGTTGCTGAGAAAAGTTGTGAATCGCTGTATCGTGCCGGTGCATACATATCCTTTAGTACCAGTTTCAGCTACGCCATAAAAATTACCCGGGCCTGAAGTGAAGAGGTAAGAGCGCATCCATTCCTTTCTTCCATTCTGATGAAGTTTTCCCAGGGTGGGCATCCCCTGGTTGGGAGTAACATCGTCACACACAAATATGTACCCGCCATCGGTTGTTGGTTGTGCCACCAGGTGTTTTATACTGGCATTGGCGCCGCCGGTGAATGCACCGGTTCTTGTACCGCCGTATAACTTGCCGGCAGCATCCATTTTAATGGTTTCTATTTCAAATGCATCCTGGCTGTATGCGGTTGGGTCATGCCCTTTCATTATCCAGGCTATACCGCCAGCCGGCATGCGGTTAATGCTTACCACCTCTTCGTTCCAGGCTGCGTGCCAGGTAAATAGCTGCGCCCATTTTACGTCACCACTGACTACATCCAGCTTCATTACCAGGGCATCTTTTAAATCAACCGTAGCGTACCCTCCCACAATCAACTCACCGTTCATTTCAGTAAGGGCATAAAATCCATCTTCCTGACCATTATCGAAACGGCGCATCCATAATTGTGCGCCAGCGGCATCCAGCCGGGCCACTAATCCATCGCCCTGCGCAGTACTATCGTTCACATTAGCTACCATTGCGTAACCGCCGGTGCTAAGTTCTATAATATCTTTACCGGCCGCGCCTTCTGTGGCGGTGGTGCGATAATAACGGCTCCAGGTTACGATGCCGCCGGCATCTATTTTTATCACCCAGATGTCGCCTTTGTCATTACCTGCAGAGCGGGTTTGGCCAATGGCAATAAAGCCGTTATCAGCGGTTTGTTTTACCCGTACCAGGTCGTCGTCCTTTGCACCGCCTATTACATGGTTCCATAACAGGTCGCCTTTATCGCTGAGCTTCATGAGCAGGCCATCGTAACCGCCTGCGCTGCCGGAGGTGCTTTTACCGGCTATGATCATATTCTGATCGGGGGTATAAATAACAGCATGGCCTTCCTCATTGCCATTGCCACCATAAATTTGCTGGAAAACGGTATTACACGTTTGTGCGTATGCCTGAGTGGAAAAGATTAACAACAATAAAAGGGAGATTAACCTCCCTTTGCGGGTAAATTTAATTTTCATACAACGTATAGGGATATACCTCTTGTGAAGGGTACGCGAAAATACAATTTTATGGCATAATTTGGCGCCAAATTCTACAGGTGGGTGTACCTGGATTCTACCGCAACTCCCATTAAAAGCGCATAACATCCCTATTAAAAGCGCATACTATTAAGGGTAAAAGCGCATGAAGGTTAATTTGAGCTGCTCACTTCCACCAATATTCCCCCCGGCGCATAGCAATAAAAGGTAACAGAGCTGAACCCGCCCCGTTTTAATTCCTCCACCTCATTAGCGGTAAAACCGGCTGCCGTAATGGCTGCATGTTTTTCGCGCACCAGCTCCGGGGTATCTACGAAAAAGCCGATGTGGAAGTTTTTAGGATAACCGCTTTCCGTACCGGTAATATGGGCTTCCTTGGCTTGCATCAGGTTCAGGATAAAGCCGTCTTCACCTTCCAGCACGGCAAATTTATCGCCGCCGCCCTGCATGGGTAATGCGGCAAAATCAAAATGGGTGGTAAAGAAGTCCTTTACCGCAGGTACATCTGCCACCGGCAGGTTGGCATGATTGAGTTTCATCAGTAATGTTTTAGTGTGTATATAAATGCTTAAGGCTAAACGCTAAGCGCTTAACGTGTTATGCGCTGTTGCACTATAATAACATAAGGCCCTGAACAAAAAGGCTTCAGCTTTCTGCTTTTTGCTTTCCGCTTTCTGCTTTCCGCTTTCTGCTTTCCGCTTTTACGCTCTCAGCGCTTTAACCACCAGCTGAAAAGCCTGTTTCATTTTTTGCTCGCTCAGGGAAAATGGTTTACCGCTCATGCTGCTCTGGTCCAGGTGAAATTTAATAAGTATGTAAAACGGGCCGTAGGCCAGGGCCCATAATATTTCCGGCGGCAGGTCCACGATCTCTTTACGTTGAATGGCATTTTTGGTGAACTGCTGCATGGCCATCCTGAAAGGGCTTTCCTTAATATCCTGGTGTTTGATCAGCGGCGAGTTGCGGAACTGTTCAGAGAAATGGTAGTGCAGCGGGTACTTTTGTACATATTTATACCGGTTCTTCCACTGCTGCCACAAGCCTTCCTCAAAAGACATAGCAGGGTCAAAGTTCTTCAGCACCTCTTTTGCAAAGATCTCATCCACCGCAAGGTATACCTGGTTCAGAAGGTCCTCCCGGCTTTTGAAATAAATGTAAATGGTGGAGGCCGATAAATTGGCCGCCTTTGCCAGCTTTTGCATGCTTAACCCGTCAAAGCCTTCCTGCACGATCAATGCAATGGCCTGCTCCCGGATCAGCGTCTCCTTATTTTCATCTCTTAAGCGCATATCGGGAGCAAAGATAAACGAATGTTCGTTCTTTTAAAATATATTTTTCTGTATTAAAATGCTATCAGCCTGGGTTAATTACTGCATAACAATATTATTTTAGGGGAAAATGCCGTTTCTTTAAGCCCCATTTGTGAACATTGAACCTTAAGCTAATCTTAATCTGATGTTGAAAAAAATTTACCAGCTGGCAACTGTACTTGCATTAATAGCAGGCAGCCTGTATGCACAGCAGCCCGTATTCCGGAATGCCCAGGCGCCGGTGGATGCGCGTGTAAAAGACCTGTTACAAACCCTTACCCTGGATGAGAAGATCTCCCTGTTAGGCTATAACAGTCCTGCCATTGACCGCCTGCAAATTCCCTCTTACAACTGGTGGAACGAGGCGCTGCATGGCATTGCCAGGGCTGGCGAGGCTACGGTATACCCGCAGGCCATTGGCATGTCGGCCACCTTTAACCAGGCACTGGTGCAGGAAGTGGCTAACACCATTTCTACCGAAGCCCGCGCCAAATACAACCTGTCGGTAGCTATGGACCGCCACTTGTGGTACATGGGCCTCGATTTCTGGACGCCTAACATTAACCTGTTCCGTGATCCGCGCTGGGGCCGCGGCCAGGAAACTTACGGTGAAGATCCTTTCCTCACCGCCAGCATAGGCACTTCATTTATCACCGGCCTGCAGGGTACAGATCCCATGCACCTGAAAACCGCCGCCTGCGCCAAACACTTTGCCGTGCACAGCGGACCGGAAGCAGACCGTCATACCTTTAATGTACAGATAGATGAAAAAGACCTGCGCGAAACTTATTTATACGCCTTTAAACACCTGGTAGATGCACATGTGGCCTCTATCATGTGCGCCTATAACCGCGTGAACGGGGAGCCTTGCTGTACCGGTAAAACGCTGCTGCAAACCATCCTGCGCGATGAATGGGGCTTCAACGGGCAAACCGTAACAGACTGCGGCGCGCTGGATGATATTTACACACGCCATAAAGCTATTCCCTCCCGCCTGGAAACAGCTGTAGCAGCAGTAAAAGCTAGAGTAGGCATGGAATGTGGCACCATCTTGCAGCAAGATGTAAAGGAAGCCGTAGAAAAGAAATTGCTTACCGTAGCCGATGTGGACAGCGCTTTAAGCCAGAACCTGCGCACGCAAATGAAGCTGGGTATGTTTGATGAAAATGGCCTGGCTCCGTATAACCGTTATGGTGCAGACAGTGTGCACAATGCCTACCACGTAGCGCTGGCGCGTAAAACCGCAGAACAGGGCATGGTATTGCTGAAGAACAACGGCGTGCTGCCCCTGCAGAAAGAAAAATACAGCTCCATTATGGTGCTGGGCTCCAATGCAGCCGCAGCAGATGCGCTGGTAGCCAACTACCACGGCATTAACGGTAACCTGGTAACCTTTGCAGAGGGTATTGCAGCAGCCGCTGGTCCTGCCACCGCTGTACAGTATGATCTTGGCTGTGATTATAAAGATACCGTACATTTTGGCGGCATATGGGCAGCAGAGAACAGCGATGTAAGCATTGCCGTAATAGGCTTAACACCGGTGCTGGAAGGCGAGGAGGGCGATGCATTCCTTTCTGCTTCCGGCGGCGATAAAGCTACCCTTAGCCTGCCTGCATCCCAGCTGGCGTTTATGAAAAAGCTGCGTGCCGCACATAAGAAACCCATTATTGCCGTGGTAACAGCCGGCAGCGCAGTTGATATAGCCGCCATTGAGCCTTATGCCGATGCCATTATCCTGGCCTGGTATCCCGGTGAGCAGGGTGGTGCAGCGCTGGCGGACCTTGTGTTTGGCAACGTATCGCCTTCCGGTCACTTACCGGTAACATTCTACCGCTCCTTAAACGACCTGCCGGATTATAAGGACTACAGCCTCAAAGGCCGTACCTACCGCTATTTCAGCGGGGAAGTACAGTATCCTTTCGGGTTTGGATTAAGCTACACTACCTTCAGCTATGCATGGGCACAGGCGCCTAAGAATACATATGCGTTAAAAGATACCATCCGCTTTACCGTAAATGTGCAGAACACCGGTAACTATGATGCCGATGATGTGCTGCAGGCTTACATACAGTACCCGCAAATGGACCGCATGCCGCTGAAAGAGCTGAAAGGCTTTAAACGCGTAACGGTAAACAAGGGCGGGCAGCAAACCGTGGAATTAAGCATTCCGGTAAGTGAGCTGCAAAAGTGGGACCTGGCC
>NZ_DATCRF010000456.1:0-6849 GCF_036569125.1 Chitinophaga sp. | reverse complement strand
GTATGCTGCAGGGCACGCGCAACGGGTTGAAGGATCCCACCTCCATTTTACTATCCCGGTCGCTGGCGCAAAAGTTATTTGGGAAAGATGATCCTGTGGGAAAGCTGGTAAAGATCACCAACATCCTTTCCCTGAAGGTAGCCGGCATTTATGCAGATATGCCTGAAAATAGCTCCTGGAGCGGTATGATGTTCTTTGCACCCTGGGATAAATATGTAAGCACCTGGGATTGGGTAAAGAACCTGAAAGACGACTGGGGCAGCAATATTACAGATACCTATGTGCAGATAGCAGACCATGCGGATATGGATAAAGTATCTGCAAAGATCAGCGGTGTAATGACGCGCAAACATCCTGAAAAGAATATAAAAACAAACCTGTTCCTGCATCCCATGCGCAAGTGGCACCTGTACTCCAACTTTGTGGATGGCGTAAATAAGGGCGGCCTTATCACCTTTGTATGGCTGTTTGGGATCATAGGCACATTTGTATTGCTGCTGGCCTGCATCAACTTCATGAATTTAAGCACTGCACGTTCCGAAAAACGCGCTAAGGAAGTAGGCATCCGCAAGGCCATTGGCTCACTGCGCACGCAGCTGGTAAGCCAGTTCTATAGCGAATCCGTGCTGATGTCGTTGTTTGCATTTGTGCTGGCCATTATTCTCGTGATCACCATGCTGCCCTGGTTCAATACCGTGGCAGATAAGCACATCGTTTTCCCCTGGACCAACGCCTGGTGCTGGATAGCAGGCATCGGCTTTTCATTGCTCACCGGTTTTATTGCAGGCAGCTACCCCGCCATTTACCTCTCGTCTTTTCAGCCGGTAAAAGTATTAAAAGGCACTTTCCGTGCAGGCCGTTTTGCATCCCTGCCCCGCAAAGTATTGGTAGTAGTGCAGTTCACGGTATCGGTGCTGCTCATTACCGGCACTGTGATCGTATACCGGCAGATCCAGTATGCCAAGAACCGCCCCGTGGGTTACGACCGGCAGGGCCTCATCTCCATCCGCGAAACCACACCCGAAGTATATAAGAATTACGACATTATCCGCCGCACCTTGCTGGAAAATAATGTTATTACAGAGATGGCGGAATCGCAATGCCCCATTACCGATATATGGGCCGGCGCCGGCGGCTTTGAGTGGGCAGGTAAGGATCCATCCTTCGAAGCTGGTTTTGCCAACATTCCTGTGCGGCACGAGTTTGGCAAAGTGGTTAACTGGAAGTTCAAAGAAGGGCGCGATTTTTCCAAAGCATTTGCATCAGATTCCATGGCGCTGATCCTGAATGAAGCTGCAGTGAAATACATGGATCTTAAAACCGATCCCGTGGGCATGACCATACACTGGAACGATAAGGATTACCATGTAATAGGCGTTACGGAAGATATGATCATGACCTCCCCCTACCGCGCTGTACCACCCAGTATTTTCGGCATTTTGCATGAAGGCGGTAACGTCATCAACATCCGGTTGAACCCGCGTATGAATATGAACGAAGCGCTGAAAAAGCTGGAAGCTGTTTTTAAACAATACAATTCCTCCGCACCTTTTGAGTATACATTTGTTGACCAGGAATATGCAAAGAAGTTCGGCGCTGAAGAACGCATTGCAACACTCTCCACCGTATTTGCTGCACTGGCTATTATTATCAGCTGCCTGGGCCTGTTTGGATTAGCCTCCTTTATTGCAGAACAACGCACCAAGGAAATTGGCATCCGCAAAGTGCTGGGCGCTTCCATCTTCAATCTATGGCGCATGCTCTCCAAAGATTTTGCGCTGCTGGTAGTATTATCCTGCTGCATTGCTACTCCCATTGCCTGGTATTTCCTGCATCAATGGCTGCAGCAATATGAATACCGCACAAATATTTCGTGGATAATTTTTTTAGCCGTAGGGGCGGGAGCGTTATTCATTGCACTATCAACCGTTAGTTATCAGGCAATTAAAACAGCATTGGCAAACCCGGTGAAAAGTTTACGGGCAGAATAAACATATTGTGAATAACTATTACGGGCACACTCCGGATAAATAGTAGATATTTTTCATATATTTGCAATCATAACCCCTGAAAATATTACTATTTATCCGCTCTATGCCCGAAGAAAAGTTGGTTGTTAAGAATTTCCGGTTATTCACATTTAACGTAATTGGCCTGGTAACCATTCCCTGTCTTTTTGCAGGTAACCCGGGCGCCGGATTAGTATACCGCAAAGCCTTTCCGGCAAAGGATTCCGTGATCCTCCCGCAGCCGGGAACAGATACTATCAGCATCTCCATTGTGGGGGATATGATGGTAGGTTCCAGCTATCCTTCTCCCCTTTACCTCCCTGCAGCAGGCGAAGGAAATATCCTGCAGCATGCCATTCCCTTATTACAGCAAACAGACCTGCGCATCGGTAATCTTGAAAGCGCAGTATCCGACAGCGCAGCCGTATATAAACAATGCGGATTAACGCAGTGCTTTGCATTCCGCACACCGCTTAAATATGCAAAGTGGTATAAGGAAGCCGGCTTTGAATATCTTAACTTATCTAACAACCATTCTTATGATTTTGGAGATAAAGGTGTGCAGCATACGCTTGCTTTTTTACGTAACAACAACATACGCACCAGTGGCGTTACCCAGCACCCCTTTGATACACTAACGGCACGGAATACACGCTTTGGATTTGTTTCCTTTGCCCCGCACAGCAACTGCCTTAACATGAACAACGATTCACTGGTACAGGCTTACGTAACACAGGTAAGGCCCCTGTGCGATGTGCTCATTGTATTCTTTCATGGCGGTGCAGAAGGCACTACGCGTACGCATACCCCAAAACGGCGCGAGATCTTCTACGGCCAGGACCGCGGCAATGTAACCCACTTTGCACGTATGTGTGTGGATGCCGGCGCTGATATGGTAATAGGCTCCGGCCCGCATGTGGTACGGGGTATGGAAATGTATAAGCAAAAGCTGATCGCCTACAGCCTGGGTAACTTTGCCACCTATCACCTGTTTAACCTGAAACCGCCCTACAACGTAGCGCCCCTGCTGCAGGTAAAGATCACCGGTAAAGGTGAGCTCGTAGATCATAAGGTATTTTCGTTCTTGCAGCAGGGCGAAGGCGTGCCCATGCCCGACAGCAGCATGCAGGCCTATAAGATGATCCAAAGCTTATCCGCACAGGATTTTGGATTTAACAAGGTGAATGCAGGCATGCACGACAGCACCCTCAACATATCTGCAGTAGGTTTAAACCGCAGCAGGTATTGTTCAACTTTTCAACCCTAAACTTAACATCGCTGCTTAGGAATTTCTTGCTATTTTTAGTGATCTGTTAACCAAATTAAACCATGGTCCCATGAGAAAAACCCTCATTTTCACCTGCCTGGCAGTATTGTTCTTTGCTCAGGCCTTTGCAGTAACACCCGTATTTAAAGCGCCCGCGAATGCAACTGCCAGCAACAAGGTAGCAGCCACGTATAACGTGCGTATTGCACTGGTGCGTACCGATGGCTCACCCGTAACCGGCAGCATTGGCTTACGCGGCTTCTGGGCCCGTAACGAGGCTACCGGCGCTTATTACGATCCTACTGACCGTGAAGGTTATGAGTTTGAAGGATTGCCCGCCGGCACCTACACCTTTGGCGCTTACCCCGGCAACTGGGAAGGTGCAGTGCCCCAAACCGTTACGCTCAGCAGCGGCCAGGCAGGCCCCGATGGCTTCATTACCGTAACATTGGTGTATTGGGTAGAGTAACCTGCCTGTATTGTACAATGCATTTTGTAGCCGGTCCCTGCAGGGCCGGCTTTCTTTTTACCCCATAAAATATTACATTGGGTAACAAGTACGCCACGTCATATGATCAACATTAATTCCACCGGTAAAGCAAAAAACACTTTTGACGCAATAGTAATAGGCTCCGGCATCAGCGGCGGATGGGCCGCCAAAGAGCTGTGCGATCATGGCCTGCAAACCCTGGTGCTGGAAAGGGGCCGTAATGTAGAGCACAATAAAGACTACCCCACCGCTACCAAAGCGCCCTGGGAGTTCACTCACCGCGGGCAGATGACCAAACAGTTCCTGCAGGAGAACCCGCTCATCAGCAAGGCTGCAGGTTTTGGAGAAGATACCGCGCACTTTTTCATTAAAGATAAAGACCACCCCTACATCCAGGAAAAACCGTTCGACTGGATCCGGGGTTACCAGGTAGGCGGCAAATCACTCACCTGGGGCCGTGCCTGCCAGCGCTGGAGCCAGTATGAATTTACCGCCCCGCAGCGTTACGGCTACGGCATTGGCTGGCCCATTGGGTATGATGATGTAGCACCCTGGTACACGCATGTGGAGGAGTTTATTGGCGTATGCGGCACCCGCGATGGTATTGCAGCCATGCCCGACGGTTCCTTTCTGCCGCCGTTTGACTTTAACTGCGCCGAAGCACAGGTACAGCAAAGCATTCAGCAGCATTACCCCGACAGGCACCTTGTACACGCCCGCTGGGCGCATATTACGCAGCCCAAACCCATTCACCTGGAACAGGGCCGCGTAAAATGCCAGGCGCGTAATTTGTGCATGCGGGGATGCCCCTTTGGCGGATACTTTAGCTCCGTATCTTCTACTCTGCCCTGGGCAAAAAGAACAGGTAATTTAACTATACGCCCTTTCTCGGTAGTACATTCCATTATTTACGATGAGCAAAAACAAAAAGCTATAGGCGTACGCGTTATAGACGCCAATACCCATGCCGCTACCGATTATTTTGCGCAGATCATTTTCGTGAATGCATCGGCGCTGAACAGTACCCTGATCCTGCTCAACTCCACCTCCGGCCGCTTTCCCAACGGCCTGGGGAACGATAATGGACTGCTGGGCCATTACGTAGCCTTTCATAACTACCGCGCCTCTGTAAATGGTACGCTGGATGGCCTGGAGGACCGCTACTTTTACGGCCGCAATCCCACAGAGCCCATTATAGCCAACTACCGCAACCTGGAAAAGCAGGATACTGACTATGTAGGCGGCTTCACCACCTTCATGGGCGCCTACCGGCAGCGGCTGGATGATTCGCGCACCACGGAAACCATTGGCGCCGCTTACAAAGAGGCCCTTACAGAACCCGGCGGCTGGCATGTGTACATGTACATGCAGGGCGAAACCATTCCCAAAGCCAGTAATCATGTACGCTTAAGCAAAGACCAGAAAGACCAGTGGGGCATTCCGCTGCTGGTAATGAATGTGGGTTATGATGATAACGATGAAAAGATGATCAAGGACTTCCTGACCCAAAGCGCCGCCATGCTGGAAAAGGCCGGCTGTAAGAACATTCAGCAATACGATAACCACCAGGCGCCCGGCCTGGATATTCATGAAATGGGCGGCTGCCGCATGGGCAGCGATCCTAAAACCTCTTTACTCAATGAATGGAACCAGCTGCACCACTGCAAAAATGTATTTGTAACAGATGGCGCCTGCATGGCCAGCACCGGCAATCAAAGCCCTTCTTTGCTGTACATGGCGCTTACTGCAAGGGCAGTGGATCATGCGGTGAAGGAATTAAAACGAGGGTAAGTGTGGCACACTTACTACTTCATTTCCCCGAAATACCTCCCCCCGCACCAGGCCATGGACCATGGACCATCGACTATTGACCATGGACCATCTGCTGCGGCAGGCAGCAGGTATCCGGCTGCACGCCTTTCTGCTCCCAGGTTGTAGTGGTACCGGGCAATGTAGGCGAAGCAGTGGAAACAGATACATACAGCTGCTCATTTACCGGGAACCATTCGTTCATATTGGCGCCGCCGGCAGAGGGCTGTCCTACAATAGTGGCCCGCTTGTGTGATTGCAGGCAAAAGGCCAGCGCTTCTGCGGCAGATGCAGTTCTGTTATTGATCATTACAAATACAGGCGCAGTATATTTTTCCTGCGTAAGCCAGGAAACGGTTTTTATATTTTCGGTAGCGCCATTGCGGCGCTTCATTTGCAGCAGCGGTGTATTGTTCTTCAGAAAAAAGCTTTCTATTACCGGGCCTATATCACTGCCGCCTCCCCCATTTCCCTGCAGGTCAATAATAAGCGCGCGGGTGTGTGCAACAAATTGCATGGCGGCATATAATACCGGCAAGCTTTTATGGGAAATATTGATCTCCGATAATTTAATATAGCCAATGTTATTATCCAGGATCCGCACTTGGCTGAAGCCGTAATTATTTTCACGGGCAGCAGGGCCATAATGGAAATCATCTTCTGTTTCCTGTGTAATGGTATCCGGCGGCGCCAGCAACGTTTTTACCGTAGCAGGATCGTTGCGTACATACAGGTGGCCATCGTGGCTAATATTGCGCAGCAGCTGTGTGGCCAGGGAATCAAAACCTTTCCAGGTAGTGGTATTATTGAAATTGCCCTGCTGATGAGCGGCTTTGAATGCAGCAGCTATCTGCGCGCCTTTGGCTTCGTGCACGTAGCTACGGTGAATGATGGCGGCAATAGTATCAACCGCAGCAGCGATCTCTCTCTTGGAAAGCTGCGCATGCGTGCTGAGCGCAGTAGTTAAGCATGTAATAAACAGTATCCCCCATTTTTTCATAACAGTAAGTTTATGGGGCAAAGATGGGGGAATGCAGGGGGAAGAAATAGAATGAAATTTGCCTCCCGGAAACCCGGGAAGTAAAAAAGCAAAAAGTAAAAAGTAAAAATAAAATGCCGTGGAGCTGGGCTGGCTCATATTCGAAGCATTTAATTTTTACTTTTTACTTTTTTACTTTTAACTTCTTACTTCGCCAGCTCCTCAAACTCCTCTGCCGACAGCTCAATCTCCGCAGCTTTCATATTCTCTTCCAGGTGCCCGATGGATTTAGTAC
>NZ_DATCRF010000455.1:0-13384 GCF_036569125.1 Chitinophaga sp. | reverse complement strand
GTTTGATCCATTCAATCATATGCATAATATTATAACACGCTAAATTCCGGAATAAGTCCACCGTTCTGTGTGACAAAGATCACACACCGCGGGTTTTACAGGCTGTAATTTTGGAAATTCGTAATTTCCGGATCAATACTTTTACTATATGCCAGGATCCAATACTACCATTGCTGAATATTTAACCAAATATTTCAGTCATTTCGATAGTGAGCTGAAAGCATTGCTGGAGAAAAGAACCACCCTGCGCACGTTTGCCGCAGGCGAGGTAATGATGCAAACCGGCCAGTACTTCCGCGCTACCATGCTGATTGCAGCAGGCCGTGTAAAGCTGTACCGGGAAGGGGAAGACGGCGGGGAATTTTTCATGTATTATCTTGAACCGGGCGATGCCTGCGCATTGTCCATGATATGCGCTACCCGGCAGCAGAAAAGTGAAATAATGGCAAAGGCGGTAGAGGATACTACTGTTATAGCTATCCCTATTGAGCTGATGGATGAGCTGATGCTGCAATATAAATCCTGGTATTACTTTGTGCTGGAAACCTACCGGCAGCGTTTTGAAGAGCTGCTGGAAGTGATTGACAGCATTGCATTCCGCAGCATGGATGAACGCCTGGAATTTTATCTTAAAAAACAGGTACGGGAGCTGCACAGCAAACAGCTGCGTACCACCCACCAGGAAATTGCCAATGATCTCAGCACCTCGCGTGAGGTTATCTCCCGCCTGCTGAAAAAGATGGAGTACCAGGGTAAGGTAGCGCTGTATAAGAGCTATATTGAATGGCTAAGCGAGGTGTGAGTCCAGATTTATTGGATCAGCTGCGCAAAGGCGCGTTTGAGGGCGCCGCAGTGCTGGTGATGCCGGCGTAGCTGCAATGCAGACAGCGCGGGCTAAGCGCGCGCCTTTTTCGCAGAAATTGCCTTTTCAATTTCCACTGCAATAAACACCACTGAAGAAAGCATGCCGGTAATTACAAACTCCGCCAGGGAAAGTGATTGCGTATGAAAAACCGATTGGAGGAACGGTGTGTAGGTGATGGCCACCTGCAACAGCAAAACCAGCAGTACAGCGCCTGTAAGCGGCTTGTTTGAAAAAAGGCCCGTACGGAAAAGGGATTGTTTATCCGAGCGTATGGCCAGCACATGCCCCATCTGGCTTAGGCACAATACATTCAGCACAATGGTTTGCCAGTGCAGCCCATACCTGATTGCCCAGCTTTGCGCAGCAAGCGTGATACCTGCCATCAGCATGCCCACCCAGATCATATGTAAACCCCTTCCCTGGCTGAAAACAGTCTCCCCCGGGGCACGCGGTGGCCTGTTCATAATGTCTTTTTCCGCTTTTTCAAATGAAAGGCAAATAGCGGGCAACCCATCAGATACCAGGTTAATCCATAAGATGTGAATGGGCAGCAAAGCCACCGGCAGCCCTATGAACGGGCCTAACAGCAACGTCCATAGCTCGCCGGAGTTGGTGGTCATCAGGTATTTGATGAACTTAAGGATATTATCATAGATCCTTCTTCCCTCCCGCACCGCTTTTACAATAGTGGAAAAATTATCATCCAGCAATATCATGTTGGCCGCTTCCTTTGCCACATCTGTACCGGTAATTCCCATGGCTATGCCAATATTGGCGCGCTTCAGGGATGGGGCATCATTTACACCGTCGCCGGTCATGGCTACATAATGCCCCTTATGCTGCAGCGCTTTTACGATCTGCAGCTTCTGCTCCGGCGATACCCGTGCATATACCCTTATATGCTCTACCTGCGCGGCAAAAGTTTCCTTATTCATAGCTGCCAGCTCCTGGCCGGTGATCACCAGGTCATGCTCACTGGTTACAATGCCAATGCGTTGCGCAATATTCCTGGCGGTAAGCGGATGATCGCCGGTAATAATAACCGGTATAATGCCTGCTGTCTTGCACTGGGTTACTGCCTCCAGCACCTCTTCCCGGGGCGGGTCAATAATACCGGCCAGGCCCAGGAACTGCAAACCGCGCTCATGTACTTCTCCCGCAGGATCGGCAGGCACTGCATCCCAATACCGGCAGGCAAAACCTAATACCCGCTGCCCGGCGGCAGCCATAGCATCTACCTGTTCTGTGATGCCCGCTGTATCCGCATCGGTGCAAAGCTGCAGCAATACATCCGGCGCGCCTTTGGTGAAGGCAATATAACGGCCGTTATATGCGTGAAAAGTGGTCATTAATTTGCGCCCTGCATCAAAAGCTATTTCTGCCAGCCGCGGTCCGGCGACGGGGTGTACATCCAGTGTCATGGCAGCCTCCAGCAGCGCTACTTCCGTACTGTCGCCCCGGATATGCTGCTCCTTGTCAGGTACCGCATCATTATTCAGCATAAAAGCCTCCATTAATAACCTGCCGGCAGGCTGCTGCGCAAGCAAAGAGAGCTGTGCATGCCCATACAACCTGCCATTTACAAATACCTCTTCCACATGCATCTTATTAAGTGTAAGCGTACCTGTTTTATCTGTGCAGATATACGTTACCGCACCCAGTGATTCA
This sequence comes from Chitinophaga sp., assembly GCF_036569125.1. Taxonomy (GTDB): domain Bacteria; phylum Bacteroidota; class Bacteroidia; order Chitinophagales; family Chitinophagaceae; genus Chitinophaga. Next base: position 10,851 of record NZ_DATCRF010000455.1, on the reverse strand, counting down.
ACCGCGGGCAGCTTCCTGATGAGGGTATTGAAGCGTACCAGCCTTTTGGCGGATGTTGCCAGGGAAATAGTAATAACCGCCGGCAACGCTTCGGGGATGGCTGCAACCGCCAGGGAAATACTGGTGAGTATCATTTTCATTACGTCCTCACCACGCAGGTAACCGGCTATAAAAAAAACAAAACAAAGGAACAGCACCAGTATTGACAGCTGTTTTCCAAAGGAAGCCATCCGCTGCTGCAGGGGAGTAAGCGTTTCATCCTCCCGCAGCATCAATGCTATGCGGCCCAGCTCCGTTCGCATACCGGTGGCCACCACCAGCCCGGCGCCGCGGCCATATGTTACAAGCGTACCTTTAAAAGCCATATTCTTTTTATCGCCCAACGGCGGATCTGCTTCCTCCAGCGAAAGCGCTGTTTTCTGTACAGGATGTGATTCGCCGGTGAGCACCGCTTCTTCAATGGTGAGGTTGAAGGATTCAATAATACGCAGATCAGCCGGTATGGCATTACCGGCTTCCAGGAAAACCACATCTCCCGGCACCAGCTCCGCTGCGGCAAGCCAGGTGCTCACACCATCGCGCAATACCCTGGCTTGTGCAACCGCCATTTTCTTTAAGGCCTGCATGGCTTTTTCCGCACGGTATTCCTGTATAAAACCTATAAGGGCATTCAGCAGAACAATAATAAGAATGATGATCGTATCACTAAGATCTCCTATGATACCGGAGATCACGGCTGCAGCCAGCAGGATCAGTATCATCAGGTCCTTAAACTGCGCCAGCAATACACCGGCCGTGCTTTTTCTTTTACCTTCCTGCAGCTCGTTGGGCCCACCCTGTAATAACCTTTCCCGGGCTTCTTCCGTACTTAAGCCCTGGGGGCTGGTATCCAGCAGGTCCTGTATTTCGTTTATACTTAACCGGTGCCACTTCATAATATCTTAGCGATGGGTTATAAATACCGGTAAACGATGACTGCTGGTAACCTGCGTTACAAAACTATGTTTAAAGGTCCGGGAAATACCGGAGCGCCCAAATGAACCGCATACCAGTATAGGATCTTTAATTGCACTTAACCAGGTTTCAAAATATTTCCCCGGATCAGCATTCAGCAGCTCCAGTGTAAGATCACTGAAATGCCGCGCGGCCAGCTCCTGGATGTATGCCAGGTCCGGCATCTCAGGATCTGGTTTGTTTGAAGAATATACCAGGGTAGTGCTGTTCCTGCTTAGATTCGGGAATAAGCTGCTAAAGCTTTTAATGGCATATACGGCATCTGCGCTGCCATCGTAAGCTAATACATTTGATGCGGGGAAATTGAAATCCTCGGGGGCCAGTATCACCGGGCATTCCGCTTCATGCAGGGCCATGCGCAGATATTCATTCGGTATTTCGGCGCCGATGTTACTATAAAACTTTTCACTGCCCAGTATAAGCAGGTCGGCAAAACGGGTTTCTTTCCTGAGCTCCGGCATGGCAAAATCAAAACGGTCTTTATGTACACGGAACTCTATCTGGTGGCGTACACAGGCTTCTGAAAACATCTTCACCTGCCGTGCTATAATATCAGGATAATATTCTTCTATAATAGGTAAGAACGTGCCTGCGCCGCCATTGGCATAGTTAAGGGCGCCGGTAAAGTCAACCTGCGGTAAAAAAACACCGGTTAATAATATGGGCTCAATTTCATTCAGCCTGCGGGCAAATTCAAACGCGCCTTTTGAATAATGTCCGTCATCAAAAGCAAGCAGTATTTTTTTCATGACCTTATTTTTTAATGTTTTATAAGAGGTGCGGGATAAAATAACGTTTTACGCCTGGTGCAGCAGCCTTGTTACGGACGCCCTGTGTCCCTTCGATCTTTTTTGTGTATCATGGATCAGGAGATACTCAATAATGCTGTCCAGGCTGAGTATTCCGGCCAGCTGGTTATCATACAGCACGGGATAAACCGCATTATCCTGCAGCAATAGCTTATCAATAATGCTGTCGCCGGTACGCTCTCCCTGTAACATTTCGGGGGTTGTGGTGACCAGGGATCCAATAGTTTCGTTATACCGTCCTGCGGCAAGCGCCTGCGCATGGCCCAGCTCATGCAGCACCACGCAGGTAAATATGCTGGCTATGGCAATCAATGCCCAAATGGTTTGCCCGATGCTGGCGCGGCTTACCGCCTGCATGATCAATATCCAGGCAATCAGCAGCAGGAAGGTCCAGTGTATGTTTATACGTACTCCCATCACCGTTAGTAACCTGATCTTTTTCATGGTACTTGTTTTCTTTGCCATGGCCGGTAATTAATTGTGTGCAATAAAAACAGGATTCGATATAGTACCCACTACAGGCCGGCCGTGGCTGGGCGATAAGATGTTGGACGGCAGGCTGCGGCCATAAGCACCCATCACTACAAAAGCGTTACTTTTCTCCAGCAGGTATTCCAATAACCGGGTACGGGTGCGGCGGTCCTCTATGATCTCAAATTCTATATCGTCATAATGATCTTTTAACCATTCTTTCAGCTTATAGTTGTCGATGTTTGGTCTGCCCGGGGGCATCACGCTCAGGATGGTGGCTTTACGGTTACGCAATTCCGGGAACAGCTGGGTGAACTGCCGGATGGCAAATGCAGCCGAACGGCTGTTATCGCAGGTAAAAATGAGCTGCTCTATGCCTTCAAAGCTTTCAGGTGCTATTACCACCGGGCATTCAGATTGCTTCAGCACATCCCTGACAAAACCAGTGGGCGCTCCTTCCCTCTCCGCTGTGAAGCAGGTATTGGCATCAATTATAATAAGATCGGCATAGCGGCTTTCTTCTATTACTTCAAGAATGGGTACACCCCTGTCATGATGTACATTGCAACACACATCCCTAACCTCACAAGCCTCTTTGAAGTGTTGTATATTATCCTCACAATAGATCTCTTTTACTTCCCTCCGGGTTTTGCCGTATAGGCGGGTGCCAACGGCTGCTGCCTGTAATGCTTTCCTGGAACGGGTTTCATACTCCAGGTTTTCGAGAAAAACACCCGTAAGCCTGGAATGTGTCAGGTTACACAGGAAACAGGCAAAATCCAGGCATTTTATATTTAGCTGCACAGCATCTGTAACATATAAGATCTTTTCCATAAAATAAGTTTTGAGGTAAGATTGCAATGTGTACATGCTAAATTATAGGTTGATATAAGCGCAAAGAATGACCCTGCTCAGGCACAACGATGATCGTTGTCAGACGGCCATTTTTGTTTATTTGGCAGGAAAATAACCGGGGCTAAGGGTGTTCCATTTTATAGATGAAGGATCTGCAACCCGGCCCCTTTTATCCAGCACCTCAAACCCATTGGCTTCCAGGTAGCTGATATCCTGTTGAATATGCGGCAAGGGGATCATAAGCCGGGCCGTTAAATTTTACCGGCAGTTCTTTAAACCAGCCATAGGCCACATCACAAAAGAACTGTATAGCGATTGCCGTCACCTGTTGGTCTATTACCATCGAATCCACCCTGGTAGCAGAGAGGGAAGACATCCCATCCAACAAACCGCCTAACAGCTGTGGCCTGTAGCTTTAAAGCCATAAAACAGGTAAAACGTATTCCCGCTTTCATACAACTTTCGGGCGCTCGTACAATTTAAAAACATCTTCCTTTTTAAATAATTGTGTACCGGCATTCATGGTTGCTGCGCTGCCGCAGGCTACTCCAAACCGCACGCAATCACTTAGCGGAAATCCCTGCTCCAGCATATAGGCAATACCGGCAACCATGCTGTCGCCCGCCCCCACGGTACTAAGTGGGGTGATCTCCGGCGCCGGAATATGTTCGCTGCCATCTTTTGTGATCAGCCATGCCCCTTTTGGCCCCATGGATACTACCAACACCTCACAATTACCGGTTGCAACAACCTGCCTGGCAACGCTTTCAACTTCTTCTATCTGCAGGTATTCCCTGCCGGCCAGGCTGCAAAGCTCTGTAAGGTTAGGCTTAAGCAGGTACACGCCTTCCTGCAGGGCTAATTGCAGTGGTTTGCCGGAAGTATCCGCAATAAACTGTATGTTACGCGCTTTCGCAATACGGGCAATACGCGCATAAAAGTTATCCGGCGCACCAGGCGGCAGACTGCCACTGGCTACTATGATCTGCGGAATGGGATATATATTGCTGATAGCATGCAAACATTTTTCAATTTCGTCTTCACTCATGGCCCCTCCTGGTGTTACAAAGCGGTATTGTGCATTTGTAGCGCGTTCCGTAACGGTAAAATTCTCCCGCGTTTCTGAGGCCGTGTGAATGGCATCATAACGGATATGTGCCGCGGCCAGCAACTGCTGTAATCGTTTCCCATTGGCGCCGCCCTCTGGGAAAACAGCCAGGCATTCACCACCCAGTAGTTTTATTGCCTTGCTTACATTAATGCCGCCACCGCCTGCTTCAACAAGCGGTTCTGTACAACGTAATTTTTTGTCCCGGATCAGCTTTTGCATTGTAGTTGTTCTGTCTATTGCCGGGTTTATAGTCACTGTAAGGATCATGGCTTCACTATTTTGCAGTTTGCTTAAGTAAATTTTCCCTGGGGGCTTTGGGAATTTCACATTCTTCCCTTACCGTATTTATCAGGTATTGCAGGTGTTCTGCTTTCACGTCATCGTAGTCTGCCGTTGTTATAGTTTCACCTTTTTTTCTTGCCAGCCAGGCCCCCATCCTGAGCAGTAAACGATCCGTCCAGGATAGGTTCTTAAAAATCAGCCGGCCCGGTAAGAAACAGAAGAAGCAACGTTGCCGGATCAGTGGCGGTACATTGTTTTCAATAAACTGTTCCAGCTTAGCCCGTTCATTTAATGGAGTACCGCATACTATGAAAAAAAAGAGCCTTTTATCCAACAGCATGGCCTGGTTATTAAGCATCCACTCGCGTAACTGCAGCTTACCAATGTAAATGCTGCTGCCCATAATTACGTAATCTGCCAAAGCAAATGCAGAAGGGCTTTCATCACCTGCCGGGAACACCGGTAATGCCAGGGCATCAGCCAGCCAATCTGCGTACTGAAGGGTAGCGCCATACTTTCCTTTATAGATTATGATACCTTTCATAACAGGTATATTTAAGGATGAGTGATAAATACAGGTATATCCATATTGCGCAAAACATTCTCTGCTTCGCTATGATGGAAAAAACGGGATAGACTGCTTCTGCCAAATGCGCCATAAGTTACCAGGCAATTCCTGTGGTGTGACAGCAGGTTTAAAAATTCCGCCGCAGGATCGCCCTGCAGCACGGTATATTTCACCTCATCATAATGGTTATCAAGGTAGTTTGCAACCAGTTTTTCGTTCGGCAAAGTGGTGTGATTACCCTCTGCAACATATACCAGGTTTACGGGTACATCACTGAGGTCGGGGAATAGTTGCGTGAACTGCCGGATGGCAAACATGGAGGAGAAGGTACCGTTATAGGAGAAAATGAGCTCTTTTATGCGGATACTTTTTTCCGGCAATACCATCACAGGACATTGTGCCTGCACCAGCACATCTTTTACGAACTGTGGCGGCTTGCTATCATACAAGGTGGCCAGAGAAGTACTGCTGCTGATAAGCAGCAGATCGGCAAACCGGCTTTCCTCAACTACTTTTTGCACCGGTGAGCCAATGGACTCGTGCAAGGTAAACTCCACCTCGCCATCGCCACAGATAGTGAACAGATAGTCGAGATGTTCTTTCCGCAGGCGGTCCCGTTCAGCAAGGCTTTCGCGTAACAGTGCCTGATAGTTCGCTGTATAGGCCTCAGGGTAAGCGCTGGCCAGTGGTATGCCACCTGCAATAATATTTTCGAGAAATACAATGCTAAGCTTACCGTTCACTTCTCTGGCAATAAATTTCATATTACTTAGCAGGTCTTCAGAAAAATTCAGCACATCCATAGCAGCAACGATCTTTTTCATAACAATTGGGTTTTATAATGTGTTATTTGTACTTGCCATCATAATCGGCGCCGTTCAGATATTTCCGGTATAATGCATCCGGCAACGATTCATTTCCCGCATCAAAAATTAATATCATGCAGGCAATGGCCAGCAGGACACTGCAGGGGAACGCAGAGCCGGCGCCCAATGGTGCAATGGCAATAAGAAAAAAGGCGGCCGCTCCAAGCGCAGCTTTCATCCATCCGCGTTTCCAGCCTATTAAAATACCCGTTATGAGCTGCATAACTGCAATGGACATAATATAGGATGTTATATGACGGCTGAATGCGCCCCTGATAAATGTTTCATACAGCGGGGATGCCGTCAGATCGGCATAAACCAGGTAGCGTGCGGGATAATAAATAGCCAGGATCCCGTTATAGCAGCCCGCACCTAAGAATATCAGGCTTATGATGGCCCGGGAGATCAAAGGCCGCTTTATTGCCAGCACCAGCAATAAAAGTGCTATTGCATTGGATAGCATATATTCGGGTGACAAAATATTACCACGCATAAAAAGCTGTTTTAAAATATGAACAAGCGGGTTTATAAAGCATGGTGCCTGGCTGCTTTCAAATATTGGTTAAACCAGCTGATAGCACTACCCACCACGCGTGCCATGGCGTTATTTTCAAGGAAAAGCTGGCCCGCGCCTTTTATTTCTACTAATTTCTTCCGGCACTGCAGCTCCTCCATTGCAAAAAGATTATGTTCCAGTATATCATGATCAAGATCTCCCGCTATCAATAATACCGGGGTATCTACTTTCGGCAGAATATCGCCCGCCATGTCCGGCCGGCCACCATGGCAAACCACGGCCAGCACATTAGGCAGGTAGTAGGCGGCCCTTAGTGCGGCGGCGGCGCCGGTACCTGCTGCCAGGTAGCCAATGCCCAGGTGAGCTGCCGGTGCGTAACCTTCCAGCCATTCCGTAACACCGGTGAGCCGGCGGGTCAGCAGCTCAATATCACAACGTGTATAATAATACGCTGCATCCTCCTGCTCCGTCAGCAGGTCTAAAAGCAATGTACCATATCCCAGCTGCTGTAATTCCTGCGCTATTTTTTGGTAGCGGCGGCTAAACCGGCTGCGGCTGCTGGCATGGCAGAAAACCACGATGGACTCAGCACCCTGGGGAAGTGTAAACGCTCCCTCCAGGGTAACCTTGCCCACCGGGATTTTGACTGTATCATGAAAAAAGCATTTCATAAAAGAATAGTTAAGCATTGTTCAGGGTAAAATGTTGTGGTGGTATCTGCTACAGTTAGCGGATAACCTTTTTTCCGTTCTCCCTTGCAATATACTTTAATGACAATCCCTGTTAAATGACCGCCGGCAAGCGTTTTGCTGATCGTTGTCAGCCCGGCATCAATTCATAACCTGCTGTAGATGCAGCTGTAAAAGCTGGGTTTCCCATTGCTTGATTATATACCTGGTCTTTTCCATCAGGTCTCTAAACTGCAGCAGGTTCTGTGAAAGGTTCCTGATAATTGCTGCTTCCGTCTGTGGTAGTTCAAAATCTACTTTTCCAATGCCAGGAGCTATTCGTTCACTAAGAAAATCGTTCATAATACCAGTGCTGTCAGCAAACTCTGATATTACCACCTGTATGTGCTTTATAGTACCAATGCTTACCACCGCTGTTTCCTGCTCGAAAGGCCCCGGATCAGACAGCTGTTTTTCAATATTCTGCTGCACATCGCGCTGGTAAATGGAAAGGATACCGCTATAGGTTTCCAGGGCATCTATCAGCTCTGCATAGAACAACAAATGCCTTCCATGGCATTGTTTAGAGAACAAGAGGCTCACCTCCCTCAGCTGCGCAAGCAACGCAGCTGCAGTGGGAATGTTCTTTTGCTGCATCATCATTAACAGCACCTGTGCGTTCAGCCCATAAAGGCTGTATTCGAGATCATAATGATCCAATAGTCCCTGCAGGTCTTGTTCATTTGCATAACGCTTGTATATAAATCTTCCATATTGCTCCAGATCTCCGAAGGGAAAAAATTCAAATCCCTCACAAAACTTCTGCTGCAATTCCGGATATGAAAACGAGTGGTTCATGATCTGGAGCTTATTATTAAGGATGTGTAATGAACACAGGAATATTGATGGTACGCAGCACCGTTTCCGCATCACTGTGATGAAAGAACCGGGAAAGCCTGCTTCTTCCATACGCGCCATAGGTTACAAGGCAGTCGTTCCGGTGTAACAGAAGCGCCAGGAACTCCGCTCCCGGACTGCCACTCAGCACGGTGAATCTAACGTCTTCATAATGCTCCTCCAGGTACTCCCTCAGCAGCCTTTCATGCGGCACCTGTTTATGATCACCTTCCGCAACATAAACAACATTCACCCTGGCATCGGAGAACCCGCTGAAGAGCTGTGTAAGCTGGCGGATGGCGTACATGGAAGAAAAGGTGCCGTTATATGAAAAAACCAGCTCGCTAATGGGGTGCAGCTTTTCTGGCAGCACCATTACCGGGCATTGCGCACGTGCCAGTACATCTTTAACAAAGGCCGGCGGGTTGCTGTTAAGCAACATAGCAAAAGACGTGTTGTTGTTGATCAGTAACAGATCGGCAAACCGGCTTTCTGTTATTACCTCTTCTACAGGTAAGCCCTTTGCCTCATGCAGCCTGAAATCCAGATTATTTGCCGCACAGATGCGGTTAAATTTCTCCAGGCTCTCCTTCCGGAGTACCTGCATTTGTTCGCTGGCTTCCGCGGCCATGCGGGCATAATCCATGGTGTACATATCAGTGTATGCATTTGCCAGCTGAAACTCCTGCGCCGTAAGGTTTTCCAGGAACACAACTGTAACATGGCCATCCAGCTCCTTTGCGATATATTGATAGCTCTGCAGCTCTTCCTCCGTAAAATGAAGGGCATTGATAGCAGCAATGATCTTTTTCATATTAATTAGTTTAAGGATCTTATCAGTTTTATTTTTCAATATTGTTTGTTTCCGGCTGGTCTCCGGACCATCAGCCCACAGCAGGCGGCGCCGGCCTGTGAGCAATTTTATGCGGCCAGCGTATATTCAGCAGCAGTGAACCAAATACCAGGAAGATCACCAGCAGGTTGATCAGCCAGCCCAGCACAGGCACCAGGGAAATAAATTTCAGTACAATGAAAATACCCAGCGCATTGGAAACCAGCCTCCAGAAACCGCGCTTTTTCTCATAGTTTGCATTTACCCAGTTAGCCAGCACCACAGATACTATTACAGATGCAAGCAACAACAGGGATACATAGGCAATAAGCATTAACAGCGCAATAGGAATGCCTGCGAGGCTCAGGAAAACAATTATAATGGCAACCGGGGTAAGCGCCACAAATAACAACCCTACACCGGTAAAACGGGATACATTACCGGGAATGGATTCGCCGGCCTTTTGCATGGTTCTTCCAAAGAAATACTGAATAAGGATAATGAATAACAATGCAGTGGTCAGGTACCATACCAATACCAGGAATGATGCAAAACCAAGATAATGCCAGCGGGGCTGATCCATTTTCAATGATGTATCAAAAACAGGCTGCCCATTCTTTACAGCGGCTCCAAAATCTGCAGTTCCGTTACCATTCCAGTACCGTACGCTTTTTAGCAATGCAGCATGCGGGCCAACATATAATTTCTGAGCGGCTATGAGTGTATTACCCTTTACGGCGCCGGTCAGGTTCAGCTCTACAGCGCGTGCATCCAACGGCCCTTCTACCAGGCCATTTATCTTCAGCTTTCCGCTGCCCGCCCTAACCATTCCTTTTATGGTGCCATCCAGCTGCACCTCTCCCCCACCGGTCAGCAGGTTGCCCTCAACTACAGCGGGCCGGCTTATTTCTATAGTGCCACCGGTGATCACCAGGTCGCCGGCTATGAGCTGCTGCACATGTATATTACCACCTGCACAGCGCACATCATCACCACTAACACCATTCAGGGTTACATTGCCACCGGCTACCAGTATGTCATTGGTCACCGTATCATTAATGATAACGGTGCCGCCGGCTACGGCCAGGTCGCCATGTACCGGTGCATTAATGGTTACCGTACCGCCGGCAATATACAGGTCCTCATTCACCGGCTTGTTAATTAAGATATGCGAACCGTATAATACACGCTGACTAAAGCCGGTTACCGGTAACCACAGGAGCAGCAGGAATATTAAATTTTTCATGGTTTGCAGGTTAATCATTTACAATAAAAAAACAGGATATAAGAAGCTGAGCCCGGGTAAGTTCCTGCCCGTGCGGCCAGACAGGAACTTTACGGGAGCAGGCTGATGTTATTTTACATCAATGTGCATACTGGCAGTATCTTTCCGGGCTTCTTCTTTCTTAGGCAGTTTCAGGCTCAAAACACCATCTTCATAATGCGCTTCTATTTTATCCCTGCGGATAGTTTCCGGCAGGTTAAAACTGCGGGAGAAGCTGCTGTAATTGTATTCCTGACGGCTGAACCGCCCATTCTTTTCTTCTTTCTTTTCCTCTGTTTCCGCACTGATGGTAAGCACATTGCCTTCCACATCGATCTTAAAATCATTTTTCTTTAAACCCGGGGCAGCCATGGACACTTTGTAGTTGTCCTTATCTTCACTTACGTTCACTGCGGGAACTGTAGCTGAAAAGGAGCGGCCGCCGTTAAAGTCCAGGCCCCAGTCTCTCCAGGGTTTAAAGAAATCGTCGAATAAAGAGGGGAAGGCGGGAGTTTGTTTGGTTAATGCTTGTTGTGACATAATTACCTCCTGTTTTTTTATTGGTAAAAGATTTACAGTACTAAACTATCACTAAACATACCTGTGGAAAATGACTATGCTCAAGTAAATGAATGATCGTCATCAACCCGCCCGTATGCCTCGTTTGCCGGGTTATAGTGTGAGCTCCACCATATAG
>NZ_DATCRF010000454.1:0-2877 GCF_036569125.1 Chitinophaga sp. | reverse complement strand
GGGCTTTGGGCGCAGGATGCAATTGTAATACACAGTAAACAAAGGAAGGTAGTTGTACTCCTGAGGTAACGCATAGGGAAAACAGTTTAGTATCATAAATATACAGGTACAAGCGGCCCTGTCCAAAAATGGCTGCCTGATAATTTGTAATTTACGCGCATGACAATGCCCAACATCAAAAAACTGCTGGTGTATATGGCCAAATGTGTGGCCGGCGTGCTGCTGGTATTTTTGTTAGCCCATCTTATCAACTACAAGGATTATATCTGGTGCATGATCTCTGTAATGCTGGTGCTTTCGCCGGATGGTACGGATGCCGTAACCCTGGCCATGAGCCGTATTAAGGCCAACCTGGTGGGCGCCGCCGCAGGGCTGATCATGCTCATCGTACACCCGTCAACGATAGTAATGGTAAGCGGGGCCATTGCCATTACAGTAATTGCCTGCACTTTCCTGCAGCTGGAAGCCTCTGCCCGCTCCGCCCTGGCAGCCGCCATTATTGTAACGCTGCATGAGGCAGGCATTCATGTATGGGATACCGCCCTGGAAAGGATCATAGCCGTGCTGGCCGGCTGTGTGCTGGGCTTAGTGATCACCTTTGTATTTCACTCCCGTTTTACCCGCCATTCTGCAGAAGGGCCCCCGCCCCAGCAGGAAGCCTGAACTACCGTATTATTTCTGATTAATTAAGTATCTTGTTTGCCTTTCAATACTAACGTATCACTTTTTACAGGTTATGACAATCAACAAGCTTACCTTCTGCCTGGCAGTCCTGCTGGCAACCAACCATTCATTTATCCGGGCTCAAACCGCACCTGCCAGCAATTACGATCAGCACAAAGCATTTGACCCGCTTTTTTACACACAGAACGGCAATGAGTTCCGCAGCGCAGGCGGCGCACCCGGACCTAAATACTGGCAAAACCGGTCGGACTATGCCATTAACGTAACGCTGGATACTGCGCAGCACCGCCTTAGCGGCTCGGTACAGATCACGTACACCAACAACAGCCCCGACACTTTATCATTTGTATGGCTGCAGCTGGACCAGAACGTGTACCGGGAAGATTCCCGCGGTGAAGCAGCCTCCCAGTACAGCGGCGGGCGTTTTGTGAACCGCAGCTTTACCCAGGGCGATGAGATCAGCAGCGTAAGCATTGTACAAAACGGTAAAACACAGGCTGCCAGCTACCGGGTGAATGATACCCGGATGAAGATCCAGCTGCCGGCTGCCCTGAAAGCTAATGGCGGTACCGTGCAGTTCCGCATCAATTATGCTTTTACCATACCGCAATACGGCACGGACCGTATGGGCCGTTTGCAAACCCGTAACGGATGGATCTACGAAATTGCCCAATGGTACCCGCGTATGTGCGTGTATGATGATGTGCTGGGCTGGAATACCCTGCCTTACTTAGGGGCCGGTGAGTTTTACCTGGACTATGGCAATATAGAATATAGCGTAACCGCCCCGGCGGATATGGTGGTAGCCGGCTCCGGCGAGCTGCTGAATGCCGCCCAGGTATTAACGCCTGAGCAAAGCAGCCGCCTGGCCAAAGCACGTGCCAGCGACCAAACCGTGACTATTAAGGACAGCACCGCCGTTATATCCCCCACGGATAAACGTAGAGGCAACCTTACGTGGCGCTTTTCCTGCAAAAACACCCGTGATGTAGCCTGGGCTGCTTCCCGTGCCTTTATATGGGACGCTGCCCGCATTAACCTGCCGGGTGGTAAAAAAGCGCTGGCCCAGTCGGTATACCCGGTAGAGGTAGCATCTACCAAGGCCTGGGGCCGCTCCACCGAATATGTGAAAGGTTGTATTGAGCTGTATTCCAATAAATGGTTCTCCTTCAGCTACCCCGTAGCTACCAATGTAGCCGGTATTGTGGGTGGTATGGAATACCCCGGCATTGTGTTCTGTTCCGCAAGAGCCACCGGCGCCGGCTTATGGGGTGTAACAGACCATGAGTTCGGGCATAACTGGTTTCCCATGATAGTGGGTTCCAACGAACGTAAGTACGCCTGGATGGATGAAGGTTTTAATACCTTCATTAATGGTATAAATACCAAAGCTTTTAATAACGGGGAATATTACCGCCCGGCAGATATCAGCAAAACCGGCCCCGGCATGTTTGGCGCCAATGCAGAAGCGCTTACAACCATTCCGGATGTGATCCAGAACGCCCAGTTAGGTAATGTAGCCTATTTTAAACCAGGGCTGGGATTAAAATTGCTGCGCGAGCAGGTATTGGGACCAGAACGTTTTGATGAAGCTTTCCGCACCTATGTGCACCGCTGGGCATTTAAGCACCCCACTCCCTGGGACTTTTTCCGCACCATGGATAATGTGGCGGGCGAAGACCTGAGCTGGTTCTGGCGCGGCTGGTTCCTGAACACCTGGAAGCTGGATCAATCTGTAAAAGAAGTGAAGTACAAGGAAAATGATCCTGCCAAAGGCGCGCTGGTAACAATTGAAAACCTGGAGCAGCTGGTAATGCCAGTGGAAGTAGCCATACAAACCGCTGATGGAAAGGCCGATACGGTAAAGCTGCCGGTAGAGATCTGGCAGCGCGGCGGCACCTGGACTTTTTTATACCCTTCCACCACCACTTTAAGCCAGGTAACCATAGACCCGCAGGGCGCCCTGCCGGATGTGAACCGGGCTAACAACAGCTGGAAGGCACAGTAAAGTAAAAAGTTAAAAAGCAAAAAGTAAAATGGGAAGTAGTGCGCTTAAGCAGGTGTGCTACATTATTTAATAACAAAAGCAAAAAGTGAAATAGAGTAAAGCACTATTTCACTTTTTGCTTTTTTACTTTTTACTTCCTTTCATTTACTCGTACTACTGGAATTTAAACACCCCCAGTATTAATA
>NZ_DATCRF010000453.1:0-15042 GCF_036569125.1 Chitinophaga sp. | reverse complement strand
GGGCAGGTAAGGGTATCTGTTCGCCCGCCATGGTCGGCCGGCTGGACCTTCACAAAAGATTCGCTGGGCCGTCCCTGGATGACCGTTACCTGCCAGGGTTCCGGTGCATCTGTATGGTACCCTTGTAAAGATCACCAGGCTGATGAACCGGATAAAGGCGCCTCCTTAACCGTTATTGTTCCTGATACCTTAGTAGCGGTTGCCAACGGCAGGCTTCAGCTGAAAAAAGATAACGCAGACGGCACTACTGCCTACAAATGGGCGGTGGTAAACCCTATCAGCAACTACTGCATTATACCTTATATCGGGAAGTACGTGAACTTCAGTGAAAAATATGCCGGCGAAAAAGGTCCGCTGGATGTTAATTACTGGGTGCTGGATTATAATTTAAACAGGGCAAAAGAGTATATGCCGCTGCAGGTGCATAATATGCTTAAAAGCTTTGAGTACTGGTTTGGGCCCTATCCGTTTTATGAAGATGGATACCAGCTCATAGAAACTTCGCATTCCGGCATGGAGCACCAGAGCGCAGTATCTTACGGCAATAAATACAAGTTTGGATATGGCGGCAGGGATGGCTCAGGAACCGGCTGGGGCATGAAGTGGGACTTTATTATTATTCACGAAAGCGGCCACGAATGGTTTGGCAATAACATCACCAGCAAAGACCTGGCTGATATGTATATCCACGAAGGTTTTACCAATTACAGTGAAACGCTTTTCATTGACCATATTTTCGGGAAAGATGCTGCCAACGCTTATAACGCAGGCATACGCAGGGGTATCAAGAACGACCGGCCTGTGATTGCAAAATATGATGTGAATGACCAGGGCAGCGGCGATATGTACCCCAAACCGTCCAACATGCTGCACGCTATACGGCATGGGCTGGATAATGATACCCTGTTCCGGCAAATACTGCGGGGCATGAATAAAACCTTCTACCATCAGACCGTGACCACACAGCAAATTGAAAATTACATTTCTAAACAGGCGCATTACGACTATAGCAAAGTGTTTGATCAGTATTTGCGCACCACACAAATACCGCGGCTGGAATTTTATTTAGACCAGGATCATAAGAATGTGTTCTACCACTGGACCAATTGTGTAACGGGTTTTAATATGCCGCTGGTGCTGCAGAATGAGAATGCAAAGCTCAAAGTTATTCCAACAGAAAGCTGGAAAAAGCTGGCATTGAAAAGCAACGAGGCGCCGTTGTTTGATACGGCGGCCATTGTGAAGATGTATTATATAACGGCGGCGGTGGTGGAGCAGCATTGAGCATCATGGCCAACCCGGTATGCTGGCCATATGGCTATTTGTATTGCTTTTTAAACTCCTGGTATGTGCTTTGGCGTACTTGCGCTTTATAAAAGTAGTCATAATACTTGTCGTTCCTCCGGTAGGCTTCATATGCAGCATTGGCTTTTATTGTTCCTAAATAGACCAGTATTGACAGGTATTTATACTTCTCTATGCCAAGATACTGCCAACCGTCGCTTCCATGCTTCTCAAATTCCCCTTCAAACAGTTTTTTGATGCGGCTGTCTTTATCAACTACTTCGCTTGTATCCAATTGACCTGATGTTGACATCTTAGATTCAGGAACTTTCTTTTCCTTCCTGATCTTGTCACGATCTTCTTCATTGGTATGCCGTTCAGGCATTTTCCGCTCACTTTCGAGTAATTTATTTTCTTCCTGAAGCTGCTCTGTTACAGGCCTTATTGTTTCTTTCATCAACTGGAGACTTTCTTTCTCTTTCTGTAATTCTCCCAGTTTTCTTATCAATTCTTCCTCTCTTTTCCTGGATGCTTCTCTTTCCCGTTGCCATTCTTCCCGCTCTGTTTCAAACATAACTCTTGTTCTGCCCAGCTCTTCATGCAATTCCTGTTTCTCAGTCTTCAGCTCAAAAATGAGTGTTTTCTGTTCCTCGTTCTCGTCACGCAGCCGCCGGTTTTCTTCCTCCTGCTGTGCAAGCTCCCTGCCTACCTGGTGCCCTTGCTTATAACCGCCTGAAAAATTCGGTTCACTCCCTAAAGAGATCTTTTTAATCTTTATCCGATTTTCAAGCTGTGGAATAATTCCCTTTTTCCCATCATTTAAACCCTCCACAAATCCCTCCGACACAGCGCGCTCTCTTGCTTTCTTCATGTATTCACTAAGCTTCACCTGAAGCTCCTTAACAAGCAATTCTTCTTTTTTCAGGTCATCGTTCACAGTGTCAATCCTGGCTTTCATATCCCCGACCTCTTTCTTCAGTGCCTCATTTTCGCCCTCCGCTTCTAAACGCTCCTTACTTTCTTTCTGGAATTGATCGGTAAGGATATTTAACTGTTCTTCCAGTACTGCATTTTTCTTAGCTTCTGCTTTTAGTTTTTCATATTTTGACTGAAGTGTACTAAGTTCGCCTTTCACAATATCCTTTTCTCCGGAAAGGAGATCAACTTCTTCTTTCAGTTCTCTGATAGACGATGAGTAAATAGCAGCAGCAATAAATTCAAGCTTGATCTGTTTATCGTCTTTCAGAACAATATTATTCATCCTGTCAAACTTAAGCAATGCCGGGTCATTGGCTTTGTCCGGTTTTTTCCAGGGATACGGCTCCTTACTTTGATCCTTGTATATGTATTGTCCGGGATCTCCGGTCCTTTTATAACCGGGTTTTCTCCCATATGCTGTTGGGGACCTGACAGGCAAAACAAACGTATGCTTTTCCTCAAGATCTATGTCCGGATCTGCCTGCGAAAAGTCCGTGCCCGACTTGTAGCTGCCGAATTCAATACTTATTCTGGATGCATAATTCTTTTTTCCATCTCTACCGTACTCCACATCTACTTTATAATATACTACCTGGTGCTCCTTATTCACTCTTTCTATAACGTCATCCTCTACCTGTGTCGACATCTCGCTGTTTACATCAGCAGGAATGGCCATGAGGTTTTTTGCATTGTTCCCAGGCCCGCCCAGGTTATGGTTCAGGAGATGCCCGGCAACATACTTTTTGCCTCCTGCAGCAATTTTCAAATCATCAACATTTTCTTTTATAGCGTTGTTGGGAGTGGATCCAAGCGGGTGATCCGGCCCCAGGACTTCTGCTGTAACCCCTTGCCCCTGGTCATGTATTGTGCTTTCCCATTTTATGGATGTTCTTACCTGCTGACTCTGAACTTCATCCGTTTCACCACCCAGCCCCTGCGCAGTTTTGGCCTTCTTTATGTCCGGCCGGTAGATCTCCCACTTCCCTTCCGCCACATCAGCGAAGGCTACGGCTTGCATTACAAGGTTATGCCGCTGAAGATTTACCAGTGTAACCTCCGAGAGCAAGTTATCTTTTTCCTCTTTCAGCGTTAAACCCTGGTTCTTTTTATTTCCTGTATATGCCTTTGAAAGCTTTTTGCTATTGATCAAATCCTTGCTTTCAAGGAGAATTGCGAATTGCTTTCCACCCTCACTGCCTGATTTCGTAGAAGTCATTCGTGCTATTCCCTGCACCACCAGCCACTTTATCTGGTCATTGAATATCTTTTCTTTAGTAAGCGGCTCCCGTTGAACGACAGGAGGGGCCGTAGATCCGGCAGGTTTTAGTTGAAACGGTCTTATATCTGAAGGTTCCCTTCGATCATTTTCAACAGGCAATGAGAACGCCCTGGTTGCTGCGGTCCGCTCATCATTTACCTGAAAGGGAGCATCCTCTCCGTTTTTATTGGCTAACATTGCCTGAACCGGCTGAACTGCAGGCCTGGAGATCCCTGCTGATCTGTGCTTATTTGCGGCAGCGGGAGAAGAGGTCCGCGCAGCTACAGCATTGCTGCTTTCAAGTGGCATAGTATAGGGGTTGGGTTTACATACGTATTGAATATACTAAAAAGTTTCCGTATTCCCAATTCCTCGCCCTCCCCTGTAATTTCCCCCATACTTCCTTCTATTTTCAAAAAAAATAGCCTGGGCCTATAAACAAATAAAACCTGTGGATAAGAACGGGTACCTGCAGCTGGCCCCGGCAAAGCTGCTGGAAGCGGCAGCAATGCCTGGCTTACCCTTTTAATAAGGACACGCATTCATGATAACTGTCATTTCATTTGTTGACAATCATCATTCCATAAACCGTCAATCCTATGTTCCTTTACATATGCTTTTAAAGCTACGATACACACCTCAAACGGGAGACATTAATACAATTTTTGATGAAATGAAAGAAGGTTGGATCGAAGACTGATCCTGCCCTCATAAAAAATTGTGGGGATCGCATACATCCACAATAATGGTTCCTAAATGCAACCTGACACAGCTGCCGCTTTTCAGCGGTGGCTTTTTTATTTCCTGCAGGTAACGGTTACGTATATATGATATTAGGTGATAATAATCACACATTGCTGTGTTAAGGATCACCATTCGTTATGACGCAAGTCATTTCATGCCCCACACGCCTGCCCTACTTTGCAGGCATAAACACCAACACATGAAAACACATCCCTCACTTAGAAAGATCAAAACAGGCATACTATTTTTTTGTATGCAGCTGGCCGTATCCGCAGCAATGGCACAGGTAAATTATCATGCACAGGGTGTGCATACAGTTGTTAACGGTACCTCCACCCTGCATGACTGGAAGATGGAATCTTCCCAGGGAGAATGTACCGCCACTTTCACTTTTGATGCTGCCGGGCAGCTGAATGGTTTAACAGCATTGCGTTTTACTATGCCCGCTCAAAGCCTGAAGAGTGAACATAGCGGCATGGATAAAAATGCATACAAAGCGCTAAAAACAGATAAAGCTCCTGCACTTACCTACCAGCTTACCTCTGCCACCCTAATGCCGGATGGCACTGTTAAATGCATGGGGAAGCTCACGCTTGCAGGCGCTGTACAGGAAACAGAGCTGACGGCCACCGCCAAAGTAAATGCAGATAAAAGCATTACGGTAAAAGGCAGCAAAAAGATCAGCATGAAAACTTTTAACATAGCCCCACCCTCCTTTATGATGGGTACTGTTAAAACAGGCAACGACGTAACCGTAAGCTTTGAGCTCACCTTAAAAAAATAAAAACATCATCACCCTAATAAAACCTTTACTGTATGAAAACGTTTATTCATAATCCGATTATTTACGGCCTGTTCTTATTACTGTCACCAGCGGTGTTAAAGGCGCAATCGCAATGGCAGCCAAAGATCGCCAACATGCGCAGCTACGATCAGCAAGGCATTAATGTTTTTGAGGATCCGAAGGATACAGCAAGCACCTTTGATGGTCTGAAGCTGAAATTCGGCGCTGGTTTTACCCAACAGTTCCAGAATCTGAAACATAAAAACCCGGATGCGTTAAGAAATGATGTAGGCTCCTATTCCAGCGGCGAGATCATTCCCGGTAATAAACTAAAGGTGATCACCGCCGGATTCCAGACCGCACAGGCCAACCTGTACCTGGATGTGCAGCTGGCAGATGGGATCCGCCTGAATGTAACCACCTACCTATCCTCCAAACACCACAATGAAAGCTGGGTAAAAGGCGGGTTTATACAATTTGATAAGCTGCCTTTTAAAGGCCAGATCTGGGACGATATTATGAAAGTGACCACCATTAAAATAGGGCACTTTGAAGTGAACTACGGCGATGAGCACTTTCGCCGCACCGATGGCGGCCATGCCCTGTATAACCCATTTATGGAAGGTTATATCATGGACGCTTTTGCAACAGAGATCGGGGGTGAAATATATGTAAAGAAGAATGGCCTCTTTGGCATGATCGGCGTTACCAACGGCATGATCAAAGGAAATGTGGATTCACTGTATGCCGCACAAAACCCGGATGGCGACCGTCACAAATCACCCAGTCTTTTACTGAAAGCCGGTTTTGATAAACAGCTAACAGACGATATCCGTGTACGTGTAAGCGGCTCTTATTACGGTAACCAGAGCAGCGGCAGCAACACCCTCTATGGTGGCGACCGTTCGGGCTCTAACTACCAGTACATCATGGAGCTGAACTCCTCCAATCCCAGCAGCGCTACCGGCGCAGGTACGCCCCTGGCCTTTTCCGGCCGTTTTAATCCCGGGTTCAACAAAAAAGTGAATGCATTTATGTTCAATGGTTTTGTAAAAGCACGCGGCCTGGAGCTGTTTGGCACTTACGAAACCGCATCCGGCAGAACAGCCCGTGAAACCAGCACCCGCAATGCAAACCAGTATGCAGTGGATGCAGTGTACCGGTTCTTTAAAGCAGAAAATGTGTTCCTGGGTGTACGGTATAATGCAGTGCGTGCAACGCTGGCCAACAATGCTACCGGCACTGGCGCAGGCGCTATTAAATATGATGGTAAGGTTGCTGTGGACCGTTTGGCATTTGCAGGCGGATGGTTCCTTACCAAAAATATAATGCTGAAAGGCGAATATGTTATCCAGCAGTATAAAGATTTCCCCGTTGCCGACTACCGTGCAGGCGGCAAATTTAACGGTTATGTAATTGAAGCCACCGTAGGCTTCTGAGCACCTGGTTGTAAAACAAAAGAAGGTCAGGATGCTGCTGCATGCTGACTTTCTTTATTATTCCCTGTTCAATTTCTTTGCTATGATCATCCAGCACTTTTCCTTAGCCCTGCTTACCTGCCTGGCAACCATGCAGCCGCTGCATGAAGCGGCCAATGCCCCTGAAAAATGGGTAGTAACAAAGGGATGCACCCTGCGGGTAAGCGGCAGCACCAACATGAATAAGTTCAGCTGCAGCATTCAGGATTATACCAACCCGGATACGCTTACCTTTCAACGAAGCTGTGGTAAAAATGCCATGGTAGCCCTTTCAGGATCCATCGGGTTACCGGTAGCTGATTTTAACTGCCTTAGCAATGTTATGACCAACGACCTGCGCAAAACATTAAAGGTTAAAGAATATCCCCGCCTCACCATCACATTTGTTTCCCTGAAACAGTACCCGGCACTTAGCGCCCGGCAGGAAGCAACCTGCGGCATAGTGAACATTGAGCTGGCCGGCGTTTCAAAAAAGTTTGAGATCAATTACCACATTTCCAGGGATGAGCAGCAGGTGATCCACCTCACCGGTAACCAGCAGATTAAGTTCACTGATTTTAACCTTACCCCGCCGCGCAAGCTGGGCGGCATGATACGGGCAAACGACCTGCTGGATGTGGAATTTAATTTGTACCTGAAGATTGCATACAATTAAAAAAGGGAACTGCTGTTAAGCAATTCCCCTGTACTCCTGAAGTATATGACCCATTTATAATTTACCAAAGCGCTCAAAATAGGCCTTCTCAAGACTTTCCCGGTGATCAGGATGCGCAATGCTGGTAAGCAGCTTAGCCCGTTGCTGCATATTTTTCCCATACAGGTTCACCACCCCATATTCCGTTACCACATAATGCACATGCCCGCGCGTAGTTACCACGCCGGCTCCTTGTTTCAGGCAGGGCACAATACGGGAAATGCCTTTTTTTGTGGTGGAAGGCAGCGCTATAATAGGCTTCCCTCCTTCTGACAGGGCAGCGCCCCGCATAAAATCCATTTGCCCGCCTATGCCGGAATATTGGTAAGTACCTATTGAATCCGCGCACACCTGGCCGGTAATGTCAATTTCAATGGCGCTGTTAATGGCTACTACTTTCGGGTTCCGGCGGATCACATCACTATCATTTACAAATGCAACATCCATACAGCTTACATAAGGATTGTTATCTACAAAGTCGTATACCTTGCGGGTGCCCAGTATAAAGCTGCTGACTATTTTTCCTTTTCTTACTTCTTTATGCTCATTGGTGATCACTCCCTTTTCCACCAGCGGCACCACGCCGTCAGAGAACATTTCGGTATGCAGGCCCAGGCCTTTATGGTGCACCAGCTGTTCCAGCACAGCATCCGGTATGCCGCCAATGCCCAGCTGCAGGGTGGATCCGTCTTCAATAAGGCCGGCTACATATTTGCTGATCTCCCTGGTAACACTGTCTATTTTTTCCGTGTAGCTTATTTCCGGCAGCGGCGCTGCTTTCCATACCATAGCGGAGAAACGTGAATGGTGAATAACGCCATCGCCCAGTACCCTTGGCATCAGCGGGTTTACCTGTGCAATCACTTTTTTGGCGCTGCGCACCGCGCTTAATGCCGCATCCACCGAAGTGCCCAGGGTACAATACCCGTGCTGGTCGGGCGGGGATACCTGCACCAGTGCTACATCTATAGGCAATGGGCCTTTTTCGAACAAGCGCGGTATCTCGCTTAAAAATACCGGCACATAATCACCGCTGCTGGTGTTTGCCCAGCCTCTTACATTAGCGGATACAAATAAGGAATTGAGATAAAAGCTTTTAAGCACCTCCGGCCGGTTCCAGTTAAGATCCCCATAGGTGCTGATGGATACCAGCTCTATATCATGCAGCTCGCCGGCCCTGTCCAGTAATGAATTTACAAGCTCCAGCGGCGTAGCGGCGCTGCCGTGAACAAATACCCGGTTGCCGCTTTTGATGAGGGATAGTGCTTCGTCTACCGTTTGATATGTACTATGAATTACTTCCTGCATATGGTTCATTTTATGATGCAAAGCTACCTGCTAGCCGGCCCGCCGGCAATGACGGGGGTTATACAAGGGCCTGATCAAGGTCATTTCAATCTTCCTGTTCCGGCGGCGGGCCGCCCGGCGAAATAGAAGTGTACGATGCCCGGCCCTCTTCATTCTGCAGCCGCAGGCTCCACTTATCCGTATCCGTAGTCTGGACCCAGATATTACCGGAACGGCGGAAAACCTGCGCGCTAACACCCAGGATATCCAGGATCTCGTTTTCCAGCTCACCGGCGCTTATTTGCGGACTTATATCAATAGCTGCATAAACACGGCCGGTATTTATTTTTCCCGGTAAATAGTTAGCCTGCAGCTTGTCTTTCGATGAAGCTTCGTGGCTGCCGGTTTGAATGCGCTTATAAAATTCCAGCTTCAGGTAGGGGTACATATCCCTGAAGTCTTTTTGTATCTCGCCCAGCGTGCTGCTCTGGTTCACATATAGTTTCATAATAACAGTTTACCGGCGTGTTAACCGCCGCTTCGTAAAAATACAGGAACGGCCATCGCTGTTAAATGACGGCTGGCACCGGCGAAGCTGATCCTGGTCAGGAGAATAATCATGTACATGGCTGACGGTTGTCATTGAACACCAGTGCTAAGCGGCATAGTTTTGAAAAAAAAGCACTATGGAAAAGATAATACTCCTACTGGCCGGTGAGCAGCCAACAGATCATGTGCTGAGCTTCTTTCACTACCTCTCCGGTTTGGGCCGCTACCGTTTTCATGTACTGTTCTTTCAGACTGCCAGGTATGCGGAAAAGCCTGCCCTGAAAAAAGCACTTGGCTTTCCATATGTGGAAAGCATTGTTGCCGGCGACCTCCCGGAATATGTTACCAAAAGACAGGAGATCGAGGATAATATGAGCGCTTTTATAAACGCCTGTGATAAAAGGGGATTAATTGTTTCTGCCCGCTACCTCGAAGGCCCTTTAATGGAATCGCTCATAGAAGAAAGCCGTTTTGCAGACCTGCTCATTACAGATGCGGCACTGGGGGCCGCTACAAAACAGCTGCCCGGCACATTGCTGAAACAGCTGCTTATGTCTGCCAAATGCCCGGTGATCATTGCTCCTGCATTGAGATCAACTATTTCAGAGATTGTTTTTTGTTACGATGGCAGCGACGCTGCTCTATTTGCCATGAAACAGTTCACGTACCTGCTGCCTGAGCTCAATGAAGCCAGGGGAACGGTGGTACAGGTTAAAAATGATGGTTTGCCTGCTGATGAAAAAGGGATGATCGCCTCATGGTTAAGCAATCACTATGCCTATTCAGATGTGGTTACCTTAAAAGGGGAACCGGGTAATGAGCTCTTTACCTACCTGCTTAAAAAGCGGCATGCGCTGGTGGTAATGGGCGCTTATGGCAGAAGCTTGCTTTCCAATTTCCTGCAACATAGCCAGGCCGATCTTTTTATTCAGTCGCTTACCTACCCTATTTTTATTACGCACTAACGGTAAAGGATATATTGCTTATTTCAGCTGCTTGCCTACCAGGTGTGCAATGGTGCTGATCAGGGTTGACGGCTCAAAAGGTTTGGAGATATAATCATTCATGCCTGCCTTTATACACTTTTCGTTCTCCCCTTTTATGGCGTTAGCGGTTAAGGCAATTACCGGTATGTCCCGGCTAATGTTGGCGCGGATAAATGCGGTTGCTTCCAGGCCGTCCATAACCGGCATCTGCATATCCATCAGCACTACATCAAAAGATTGTTTTGCCATGGCATTCAGGGCCTCCCGCCCGTTATTAACTGCGGTTACCACTAAGCCATGCTTTTCCAGGATCCTGCAGGCGATCAGCTGGTTAATTTCATTGTCTTCCGCCAGCAGCACCCGGCAGTCTTTCAGTATGGAGCTGTCTATGCTCTGTTTTTCCTTTACCGGGATGTTCTTTTCTTTGCCTATATCAAAGGGTATGCGCAGCACTACGCTGGTGCCTGCACCGGGTTTGCTCTGCAACTGAATAGTGCCGCCCATCATTTCCACCAGCTGTTTGCTGATGGCCATTCCCAGGCCGGTGCCGCCGTATTTGCGGGCAGTGGTCTTATCGCCCTGGGTAAAGTTCTGGAAAATGTTCTTCAGCGTTGCCTCATCCATCCCTATGCCGGTATCTGCTACCGTAATAACAGCTGTTAGCTGGCTGCCCCGCCAGCTCATGGTATTGAAGGTTATTTGCACGCCGCCCTTTTCCGTGAATTTTATGGAATTGCTGAGCAGGTTCAGTAATACCTGCTTCAGCCGGAAAGGATCGCCCATGATCACGGGCCATGGACCGGCCTCCATTTTCGTGGATAACAGCAGCCCCTTTTCCTGCGCCCGCAGCGTCATTAATGATATTGCCTGCTCTACCAGCTCTGCCGGGCGAAAACCAATGTTTTCCAGCTGCAGCATACCTGCTTCTATTTTGGAAATATCCAGTATATCATTAATGATCACCAGCAGGTGTTCAGATGCTTTGTTAATGTTATCCAGGAAAAGGGATTGTTCCGGGTCCAGGCTGGTTTCACCCAGCTGCCGGCTCATACCCAGTATGGCGCTGATAGGCGTGCGTATCTCATGGCTCATATTTGCCAGGAAGGTTTCTTTGGCATGCGCCGATTCTTCGGCTGCCTGCCGGGCTTCCATTAAGGCCAGCTCCAGCTGTTTGTGGCTGGTAATATCCAGGTGTATGCCAATGGAGCCTACCAGCTCATTCGCATCATTATAACGCGGCGCGCCGCTTACCAGCCACCATTTTAGCTGCCCTTTCTTATTACGCACGGCCAGCTCATAAGCGTCTGATATGCCCTGTGCGCGCAGCGGCAGCTTTTCACGGGTCAAATGCTCATTACCCTTACCCATGAATAAAGTGGAAGCATTCTTATTCATCAGCTCATCCAGGGAATAGCCTGACATTTCACAAAAGCTTTGGTTCGCATAAAGGATGCGCTCCTCAAGGTCTACCTCTGTAAGGCCCAGGTTCATGTTGGCAATAATGTTCCGGTACTTTTCTTCCTGCAGCCTTATAATATTTTCCGATTGCTTACGCTTGGTAATGTCATTGTATTTCCAAAGGTGGCCTTTGTGCTCATTGTCAAGAAATACGGGGATGTAGGACCTTTCCAGGATGCGGCCATCGGCCATTTCCAGCTCTTCGCCCGCTACCGGCTGCCGGTTTTCCAGGATCTCCGCTACCCGGTTCAGGAACTGCTCCGGGTGTTTGAATAACGGCTTGAACTGCTGAACCGCCTGGCTGCAATCCAGCCCTACAAGCGCTTCCGGCAGGGCCGTTATGGAAAGCAGGCTGCACAGCTGCTGGTTGGCCATAACGATCCTGCGGGCCTCATCTTCCACCAGCACACCGCTTTGCAGGCTGGCCAGCAGGTTAGATAAGCGGTTGGCAGTGGTCCGCAGCTCTGCCTGTATATTCTTAAGCGCATCTATATCCGTTATAGCGCCTACTACTTTAAGCACCTGGCCCTCGCTGTCCCTTTTTATTACGCCGCCCCGGTTCAGGATCCACTTAATGCTGCCATCTGCACAGTGCATGCGGTATTCAACGGAATGTTTGCTGATGAGGCCCTGCTTATATTTGCGGAAGGTATCTATTGCAATATGCAGGTCCTCTTCATAGATCTCTCTCCACCATTCCTCATTCTCTTTATCAACATATTCCAGCCGGCGTAATTTTAAAACGGAGTTATTTACCTGCGCAAACACCATTTTACGCTGCTCAAAATCGTATTCCCATACATTATCTTCAATGGTTTGCAGCGCCAGCCGCATGCGCTGTTCAGATGCGGTGATGCTAACGGCATCGCCGGACTGCAGCCGGTCCTTTTCATAGGATTCATAAGACTCATTCACCGCTTCCAGGAAACGCAGGAATGCCGGTTGTTCCAGTAACGCTGCATCCGGCAGGTATTTCTTTAATTGTTCTTCCAGTAATTTATTAAAGTTCATAGGATCAGCTGAATTTCATCTGCAGCCTGCATGCTGTATTGAGTAAGTACTGCTTGTATATACGAAAAGCCTGCCAAATGGATCTTATCATGAACGTTGTAACGGCAGTAAATGACCTGCCTGCTCTGTTGTGCTATTGCCCCGCAACCTAAAGGTATGCTATCCGGGTAAATTACCAATGGGCTGGATATCCGGCAGGTATTTAGTAGTTTTAAAACAACAACCTCCATTTTAAAACCAGCATCATATGAAAGTAAATGAATTAAGGATCATCCTCACAGTAGACAACCTGGAAGAGATCATAAAATTTTACCGGGATTCCCTGGGTTTAGCAACCTCTAAAGAGTGGCATGAGCAAACAGGCAATGGTATTATCCTGGATGCAGGCAGGGCTTCCTTAGAGCTGATAGATAGCCGGCATGCAGCTACCATAGATGAAATTGAAGTAGGCGAACGGGTGGCGGGCCCGGTACGGCTTGCCTTTAAAGTGGGCAATGCAATAGATACCGCCGGAGAAAAGTTAGCGGCCGCCGGCGCTATCAAAATTGCCGATGTTAAACAAGCCCCCTGGAGCAAGGTGCAGCGCATGCAGGACCCATCCGGTATGCAGTTCACTTTGTTTGAAACATCTACACTGACAGAATAGCGATGATCCGCAGCTATCCTGTTCATTCAAAATCCTGAAATAAATATTGTAAACTTGCGCCAGCTTAAAAGAACAGAACATGAAAATAAAGACTGCCGCTTTACTGGCTTTATGCTGGTCATTTTTGTTAACCGCCTGTAATACAGCCACCCCGGAAAATTACTTTGACAGGGCTGTGCTCAACACCAATCTTTTCAATGATTTTGCCAGTGACCACTTTACAAATATGCTGGTGGCTTATACGGTAAAACATGAAGGGGTGCAGCAACAAAACATCACCGCTACAAAAGTGGTGGAAAATGATGTATTGTCTATTGAAAAAGCCCTGAAGGATGTAAAAGCGCTGCCGGAAACGGATGAAACCAAAGAAATGCTGCAAACTTCTATTGCCCTGCATGAATACGTGCTGCCTGTTTATAAGAACGAGTATATGGCGCTGGCAAAACTTTGCGATAATGGCGCTTCTAAAGAAGACATTGCAGCAAAAGGACAGGAAATAAACAGCAAATATGCCCAACGGTTTGATGAGCTGTCAGCAAAGCTCATGAACCTGGGGAAGGTTTATGCAAAGGCGCATAATATAAATGTAAACTGGGGAAATTAAAAAGCTTGTATATCATTAGTGGAAGCCGGGGAGCGATCTCCGGCTTTCGCGTTTTTAAATGATCACAGCTGGAAATAGTACGTATTGATATTATATTTTTTACTAATTTCAGGTATGCGTGGAACCCTTATCCTATGCCTGTTACTGCCGGTGCTGCTGTCCTGTGGTGCGCCGGCTGAAGAACAGCCTGTGAATACCCGTGCCTGGATCGTTAATGATATTGATTCCGGTGTTGTACAGCCTAACAGCAGCGGCTCTACGGAATTTATACCTGAAAAGGGTATTAATACCGCTAATACCGACCCGGCAGCACTCCTCGCATTTTCTAAAACACTCAAAGGTGTTCCCTATAAATATGCCTCTTCCGATCCCGCATCAGGGTTCGACTGTTCGGGGTTCATTACCTATGTTTTCAATCATTTTGGTATAGCCGTTCCCAGGAGCTCCGCAGGTTTCAGTGACCAGGGTACTCCCGTAACGCTGGGTCTTGCAAAACCCGGTGACCTGATCCTTTTTACGGGCACGGATAGCAGCATCAGAACGGTGGGACATATGGGGATCATTACCTATGCAGGCGATAGCATTGTTTTCATACATTCTACTTCCGGGAAAGCGGACGGCGTAACGGAAACAACGCTCAATCCTTATTATATGGAGCGGTTTGTGAAAGTGATCCGGGTGTTTGAATAAGGTTACTGCATGCCTACCAATCCATTCTGCCCGTCAATGAATGCTTTGGCTTTTACACTTTTACTTTTTATTTCGTACTCCCGTACTTTGCTTTCCATTACCAGTGCAACTGCGCCGATCAACTCTGCCTGGTAACCCAGGGTTGAAATAGCCAGCGTAGTATTGGCAGCCAGCCGCGGAATACTGTGCTCATTCAAAGCCTGCTGCACAGAGGCTTCCCATAGCCTGCCGGCTAAAGCGCCCCTGCCGCTTAACACCACCAGCTCAGGGTTCATTAAATGGATCAGGATGGCCACAGCTTTTCCTATATCATAACCCGTTTGCGACAACAGCTCTATCACAAAACGGTCGCCTTTATGCACCGCGGCTACAATGGCGTCCCAATCAGCTTCCAGGTGCCCGCTGGGATAATCGCTGCCTAAGGTAGAGGGCCGTCCGGATCTTAAGCCCTGCGCGGCTTTTTCTATCACCACCTGTAAGGAGGCTTCTGTTTCCAGGCAGCCGCTTTTACCACAGCTGCATAATTTGTTGTTGTTGAAAATGGGAATGTGGCTGAACTCACCGGCAAAGCCATTATGACCCCGGAATAAG
>NZ_DATCRF010000452.1:0-15703 GCF_036569125.1 Chitinophaga sp. | reverse complement strand
GGCCAATACCCTCTGCATAATAGTTGGTAGCGATGACACCTAATGGAATAGTGGCGCCCAGGAATTTAACAGAAGCGCTGAGGGTTACGGTGATCACGTTGGTGAAATCCAGGCCGGCAACATTTTTTTGCCCGCCTTTTTGGGTAACGGTATAGGTAAGCATCACCTTTTGTTCATCAGTCCCTTTTTTAACGGTAGCCGTATCATTCCAGCTGGCGCCGGCATTTACATTATCTTTTAAGTAAAGTGTTACCACACTGTCGGCGCTATACCCCTGAAAGGAAATGCCCTTTACCATCTGGTAATAATTCCCATTTCCATCGCAGCGGTCGTAGGTGGTGGCGGTATCGGAGCTAAGCTTTCTGAAAGTTTGCCCGTTAATGGTGCTATCTCCGTTAACGGTTACGGTAAAGAAGTTACTATCTGCCAGGTTGCTGGTATTTACATGAACAAAGTCGTAGGTGGAGCCTGCGGTATAAGGCGCATAACTACAGGTACTTGCTACGGGCGGGGGAACTGCGCTTTCGCGGCTTACTTCCTTTTTACAGGCCCATAAAAATAAACCGCCGCACACGGCTAATAACCAAAAGTGTTTTTGCGCCATAGAATGCCAGGATATGGATTGATAGTATAAAAATAGCTAACCTATTGTACTAAACGAAAAGATAGGATGAATATTTTGATATGCAGGTGTGCAAATATGCAGATGTGCAGATGGAATGCAAAGGAGGAGCCTAAGTAAACAGCTATTTATGAGCGTTTTATGTATGAGACAAGCAACGTTTTATAACAAACAGATTTACAAAAGAAATGTGCGAATAATGCAGCTCATTTCAACTGCACATTCGCACATTTACTTATTTGCACATTGACTATACGCCCAGGCTCCAGCCGTCGCGGTAAGTACGCTTCACAAACTGGTTGGCATCGTCGAAGTTGGTGATCTTCATGTTCTGACCGTCCCACAGCAGCTTAATATAGCGGCCGGGGAAGGTGCTTTTACCTTCAATTTCCTTCTTCAGGTCATAGCTGCGGATGGCCAGGTTACTCATCAGCACAGTTTCCGTTAACGGACCTGCTATGGAGAAGGGGGAGCTGAGGGCTTTTGCCTTAGGACTGTTATAACCGGCAATAGCCGCATTTACCCACTGCTGGTAGTGACCTTCCGGTACGCGGGCAATGGTTTGCGGAATATTTACCTGGGTATTTTTGGAAGTGGGCAGCAGGCTGGGGAACATGCCATAGGTGCCGCACATCATTTTACCCTTGGTGCCTATGAACAGTGCGCCGTTACCGCCGTCGCCCATTCTTTCGTTAGGGCCCAGCTCTTCCGGACGCTCAGGCTGTATGCCGCCGTCCATCCAGTGCATGGTAACTTCTTTACCGTTCTTACCGGCAAATTTCAGCGTTACGTGGGAAGAGGGCGGGCAGCTTTCGGGGAAGTAGCCGCGTTTGAACTCATCTACATACACACTTCCTACGCTACATTCTACTGCGGTAGGGTAGCCCAGGTCCAGCACGCGGAAAGGCGGTTCAATAATATGGCAACCCATATCGCCAATGGCGCCGGTACCATAATCCCACCAGCCGCGCCAGTTAAAGGGCACCAGCTTATCTATATAATCTTTAGAGGGGGCAGTACCTAACCACAGGTCCCAATCCAGCTCCTTAGGCACTTCTGCTTTGGCAGCAGGCCAGGGAATGCCCTGGGGCCATACGGGGCGGTCGGTCCAGCAATATACGGTATGCACATCGCCTACCAGGCCGGCCTGGTACCACTCCATCAGCTGGCGTACACCATCGCCGGAGGAGCCCTGGTTACCCATTTGCGTTACCACTTTATAGCGGTTGGCTGCCTGGGTAAGCATACGGGCTTCATAAATATCATGGGTAAGCGGTTTTTGCACATATACGTGCTTGCCCAGCTGCATGGCGGCCATAGCGGCTACCGCATGCGTATGATCCGGGGTGGATACGGATACGGCATCAATATTCTTGTGCTCTTTTTCCAGCATTTTCCGGAAATCCTTATAGAATTTGGCTTTCGGGAAACGTTTAACGGAATTGGCAGCGCGGCGCTCATCCACATCGCAAAGGAAGGCAATGTCGGCCGGGCCTTTAGAGAATTCATTGATATCGCTTTCACCTTTACCACCTACACCTATACCTGCTATACGCAGGCGATCACTTGGGGCGGTATACCCTTTACCGCCGAGTACATGACGTGGAACGATCATAAAGCCGGCGGCGGTGAGCGCCCCGTTCTTCAGAAAAGATCTGCGGGAAACATTGTCTCCCTGATTATTTTTTTCCTGGACCATGAGTAAGAAAAGTTTTAAATCAAGATAAAAGAAATATAGTCAAATGTCAATGACGTGCACGGTTAACGTTATTAGTCTTCCCAGGTCATAAGCTTGCCCCGGTCTTCAATTTTCAGATAAACGGGCAACATTTTTTCTTCGTAGGCCAGTCCGTATTGCTTCAATACATCTTCCGGCACGCCATCCCATTCATTGGGGCGGTTGCCTACATACCCCAGGTCTTTAATACCCTGCTCACTGGTATAAAAACCGGTGGCGGTAAGGTTGCGCATCAGGGTAAAGAATGCTACGCCCTGGCTAAACTCCGGCGTGGCTTTTTCGGGATAGGCAATATGATCCAGCAAGGCGGTTTGCTGCTCTTTACTGCAATCCACAAAAGATTTATTGTAATGCTTCAGGCAATATACATCCAGCCAGCGCAGGCCGCCGCGTAAGGGCAGCTGATGGCGGGGCTGATCTTTTACCGTAAACTCTATGAAGGCGGGTACACCGGCATCGGCAGCGCTGCCGGAATGTTCATCCGCCGGGATAATCAGGGCCGTGAGTACGGTAATGGTTTTCATTTCCGCATCGGTGAAATATTTGTCGGCCTTCAGTTTTTTATCGCGTTCTTTTTCTTCCGGCGTGCGGCCGTATACGTCCGCATCATCGCCGCCCGGCTTCTTATCATCCTCCTTTACCTTCGATTTATCATCGCAGCCGGTAAGAATGGCGCCTACAGATAAGGACCCAACGGCTAATGCTTTCAGGGACTCTCTTCTATCCATACGTTTGATTTTATGTGAGAGACAAGCAACGTTTTGTGATCAACGTTGGTGCTTCACCGTTAAATGTTTTGTTTCTTTAATTCAGATACAATGTATTCAGAGGCGCGCAGTGACAGGGCCAGGATGGTCCAGGTAGGATTCTTATCTGCCTGAGACACAAAGGGGCCGCCATCTACCACAAACAGGTTCTTTACCTCGTGCGCCTGGTTAAACTTGTTCACCACCGAGCGCTTAGGATCATCGCCCATACGGGTGGTGCCTACTTCGTGAATAATGCGGCCTGGTGTTTCCAGTCCGTACATAGTATCTGCACCGGCTTTCTGGCCCAGGGCTATACCACCCATTTCGTGGATCAGCTGCTCAAAAGTATCCTGCATGTGTTTGGCCTGGTTAATCTCATGCTCGCTCCAGGTGTAATTGAAACGTAACACGGGAATACCAAATTTATCCACTACGCTGGGATCTATTTCACAGTAGTTATCTTCACGGGCAATACATTCGCCACGGCCGGCAAACCCAATGGTAGCGCCAAAGAAGCGGCGGTAGTCATTTTTAAGCCCGGCGCCATAGCCACCGGCTTCCTTCATTTTACCATCAGCGCCGCCGTACTTGCCATTGAGGCGTTCCATACCAAAACCAAAACCATACATGGGCATGTGCATGCCACCGCCTAATTCCACATGGTAACCGCGGGCAAAATCCAGCTTTTTATTATCGAGCCACCAGGGTATATACACGTGCATGCCGCCTACGCCATCTTCATTATAGCGTTTGCGGTCCATGAGCTTGGGTATAAAACCGCCGCGGGATGCGCCGGTGCTGTCATGCAAATATTTACCTACCACGCCGCTGCCATTGGCCAGGCCGTTGGAGAAGCGGGGCGATTTAGAGTTGAGCAGCAAACGGGCCGATTCGCAGGCGCTGGCGGCCAGCACTACTACGCGGGCCTTTACCTCGTATTCCTGCAGGTCTGATTTATCAACATAAGAAACGCCGGTAGCTTTACCGCTGTCGTCTGTAAGCACTTCGCGCACCATGGCGCCGGTATACAGATCCACATGCCCTGATTTCATAGCCGGTTTTACCAGGCAGGATGAGGAGGAAAAATCCCCATACACCGTACAGCCGCGGTTACACTGGCTGCAGAAGAAGCAAGGGGCACGATCCTTATTTACAGAGCGTGTTAATATGGATAAACGTGCAGGTATTACGGGAATGTTTAAGCGGTCGCCGGCCTGTTTGATCATAAGCTCATGCAGGCGTGGTTTGGGCGGCGGCAGAAAGTAGCCATCCGGCTCATTAAAAATGCCCTCTTTGGAACCAAACACACCGATCATTTTATCTACCCTGTCATAAAAGGGTTTTACATCATCGTAAGAGATGGGCCAGTCGTCGCCGTGGCCGTCCACACTTTTGTGTTTGAAATCGCGCGGGCCAAAACGCAGTGAAATACGGCCCCAGTGGTTGGTACGTCCGCCTACCATACGGGAGCGGAACCAGTCGAATGAAGTACCATCTTTAGTAGTATACGGCTCACCGTCTATTTCCCATCCGCCATAGGCTGCATCAAAATCGCCGAACGGTCGGGTGGTAGAGGCGCCCCTGCGGGGGGACTGCCAGGGCCATTTGAGCTGAGTGGCCTGCTCCGGGTCTGCCGGATCATATTTAGGTCCGGCTTCGAGCAGCGCTACCTTGAGGCCAGCCTCTGATAGTACTTTAGCGGCCATACCGCCCCCGGCTCCGGAACCTACGATACATACGTCATAGACCTTTCCTTTTTGCTTGATCTCCAATGCCATATACGTGGTGTGGTTTTACTTTTAAAGGCTTTAAATCTATAAATTAAAGCTAGGAAATGAAAGGTGTTTTTTATTTTGAGAACCATTTACGGTATGAATAGCGGATTAAAATACATGATCGGTGTGGATATTGGCACCAGCAGCACCAAAGTAATAGCTTTGCTGCCGGATGGCCGTGTGCAGGCCCTTTACCAGCAAGCATATACTACACAGCAACCACAACCCGGGCATAGTGAGCAACACCCGGATGATATTTTACGGGCGGTAACCCAGGGCATACGCCAGGTGGCACAGCAAATGAAACAACCGCCGGCAGGCATTTGTTTCAGCAGCGCTATGCACAGCATAATGGCGCTGAATGCGGCCGGCAGCCCTTTAACACCTTTGATCATATGGGCCGATAACAGAAGTCAACCGGTTGCAGATGTGCTGGCGCCTACTGCGCAAGGTAAAGCATTATATCATCAAACCGGCGTACCGGTGCACCCTATGACGCCCCTGTGTAAAATAACCTGGCTGCGGCAGCACGCAGCAGACCTGTTTGCACATACAAAGTGGTGGGTAGGTATTAAGGAGTATGTACTATATCATTTGTTTGGTGTGTATGTAGTGGATCATTCCATTGCATCTGCTACGGGGATGTTTGATATACACGCCCTGCAATGGAGCCCGCAGGCCTTAGCAGTAGCGGGTATTACAGCGGCGCAGCTGCCACAGCCCGTGCCGACCCATTATATATTACGCGGCTTAAAACAGGAGCTGGGCATACCTGCTGATACACCTTTTGTTATTGGCGCCAGCGATGGCTGCCTGGCACAGCTGGGCAGCGGGGCCTTAGCGCCGGGCCATGCTACGCTTACCATAGCCACCAGCGGCGCGTTCCGTATTGCTACTGCAAAGCCGGTAAGGGATGAGCAGCAGCGCATTTTTAATTATGTGCTGGATGCAAACCATTATATCACCGGCGGGCCATTGAACAATGGCGGCAATGTGTTGCAATGGTTTACACGCGATTTTTTACAACAGCCTAAAGCTGACCTGGATACTTACATAGCGCAGGCATTGCAGCTGGCGCCGGGTGCGGAAGGGTTAGTGTGTTTGCCTTATTTGTTGGGTGAGCGTGCGCCGGTGTGGGATGGGCATGCAAGGGGCGCTTTTATTGGCGTGCAGCCGCAGCATACGGCCATGCATTTTATGCGTGCGGCTATGGAAGGTGTTGCATTTGGATTGTTAAGTATTTTCAACGCCTTGGAGGAAGCGGCGGGACCCATACAGCAAATAGCGGTGAGCGGCGGATTCACCGCTTCACCGGGATGGATCCAATTGATTGCAGATATTTTTCAGCAGCCCATGCACTTAGGGCAGCAGAACGATGCATCGGCCATAGGCGCGGCTATGATGGGGTATGAGGCGTTGGATATAATGTTTGATGGATTGCCGGAGGCGGAAGAGCAGGTGTTTATGCCCCGGTCAGCCGGTGCGGCTGTTTATAAGAAACATTACCAGCTGTATGGGCTGGTTTATGAGCGGTTAAAGGATGTAATGCACCAGCTGTAGGGTAAGTATGTGTGCCACACCTTTAAGGTGTGGCACACGTAAAGGTCACGTTTTAATTTCCTCTCTCAAACATTCTCACCAGGTCGGCCAGCTTAAATGATACATAGGTGTATTTACCACCCGGTGATATATTGGGCATGCTGCATGCAAACAGCTCGTCAATAATATTCTGCATTTCGCGGGCGCTCAGGCTTTTGCCGGCAGGTATAGCGCTGTTGCGGGCCATAGAGCGCACCAGCTGCTCGCGTTTGTTCACCTTCAGCTCCGCGCTGAAGTGTTTGAACTGTTCCAGCAGTCCTTCAATGCTGGCCTGCTCATTACCGCTTTGTATGTCTGCAGGGGTGCCGCGTACTACAAAGGTATGGTTGCCAAAAGGTTCCATATCATAGCCTAGTACCTGCAGGTCGGGCAGCATTTCTGCTATCAGCGCAGCATCGGCGGGCAGCAGCTGTAATGTTTGCGGGAAAAGGCTTTGCTGGGTGGGCATCGGTTTATCCTGCAGGGCGCGCAGGTAGCGTTCATATAAGATACGCTCATGTGCGGCATGCTGGTCAATAAGAATAAACCCGGATTTTATTTGTGACAGTATGTATTGCTGGTGCACCTGTACGGGTACCTTCTGATCAATAGTCGTATCCTGCCAGCGGTCATCTATCATGGATGCGGTGGAAGGGCGGTTCACGAAAGCAGGCGTGTCCGGGATGGGCGGCAGGCCGGTATTCTGGGCCGGCAGCGCTGTTTTGCCTATCTCGTACAGGTCTTTCCAGTGTTTAAGATTACTGTTGCTGCTTTTATCAATTACATGGGCCTGGTGGGCCTGGGTAAAGGTTTTGTACAGGGAGCTGCCGGTGGAACGTTCCTGCTGCTGCTCGGTGAACGGTTTGCTTACCGCATCCAGCTGCTGAATACCCGGGTCCAGGTCAAAATCCAGTGTAGGCGTAACGTTGAACTGGGCCAGCGCGTGTTTTACGGCTGATTGTACAAAGGCATACAGGATCTTTTCATCGTCGAACTTTATTTCCTGTTTGGTTGGGTGCACGTTAATATCCACGTGAGCGGGGTCCAGGTCTATGTACAGCACGTACAGCGGAAAGCTGTCGCCTGGCAGCATTTCAGAGAACGCGTTCATAATGGCATGGTGCAGGTAGGGGCTTTTAATAAAGCGGTTGTTCACGAAAAAGAACTGGTCGCCCCGGGTTTTTTTAGCCGTTTCCGGCTTACCTACAAAACCATGAATGTTCACATAATCGGTGGTTTCCTTTACGGTTACCAGCTTTGCGTTATAATGCTGGCCTAAGATGGCAATGATGCGTTGTTTAAGCGAGCCTTTTTCCAGGTAAAACACCTGCTGGTTATTGCTGGTAAAGGTGAACTGCAGCTGTGGGTAGGCCATGGCCACGCGGATGAACTCATCTACTATGTGGCGCATTTCAGCGGCATTGCTTTTCAGGAAGTTGCGGCGTGCAGGCACGTTAAAGAACAGGTTCTTCATGCAAATGGAGGTACCTGCAGCTGTTTGGCAGGGCTCCTGGTTGCGCACCACGCTGTTATCTATTTCTATACAGGTGCCGATGGGTGAATCGGGCTGGCGGGTTTTCAGCTCCACCTGCGCTACGGCGGCAATGGAGGCTAAGGCCTCGCCCCGGAAGCCCATGGTACGGATCTCGAACAGATCGTTAATGGTTTTTATTTTGGAGGTGGCATGGCGCTCAAAACACATACGGGCATCTGTTTCGCTCATGCCTTTACCATTGTCAATCACCTGCACCAGCTCTTTACCGGCATCGCGCACAATGAGCTGTATTTCAGTTGCACCGGCATCCACCGCATTTTCCAGCAGCTCTTTTACGGCAGAGGCAGGGCGTTGTATCACTTCCCCGGCGGCTATCTGATTGGCTATATTGTCTGGTAGTAAGTTAATGATATCGGCCACGCGTAAATCCCTTTTGCCGTAAAGTTAGGAATTATAATGCCAAGCCCCAGCGGGCATTTTATAACAGG
The DNA here is from genome assembly GCF_036569125.1 of Chitinophaga sp. Taxonomy (GTDB): domain Bacteria; phylum Bacteroidota; class Bacteroidia; order Chitinophagales; family Chitinophagaceae; genus Chitinophaga. Next base: position 7,258 of record NZ_DATCRF010000452.1, on the reverse strand, counting down.
ATTATAACATAAAATGTGTGTAACTTCAGTGTCCAAAAATTATATCTAAACCAACATAATATAATGAGTGTACGAAGTTTGATGATAATGGGTTTAGCCATTCTGTTCAGCCATTGTTCCTACTCACAGCAACCCGAAAAAAAACCAGCTATGGAAGATAAAAAGAATGAAGTGTACTCCCGCACAGATTCGTCGAAGGTGAATATCAGCAACGACGAGTGGAAAAAGCTATTACCCGCTGACGTATATAATATTGCGCGTGAAAAAGGTACGGAATGGGCTTTTTCCGGTAAGTACTGGAACAGCAAGGAAAAGGGCACCTATTACTGCGCGGCCTGTGGCAACCCGCTGTTTGTTTCAGACGCCAAGTTTGAAAGCAGCTGCGGATGGCCCAGCTTTTTTCAGCCGCTTACAAAAACCAGCGTGATCTATGCGCCGGATAATACTCACGGCATGCAGCGTACGGAGGTAATGTGCGGCCGCTGTAAAGCCCACCTGGGACATGTGTTTGATGATGGCCCGCCGCCTACCGGCCTGCGGTACTGCATAAACTCCGTGATACTGGATTTTGACAAGGCGCAGGAAGCGGATAAGAATTATAAGGATAAGAAAGAGTAACAGCAGCGCTGCGGCATCAGCCCGGAACAAATAACCGGGAAGCTGGTATTAATAGCAGTTACGCCCGCTTACAATGAACGAAGCTGATCTTAAAAAATAATGGGAAGCTGGTCTTAAAAGGCCGGCTTTCTTTTTTAACAGCTATGGGTTAGCGCCGGTGCTAAACCTCGCGGCGGCGCTATTGCAGGTGCCGGCTGTCGTATGCCGCCGTGCATGAAAGCAGGGATGCCCCATGCTATTTATCTTTTCTTGCTGCCTGCCCCAACGGAAATATTATTTTTGCTGCATAGCTGCCGCACATGTTTAAATTTCTACAACAGCCGTACCCGTTAGCCACTGCCGGAAGCAAAATAATTACCCCGCTGGTTTACGGGATATTTATAGCCCTGTTCCTGTACATCTTTCGCCCATTTGGGCTGAGTGGGCTGGAGCCGGGGCGTATGTTGCGTGCTGCTGCCGGTTTTGGGCTGATAACCTTTGGCGTTATATTCCTGGAAATATGGATCAGCCCATTGCTGCTGCCGGCATATTTCCGGGAAGCTTCCTGGACGGTAGGGCGGGAAATATTTATAATAATTACGGATGTTTTCCTGATAGGCCTGGGCAACCTGGTATTTTCCGCCTGGTACCTGCATACTTCCTTCACCGTATCCTCCGCGATCTGGTTCCAGGTGGTAACCCTGGTAGTAGGCGTGCTGCCTGTGTCCCTGTGGACCATGTTCACCCAGCTAAAGCTGCAGAAAAAATATGCCGCAGAAGCCCATACCCTGGATGCGCAGGTGCAGGAAAGAAAACACCCTGAAACACCGGCGCCTGCGCCTGACCTTCCCGTGGAAACTACCCTGCAGCTAATGGCCGAACAGGGTGGCGAAGGTTTGCAGCTGAGCCCTGAACAGTTATTATATATAGCTGCTGCGGATAATTATATTAAAGTGTACCATCTTGAAAAAGGTATTGTAAAACAAACCATGCTGCGCAGCTCCCTGAAAAGGGCGGCTACGGGCCTGGATGGGTACCCGCAATTTTTCCGCTGCCACCGTACCTTTTTAGTAAACCTGGATCATGTAACGGAGGTAAGCGGTAACGCCCAGGGGTATAAATTGCAACTGGCCCATACGAGCGACTGGGTGCCGGTATCCCGCAGCCTGCACCAGGAAATACGGGAGCGGTTGTAAGGCCCCGCCGCCGGCCCCTGCGCGTTTTCCCATCTGCCCAGATCCCTTCCCATTCACCCCAAAAGCTCCCATTGGCCCCATTTACCTTCCCGTTGGCCCCTTGTATTTTATGGCCGGGAGGCTTTGTTACAACTTTGCATCAAAGCACACAATCATGGAAAAAATCTTCACTGTTACACTGGTATTACACATTATTGGCGGCACCCTTTCCCTTATTACCGGCCTGGCAGCCATACTGGCAGCTAAGGGAAAAAGCAGGCACCGGGCAGGCGGCAAAGCCTTTTTTGCGGCTATGACGCTGGTATTTATTACAGCCCTGGTTATGTCGCTCGTGAAAGGGCTTACCTTTTTGCTGATGGTAGCCTTTTTCAGCTACCACTTACTGCTGCGCGGTTACCGGGCCCTGTACCTGAAGGAGTTATATAAGGGGCAGCGCATGGCTTTGCCGGATTACCTGATCAACGGGGTAGGCGCAATTTTTAATACCGGCCTGCTTATATGGGGCGCCAGCCACCTGGTTACCCACAGCACCTACATTCATACGGTGGCTGTATTTTTTGGCCTGCTGGGTATATGGATAGCCGGAAGTGATATAAAACATTTTGTTATTCCGCCTAAAGACAGGCAGCAATGGCTGTACACGCATATTGGCGGCATGTGCGGGGCTTATGTGGCAGCGGTAACGGCCTTTATGGTGGTGAACGTACATTTTTTGCCGGGCATCCTGGTGTGGATGGCTCCTGTGATCATAGGCGTTACGCTGATCACGCTTACCATTAACAAGTACAAACGTAAATTCAATAAGCAAACCGCTGCAACGGAAACACCTGTACCGGTGGCAGTAAGGTAGCAAGGGAAAAAGTGTATCTTACCTGCATCACCAAACCCCTGCCGTAATGAAAGTTATTAAAGTACTGTTAGGGATCGCCGGTGTGGCGTTGCTGGCGGCCATCATCATTTTATTTGCCGCGCCTACCCACCTGCATATGGAACGTACCATTACCATTCATGCCCCACAAGCCACTGTATGGCAGCACATTGTGCTTTTCAGGAACTTTAACCAATGGAATGCCTGGGGTAAGCTGGATAGCGCCGCGCAGTATACTATTACCGGGCAGGATGGCACTGTAGGCGCGGTGGATAGCTGGCAGGGTGAAAAAGTGGGCGAGGGAAAGCTGGAGCACCTGCAGCTGGAACCCTATAAACATGTGCGGCAAAAGCTGAGCTTTGCCGGCCCTTCCAGATCTACTGCAGATGTGTTCTTTCACCTTAAAGAAGATAAAGGCCAAACAGTTGTAACCTGGGGCGTGGATAGTGATTTCCCCCGCCCGCTGAATGTAATCAGCTTGTTATTAAGAGGTTCCCTGGAAAGGGATTACGATGCCGGGCTGGCCGCCCTTAAAAAACAGGCGGAGGCAGACACTGTACAGTATTGATCCTTTAATACTGCAAATTATGCGCATACCACTTTAACCGCAGCTCTGCCGCCTTGGCGGAGAAGCTTACATTCACCAGCAGGTAGCCCGCATTCTCAAAACTTTCCTGCGCATTCTTTACATCCACAATAGTAGCCTGTTTCAGCTCAAAACGCTGCAGTACCAGGGCCAGTAATTTGCCGGACAGGTCGTAATTGTCCTTGGCGGTTTCCAGCTGCTGCAGGTTGTTATTATAGGCCTGCCAGTTCTTAATGGTATTGGATGTATAGTTAAGCGTAAGCGTATCTTTTTGCAGGCGGGCATTTTTAATATTAATATCTGCCACCTGCTGCTGCTTTTTGTAAATGCTGCCATTAAAAATAGGAATGCTTACCCCTACGCCTGCAAAAGGGCCATAGCTTTGGTTCAGCAGAGAAAAGCCTGCAGCATTTTTAGTATGGCTGAAGTTGTAACCTGCATTTGCGCTAAGGGATGGATAACGTTGTGCAGCGGTTTCCTTTTCCAGGTATTCATTAATGGCCACCTGCTCATCGGCCGCGGTGATATCCGGGTTAGATGAAATGGCGTTAAGCACGGTGCCCAGCTCCATATTTTTATCCACCAGGATGGTATCCTGTATGGTAACAGCGGAATCGGGTTTTAAGGTGAGTAAGGTTAGCAGGTCTGTTTTAGCCTGGTCTATCACCAGCTGCTGCGCCTGTAAATTTTGTATCTGTGTGTTCAGATCCACCTGCGCCTGAAAAAGATCCGCATTATTTGCTACACCCGCGCTTTGCTGGGCCTTTACAATATCCAGCTTCTGGCGGCTTACGGTAATGGAGGTAGCCAGCGTACCGGCATAGCTTTGCTGGCGGATGATATCATAATACCGCAGCATTACATTGTATGCTACGGTAAGCCCGCGGGAAGTAAGCACCTGCTGGTTCTGCTGCTCTATTGTGCCTAATCTTCTGCGTGCGTTCTGTACCCGGCTGCCGTTGTACAATAGCATAGAGGCGTTCAATGAAGCCGACAGGCTGTTGGAAGAGGCATTGCTGCTGCTTTTATTATTAGCGGGGTTAGCGTATTCCTGCTTAATGCTGGTGCTTTGCTCCTGGTCGGCCCCGCTGGCCGTTACCAGCGGCAGGCCGCCGGCTATGCCATAGCTGTTATAAATGCCTGCGGCGGTTACATTGTTCTTTGCTATTTGTATGCCTAAGCTGTTCTGCAATGCTATCGCTACCGCATTGTGCAGGGTAAGGGTTTGCGCCTGTACTAAACCCGGGAGCAATACCATACAGCCATATAAAAAAAACTGCTTCATGCTTAATTACATTAATCATTGATAACTGTTACATGCGCTTTGTGCTTACCGGATACAAAGGTGTATACGGCTGGTATCACAAACAGCGTAAGGATCAGTGAAAATAAAATACCGCCTACCACTACTATCCCCAGCGGAATGCGGCTGGTAGAGGCGGCGCCCAGGCTCATGGCAATGGGCAGCGCACTTAAGGAGGTGGCAAGGCTGGTCATTAGAATGGGGCGTAAACGCTGGGAGGCTGCTTCTATTACTGCATCTATCTTTGACATGCCCAGCTCCCGTTTCTGGTTGGTGAACTCTACGATCAATATACCGTTCTTGGTTACCAGCCCTATGAGCATGATCATTCCTATTTCAGAAAAGATGTTAAGGGTTTGATGGAACACCCACAGGCTTAGTAATGCACCGGCTAAAGCCAGCGGCACGGTAAGCATAATGGTGAGCGGATCTATAAAGCTTTCAAACTGTGCGGCCAGCACCAGGTAAATGAGCACCAGTGCCAGTGAAAAAGCAAATACGATGTTGGAAGAGCTTTCCGCATAGTCGCGGGAGGAGCCTGCCAGGGAGGTATGGAAGCTGGGATCCAGCAGCTTGCCGGCTATGCCCTGCATGGCCTTGATACCATCTCCGATAGTACGGCCGGGGGCCAGGGATGCGGAGATAGTTGCATCCTTATAGCGGTTAAAGTGATACAGGGTAGAGGGGCTGGTGTTGGGCACTACATGCACTACCGATTCCAGCGGAATATTATCGCCATACTTATTACGTACATAAATATTGCTGATATCCAGCGGTGTGTTACGCTGGCCCCTTTCCATTTGCGCTATTACATAATACTGGTAGCCATTCATAATGAAGTAGGCCATACGGCCGCCGCTGAAGGCGGCCTGCATAGCGGATACCACATCATTGGTGGAAAGGCCCAGGTCTTTTATTTTCATACGGTCAAAGCTGATCTCTACCCCGGGTTTGTTAAACTTCAGGTCCACATCCACGTTGGAAAAGGTTTTATCCTTGCGGGCTGCTTCCAGGAATTGCGGGATCACTGTTTTCAGCTTGTTCAGGTCCTGGTTCTGCAACACGAATTGTATAGGCAGACTGGTTTTGGAGCCGGAGCCTACGGCAATGGTTTGCTCCTGGATGGCAAAAATGCGGGCATCATTAAAGCGGCGGAGCTTTTGCTGCAGATCTATGGCAATATCGTTCTGGCTGCGGTTTCTTTCATGCGGCGGCACCAGGCCAATACGGGGCTGGGAGGTATTCATAACCGTGCCGTTGCCACCCGGTGTGCGGGCAAAAACAAAATCACGTTCGGGAATAGAGTCCAGCAGGTAGTTGGAGATCTTATCCGTTACATCCTGCGTATAGTTAAAGCTGGCGCCTTCCGGCAGGGTTACAGTAAAACGAATGCTGCTACGGTCTTCCAGCGGCGCTATTTCACTTTGTATGCTGCGTAATATTAACCAGATGATGATACCACATACCCCGATCATAACCCAGGCCAGCCAGCGTACCTGCATAAAGCCTTTTAGCAGCTTATGATAGCCGTTTTCCATGCCCTGGAAAAAAGGTTCTGTTTTATCATACAACCAGCCATGGCCGGCTTTTTTACGGGTGAGGTACACATTCAGCACCGGTGTAATGGTAAGGGATACAAAGGCGGAGATGAGCACGGCTGCTGCCAGCACCACGCCAAACTCGCGGAACAGGCGGCCCACAAACCCCTGCAGGAAAAGCACGGGCATAAATACCACGGCCAGTGTAATGGAGGTGGAGATAACGGCAAAGAATATTTCCTTACTGCCTTCCAGCGCGGCTTTGCGGATGCTGAGACCCTGCTCCATTTTACGGAAAATATTTTCCGTTACCACAATACCGTCATCCACCACCAAACCGGTGGCCAGCACAATACCCAGCAGGGTAAGGATGTTGATGGTGAACCCGGCTACATACACCACAAAAAAAGTAGCTATCAGCGAAATGGGAATATCTATTAACGGCCGCAATGCTATGAGCCAGTTGCGGAAAAAGAAAAAGATCACCAGCACCACCAGGGCAAAGGCAATGATGAGGGTTTCCTGCACCTCTGCCAGCGACTGGCGGATGATGCGCGTATTATCTACCAGCACACTAAACTCAATATCCGCCTTATTGGCTTTTTTAATGGTTGCCAGGCGTTTATTAAATTCATCGGCAATGGCAATATTGTTGGCGCCGGGTTGGGGGATGATGGCCAGGCCAATTGCATTTACACCGTTGTATTTCCAGCTTTGCTCCTCCACCTGCGGGCCCAGCTCCACACGGGCTACATCGCTGAGGCGTACAATGCCGGTGCTGTCTTCCTTTAAAATAAGATCGCGGAAATCTTTTTCTGTAGTAAGGCGGCCCAGGGTATTGATGGTAAGCTCTGTATTGTTGCCATATACTTTACCGGCGGGCAGCTGCACATTTTCATTATTCAGCGAGGTGCTGATATCATTATAGGCAATGCCGTAGGCGTTCATTTTATCACGGTCCAGCCAAATGCGCATGGCATAGCTTTTATCGCCAAACACATTTACAGCGCTTACCTGGTCAATGGTTTGCAGCTGTTGCTGCAGCACATTATCCGTATAGTCACTCAGCTCCATAAGGCTTTTGGTGCGGCTTTGCACGGCCAGGATCAGGATTGGATCGCTATTGGCATCGGCCTTGGTTACTACCGGCGGGGCATCAATATCCAGGGG
>NZ_DATCRF010000451.1:0-8538 GCF_036569125.1 Chitinophaga sp. | reverse complement strand
CTGTACGGCTGTGAGGAAGTTGGCGCTGTTCACACTTTCTTCAGAAGGCGGGTAAATAAGGCGGCGCGGTATAACACCGCCGGTATTATTACCCGGTACATTCACAGGCGTTAATACGGGGTACCCGGTACGGCGCCAGTTAGACCATACTTCCTGCTCATCCAGGAACAGGGCTATCCACATTTGTGTATGGATCTGGTTCATCTTTTGCTCCAGGGCAGCACCGCTGTTGAAAGGATGCGCGGCTATATAAGCTGCGATCTTTTCTGTGCTGATAACACCACCTGCGCCAAACAGGCTCCAGTTGGTCATTGCAGAAGTAATACCGGCTACATAGGCAGCAGCAGCGTCGCCGGAATACCAGCCGCGGGAAGCCGCTTCCGCCAGCAACAGGTTCACTTCTGCAGCGCTCATTACAATGTAAGGGGCCGACTTTTGTAAAATAGTGGCCGGGTTAGGTTCTGAGTACCGGTAAAATGAATCCGGCTTGCCCAGGATGCCATTGGGCATACCTCTTTGTATGGCCGTAGTGGTATCTGCCTTCTTATTCACATATACGATGGATAATACCGGCAGGCGAGGATCATTGTTAGTGCGCATGAAATCAATGAATGTTCTGGCATACTTACCACCTTCGGTATTCAGGTTACCATCCGCAGCAGCAAAGTTATTGGCCAGCATATCAAATGAAGCCGGGTTCTGGTTGTAGTTCTGCGGGCCATCTGCATACTTCATATATGCCCGGTCAGCATCGGTAGTGATCACACCACCGGCTATGGCTTTCTGCACCCAGGTTTGAGCCATGCCGGCATCCCTTTTGGTTAAGCGCATGCCTAAACGCAGCATTAAAGAGTAGCCGAATTTCTTCCATTTTCCAACATTGCCGTTGTAGATGAAATCACCGGCGCCAAAGCTGGCGCTGCCTTCTACCATTGCAGCAGTGGCTTCATCCAGCTCCTTCAGCATATCGGCATAAATAGCAGACTGCTGATCATATACCGGTGTAAAATCATTGTCGGTATATCCTTTCACTGCAGCGGAATAAGGCACATCGCCAAACAGATCCGTCATGCGATGCATAATATATACGCGCCATATGCGGGAAATAGACAGTTTGTTCACATTACCGGTGGCATCCGCATTCAGAGTATTGATCACCGTTGCAATTTCATTTACCGCACCGGGGTAAGTGTTCTCGAAAAAAGTATAAGGATAGCTACCCTGCTGCCAGTAATACTTATCTCCCAGTCCCGGCACATCCTTATAGGTAGCAAAGTGCTGCATGGCGCCACCGGCGCACACTACGCTGGTGGAATAGTAGGTGGTAGTAGTGGTACCATATCCGCCGCTGATACCATCCATCAAAGCCTTGCTGAACATATATTCAGGCAGCGCTGTGGGGGAGGCATCCGGATTTACGTTCATTTCCTCAAATCCTTTATCACAGGCCTGTAATGCAAACACACCCATTACAGCAACATAGATCAGTTTATTTATTCTCCTTAACATATCTCTTGGTGTAAAGTGTGAAGAATTAGAATTTCACCATCAGGTTAAAACCATAGCTCCGGGTCCTGGGTACTGCAAAGGCTTCAAAGCCCTGTGCATTACCGCTGGTATAGCTGGATTCAGGATCAAAATTGTCTGTTTTCTTATAGATGGTCCACAGGTTACGTGCTACGAAAGACACATCCACAGACTGCATTTTCAGCTTCCAGATATGATCCAGTGGCACCTGGTAGCTTAATATTACCTGGCGCAGCTTTACAAAGCTGCCATCCTGAATAAAGTGATCAGTGAAATTCTTCCAGTTATCATAATACTGGCGCAGGTTAGCTACCGGTATGGTATGCGGGTAAGGATTGCCGTTCTGGTCTACCCCATCCAGCTGTAAACCTTCATCCCTGCCGGGAAGTGTTTGCTTGTGCAGGCCAAAACGGGTGCCATATACATCCATGGTAGAAAACACCTTGTTACCGAACTTACCATCCACCAGGAATTCCAGCGACATACGTTTGTAGTTGAACGTATTGGTAATACCCATGGTCAGCGGCGGCACGCCTTTACCCAGCTCCATCAGGTCGCTCTTTACCTCGTACCCGTTAGAGCCGTAGATCTTTTGTCCTTTTTCATTCACCGCCATTTTATACCCTTTGATAATACCATAAGGGCTGCCTACGGTATTGTGTACAAAGGCCCATCCACCCACACTGCTGGCCATTTGTATGGTGTTCAATCCTTCGGCCAGCTTCACTACCTCACTTTTATTATAGGCCACGTTGTAGCTTACATTCCAGGAAAAATCCTTGCCTTTTACGGGAGTGCCGGTCAGTAACAGCTCAACACCCTTGTTATCCAGCTCGCCCACATTCAGCAGCGCATCATTATAACCGGACGCGCGGGAGATAGCGGTACGTACAATATCATTTGTTGTTTTACGGTCGTAGAATGTAAGGTCAATGCCTAAACGGTTGTTCAGGAACTGCGCTTCCAAACCTGCCTCATAGGTGGTAGAGGTAAGTGGTTTCAGCGATGAATTGGTTACCAGGTTTACGTTGTTGGAGGTGGTAACCTGCTGTACCGGCTGGCCCAGGTGGCCGCCCTGTACACTGGTATAGGTTTGGTTCAGGATGTAAGGATCCGGTGTGGCGCCGCCCACCTGCGCCCAGGAAGCGCGGATCTTGGCAAAGTTTACGAAAGAAGGCAGGTTCACGGCATCAGACAATATAAAGCTGGTACCAATGGCCGGGTAAAAAATGCTGTTGTTGGCAGGGCTTAAAGTAGAGAACCAGTCGTTACGGCCGGTCAGGGTCAGGAAGATGATGGACTTGTAATCCAGGTCTACTGATCCGAACACGGAGTTGGTAGCGGTACGGTTACGTATAGGCTTTGTAGTTACGGTTGACAGGTTGGTGTAGCTGTAAAAGAAAGGTATTACAAACTGCGCACCGTCAATATCTGTTTCATCACTGCTGTATTTACGCTTGTTGCCGCCTGCCAGCACATTCAACCCAAAGTTGCGGATCTTGGCATTGTAGTTTAAGGTAAGCATGGCGTTGGTTTCTGCTACAGATACCCTTTTGCCGCTGTAAATACCGCTGCCGGCTGTTCCCTGGGAGTATACGGTACCCGTAGGGATAATACCTACGAAATCATAGTTAAAGAAATCGCGGCTTACATTTCCCTTCACGAACAGGTTGGGCAAAATGTCGTAGCGGATGCTGGCCTGACCTATAAAACGGTTCTTGGTATCGTTATTCTTAAACCGGTTAATTACAAAGTAAGAGTTGGAAGCATAGGGCGTTTCATTCCACTGTGTTTCACGGCCGGTTGAATCATAACCGGGGGCCAGGGAGCGGATGTCTACCGTATTAGCGACCATATACACGGCCCAGTTAGGATTACCAGGTGCATCACCGGCGCTGGGCCTGTTCTTGGCGTTTTCCACGTTATACTGCGCTACAGCTTCAATGCTGATCTTTTTACCCAGGAAGGCGTTCACGTTCAGGTTAGCGATCTTCTTATTAATGGAAGAATTAGGTAAAATGCTTTTGCTGTCGGTATTGGATAAAGAGAAACGGTAGTTGATAGCCTCTGTGCCGCCGTTAAATGCCAGTGTATTAATGAAGGTAGTACCGGTGTTATAGAAGTTCCTGATATTATTTTTTTGCGGAGAATAAGGATGCTGCTTACCATCAAACGCGGTATATAGCTGGCCATCCATGGGAGCACCAAATGAATGGCGCCCCCAGTCAATGGCCTGCTGCTGCGTCGCCGGTTTCATTCTTCCATTTCCCTGGCCATATTCATATTGCCAGTCCGGAACAACGGAAGGGGTTTCCAGTGTCAGTGTGGTGTTATAGTCAACCCCTATACCTTTTCTTGCGCGACCTTTCTTTGTAGTAATCAGGATAACACCGTTGGCTGCACGGGAACCGTATAGCGCAGCGGCTGGTCCCCCTTTCAATACGCTCATGGTTTCTATATCATCCGGGTTAATGCCGCCAATACCATCGCCCCTGTCCACGTTCAAACCACCGTCGCCGGTAGTTGGGCTGCCGCCGGGTGTGGTATTGTCTATAGGCATACCGTTGACCACATATAATGGTTGGTTATCGCCATTCAGTGAACCGTTGCCGCGTATGATCACGCGGCTGGAGCTACCCGGGCCGCTGGCCAGGCTGGTAGCGTTCACCCCTGCTACCTTACCGCTCAAAGCATTGGCTACGTTAATTTCCCGCGCACGGGTAAATTCACTGCCGTTCACTTCTGTTACCGCAAAAGGAATAGCTTTCTTTTCTTTTCGTATACCCAATGCCGTTACCACCACTTCGGAGAGTGATTTATTGGAATCCTGCATGGCAACCGTGATAGTGGCGGTAGGGTCTGAAACCGTAACCTCCTGCTGCGCAAATCCTATGGAGGATATGATGAGCACCAGGGTAGCGCCTTTCTGGTTCTCCTTTAAGGTAAGCACAAAGTTGCCCTCACCATCTGCCATGGTAGCGGTGGAAGGATCGCCTTTCACATAAATGGTAGCGCCGGGTATGGCGCCGCTGTCTTTGGCAGACACAATGCGGCCCTTTATCTTATCTGCCCGCATGTAAAGGCTCACCATGTTATATATGCTATCGGTGGCGCTTACCGCATTAAAGATGGAAAATTGTTTGTTGTTAATACGTTTGTATTCGAGATGCTGATCTGACAGCAATTGTTTCAGTGCGGCTTCCGGATCCATTTTATCTGTTTTGTCCAGCAGCGCTGCAGGAATGGTCTTTCCATCCAGCAGGCCTTCACGGTATGCAATACGGATATTGTGGAATTTCCGGAGACGGTCCAGCCCTTCTTTTAGAGAAATGGTAGCCCGGTTGGTACCTCCTCCCTGGGAAGAGGACATGTGAAACTGAGTAGATTGTCTGGATGCATACACTTTACCTATTTGTGTTTGTGCAATTACAGGAGTTCCCATACCAAACATGAGGGCATAGCAGAGTAGCCCCAAAAAGAGATTTTGGTCTGTTCGTTGCATGTCTTTTTTTTTAGCAGATATTCCCGCTATCTACCTAAATAAAACACCAGATGTTTTTCTGAAGATTTGTTCACTTTTACATTTAACGTGGTAGAGATAACAGTCAGGAGCTCGTCCACATTGGCTACATTGATCTCTCCTTCGATCTTCATGCGCCGTATGCTGTCGCTCTTAGTTTCAACAGTATAGCCATAGTTATCCTGGAGCGTTTCAATAATATCCTCCAGTGCGGCATCGGTAAAGATTATTTCCTTTCTGGTCCAGTCCTTTAGCTTTTCTGGCCTTTCTAGCTTTTGGTTGCGCAGCAGCGATTCGCCGCCGTATTCTACGTAGTCACCCGGTAACATCACAATAGCCGGCCTATTGGTTTTATCCTGGTAATCTACTTTTATTTTACCTGTTACGAGTCCGATATTAGTTTTTCCGTGGCGGCTCTTCACATTAAAGGAAGTGCCTAATACTTCTATTGTCAGGCCTTTGCTATGTACAAGAAATCTTTCGTATGGGCGAATGTGCCCTGCATCTTTATTAATATGTGCTACATCAAAAAAAGCTTCACCCTCTATCCACACTTCACGCGGTGCGCTGGTATCCCATTGACGGGCATAGTGCAGGCTTGAGTTGGCGTTTAAGATTACTACGGAGTTATCCGGTAAGGTTATCGTACGTTTCTCTCCGTATTCTGTATCTACTACCTGTTTACGGTAAGTGTTCAGCAACAGCATGCCGGTGGCTATAATTACCAGCATAGCAGCGGCTACTTTCATCCAGGGGCGCAGCCATTTTACCTTGGCAGGAGCTGCCGGCTGCTCCTGTATGGTTTGCGTGATCTGCTGCCAGAGCTGCGCTTTGCGGTCAGCAGCGGTTACCACCTCCTGCGTACGGTAGGTTTGTATGAACTGCAATGCCTGCCGGAAGTTATCCGCCTGCTGTGGATACACGATTGTAAAAGAACTCCAGAACGTTTCGGTTTCAGCATCTGTTGCTGCACCGGTTGCCCATTTGACAAAAACATCATCATCCAGGAAATCCTGTAAAGTATATGTTATGTATTTGTCGCTATACATGTAATTAATGGGCGGTTTATTACTATTAGACAAAAAGAGAGAAAATTATCCCTCCGTTTTCAGGAAATTTTTAAAAAATATTTCTCCCTGCAGTAAAAGGCTGCACAGCAGGGCAAAAGAGCGCTTGTTTAAAATTTGCTGCAGGCTGTCCAGCGCCTTATATAATAACTTATAGGCCGAATTTGTGCTGATGCCCATAATATCCGCTATCTCATCATAAGAAGCGCCCTCATAAAAACGGAGGAAAACTATTTCCTGCTGCCGGTCTGAGAGCTGGCTTACCATAGCAGCTACCTGCATCCGCAGCTCCTGTTCTTCTACCTTATGGGTTTGCTCCTGTTTAAAGGTTACGTGAAAACCGTTGCTGCTGGCGGCGCCATCCAGGTTCACCACTTTTGCCTGGGATTGTATGCGCCTGAATAATAAGGTGCGCAGGGATTTGTAGAGGTAATTTTTTACAGAGGCAGGCATACCCAGGTTCTGGCGGCTGGTCCATAGCTGCACAAACAGATCGTGGATGGCATCCTGCACCAGGTCCGCATCTGCAGTGAACTTAGCTCCATAGTTGTTTAACGGCGTGTAAAAAGCTTCGTACAGTGAAGTATAAGCACTCCAATCGCCCTGTTTAAACGCGTTCCACCATATTAAATGGTTTTCACCTTGCATGCACCGGCTGTTAGATTTTAGTATTAAAAAAGGAGGATGGGTTAATAATACAAAAAAAATCTAAATTAACACCATGTCTTCATACGCACTTATTACAGGCGCCAGCAGGGGAATAGGCCGTTCACTGGCGCAGCAGCTGGCCCAAAAGCAATATAACCTGTTACTGGTATCCCGCTCTGAGAGCGAGCTGCAGGCATTAGCAGCTACCCTGGCCGGCCAGTATAAGGTAAGCGTTCATTACCTGGCTGCAGACCTTTCCGCAGCGGGGGCCGCACGGCAGGTATATGAGTGGTGCATACAACATAAGTGGGACATCAGCCTGCTGATCAACAATGCAGGCTATGGCATCTGGGGATATTTTGATGAGCTATCCCTGGATGAGCAGCATAACATGCTGCAGCTGAACATGCAGGCGCCGGTAGAATTAACATATTATATGATCCCCCTGCTAAAACAACACCCGCAGGCTTATATATTGAACGTAAGCAGCACCGCCGCTTACCAGGCCGTACCCGGCATGACGCTGTACGCGGCCTCCAAATCCTTTATGTTGGGCTTTACCCGGGGATTACGGCATGAGCTGAAACGTACCCACATCAGTGTAAGCTGCCTGTGCCCCGGACCGGTGAACACTAATTTCCTGGAACGGGCAGGCATGCAGGATATTAAAACGATTAAAGCGGCTGCCGAAAAATATGGAATGCACCCGGATGAGGTAGCGAAGATTGCCCTGAAAGGTCTGTTTGCAAAGAAAGCAGAGATCATACCCGGTGCGCTGAATGTAATATCGGCCATTGGTACACGGCTGCTGCCAAAGGCGCTGATAGAGCGGATTGCGGCGGGACTTTATAAAGAATAATTAATAATGAATAATTAATAATCGTAAGGCCAGTACTGTGCGTAATAACAGTGTTGCGATTATTAATTATTCATTTTTAATTATTAATTTTTTGCGTTTCCGGATTAATCCCTATCTTTAGTCTACAAAATTAGTAGACAAATAAAAATACTCATGCCGTTCGTACCCAACAACCGCTTTCTTACCTTCTGTGCCAGGATCCACTGCAGCACGGGTTGTTGTTGTTGCTAATCTCCTTTTATAATAATTAACCTCCTTACGCCGGCGCCTATACGCACCGGATGCAGCAACCTGTCTTTTACATTTAAACGATCATTATCATGAACAACCAATATCCCGTATTCACATTAAACGGCACACTTACCGACGAACAACAGGCTTTTTTTGCCGCCAATGGTTTTATACATTTTAAGCAATTCCTCTCCCCTGCTGATGTGCAGGACATTATAAATGCAGCAGATGCCGTACAGCAAAAATGGATCAGCGAAGGTGTAGAGAAAGTGAATGGCGTACCTATTAAATATGGTAAGGACCTG
Source organism: Chitinophaga sp. (assembly GCF_036569125.1). GTDB lineage: Bacteria > Bacteroidota > Bacteroidia > Chitinophagales > Chitinophagaceae > Chitinophaga. The sequence goes on along the minus strand of NZ_DATCRF010000451.1, from coordinate 381 downwards.
AACGGCCAGCCCATTGTACAACGTTTTGCTTTTATTAACCAGCACTCCTCCGTATTAGCAGACCTGCTGCGCGATCCGCGCTTAAACGCCCTGCTGGACCTGATTGGCCCCGGCGCCCGCATAGGCGCTGATGAAAAAGACGGTATGGTGTTCAATCATTACGTAAACGGACCTTTGAGCAAATTCACAAAGCTGGGCTGGCATACCGATGGCTTGCGTGACCTGTTTTACGGCACCCGCCTGAATCCTATGCTGAATGTAGGCATTCACCTGAGCACCCAGCAACGGGAAAACGGCGGCCTGCGTATTATACCGGGCACGCATCATCAAAACCTTTTCAACTTCCTTTTCCGTAAGCTTTATTTCCTGGATCATAGCACG
>NZ_DATCRF010000450.1:0-5768 GCF_036569125.1 Chitinophaga sp. | reverse complement strand
GTGTACAGAAGGAGAGGTGCTGAATGCCGCCTTACCCGCCCATCTTAAACTTTCCAGCGAAACCATCCTATTATATAATGATGCCTTTGGCGATGATATGACCTCATTAGATGAGGATGAATACCTGATAGCAGAAGCCCTGCTGGTGCGCAAAGAGCTGCGTATTGGCGAAGTGCAGCTGATCCTGGATAAGGCCGATGTATACAGCACCATTAAAAAGCTCATAGAAAAAAAGGTATGCCTGGTATTTGAAGAGCTGAAAGAAGCCTATAAGGAAAAGAAAGAGAACTACGTGCAGCTGCACCCCGCCTATGAGCAGGAGGAGCAGCTGTCGGCCCTGTTCAATGAGCTGGGGCGCGCGCCCAAACAAATGGAGTTGCTGCTGGCTTACCTGCACCTGTTAAAAACACAAGGGGCTGTATTACAAAGCGAGCTGCTGAAAAAATCCGGCGCCAGCGCAGCACAGCTGAAAGGCCTGGTAGATAAAAATATTGTGTGGATAGAAAAACGGGTGGTTGACCGTGTACCGGGCAGCAAGGCCGAAGCGAATATAGATTTTATCCTGAGCCCTGCCCAGGAAGCTGCTTTGCTGGCCGTGCGCCAAAGTTTTGAGCACAAGCCGGTGACCCTGCTGCACGGGGTAACCTCCAGTGGCAAAACCCAGGTATATGTAAAGCTGATAGAAGAATGCATAGCCACCGGCAAACAGGTGCTGTACCTGTTACCGGAAATAGCGCTTACAGCGCAGATCATCCGCCGTTTGCAAAAACACTTTGGCAGTAAGATAGGCATCTATCATTCCCGCTTTAATAATAATGAAAGGGTAGAGATCTGGAACAAAGTAAAAAGCGGCGAGCTGCAGATAGTGCTGGGCGCCCGTTCCGGCATGCTGCTACCCTTCCGGGATATAGGCCTGATCATACTGGATGAGGAGCATGATGCCTCTTACAAACAGCAGGATCCCGCACCCCGTTACCATGCCCGCGATGCGGCTATTTATTATGCCGGCTTGTTTGGGGCGAAGGTATTATTAGGCTCTGCCACGCCTTCGCTGGAATCTTATTTTAACGCGCAGCAGGGCAAATATGGTTTGGTGACCCTGGAAGAAAGGTTTGGCGGCATAGAAATGCCGTCTATTGAAATAGCCGACATCAAGCAGCCCACTGCCGAAAAGCAGATGCTGCACAACTTTACACCCATGCTGGCCGATGCGGTTAAACAAACCCTGGCCCTTGGTAAACAGGTGATCCTGTTCCAGAACCGGCGCGGCTATGCACCTTTCCTGTTGTGTACCACCTGCGGCTGGATCCCGCATTGCAAGCAGTGCGACGTATCGCTCACCTACCACCGCAACCAGGATAAGCTGCATTGCCATTACTGCGGTACGCAGTATCCTTACCTGTATACCTGTGCCGCCTGCGGCAGCCAAACGCTGATACCCAAAAGTTTTGGTACGGAAAAAATTGAGGAAGACCTGCAGCAGCTGTTCCCCGAAGCCCGCATTGCCCGTATGGATGTGGATGCGGTGCGTAATAAGGACAGTCATAATAAAATGATCCAGCAGCTGGAGCAACAGCGTATAGACATACTCGTAGGTACGCAGATGGTGGTAAAAGGGCTGGATTTTGATAATGTGAGCCTGGTAGGCATTCTGAGTGCCGACAGTCTGCTTAGCTATCCTGATTTCCGGGTAAATGAACGGGCTTTTCAGCTGATGGAGCAGGTGAGTGGCCGGGCTGGCCGTAAAAAAGATAAGGGCCGGGTAGTGATCCAGGCTAATAATACCCGCCACCCTGTTTTACAATATGTAAGCCTGCATGATTATAAAGCCATGTATGAGGCAGAGATCGTGGAGCGGCAACGTTTTGGGTACCCGCCTTTTTTCCGTTTACTGAAAATCACTATCAAGCATAAGAAACAGCTGATCGTGGAGCAGGCGGCGCAGATCCTGGGCAGCTGGCTGCATCCTCACCTGGGCACCCAGCTGGTAGGCCCTGCAGCCCCGCTGGTAAGCCGGGTACGTAATAATTATCTACAGGAAATGCTGATCAAGCTGCCCCGCGATTCAAAAACCATCGCCCAAACCAAACAGCTGTTACGGGAGCATTTTGTAAAGCTGCAGGCAGAGAAGAAATTCCGGTCGGTTATTATTATTCCGGACGTGGACTGCGTTTAGATGTGCAGATGTGCGAATATGCAGATGTGCAAATGAGGCCCGGCTTCCATCTGCAAATCCGTATATCTTTTTCATTACTCATCTGCAGCAATCTATTCACCATCTCATTATTCCATTATCCCTCGCATTCCATCTGCACATCCGCATATCTGCACATTTACTCATCTGCAGCGATCTATTCATCATCTCATTATTCGATTATCCGCGGCATTCCATCTGCACATCCGCATATCTGCACATTTACTCATCTACAACGGTTCCCCCGCCATTTCCTTTATTGCATCTGATTCATAAATATGTGTACCGCTCTCGCCCTTTACCCCTGCAGCTACCATGGCTTTAGCCACTGTGGATGCCCGGATGCCCCGGTATTTCTTCCACCGTCCCTGCAGCAGAAAATAAAATACCTGTACCAGGTATTGCGTAAACACATCGCCGGGGCGGGGCTCATCCCGCTTACCCAGCAATGCCGAGGGGCGGAATATATGCATGCTGTTAAAACCCAGGCGGGTTATGGCCTGTTCAGCCTCCCCTTTGGTACGCAGGTAAAAAAAGCGGGAGTTTATGTTAGCCCCGATAGACGACATTAACAGGAACTGGTTAAACCCATGCCGTTTGGCCAGTGTGGCGCAACGCACGGGAATATTAAAATCCACCTCGCGGAACTGCTCCTTGCCGCCGGCTTTGCGTTTGGTGGTGCCAATGCAGCAAAACAGCACATCGCCCTGTAAAGCAGCCGACAAACTTTCCTCATCTTCAAAATCCACAATAATGCTTTCCAGTCCGGGCCGTTGTTTTAGTACCGGTTTGCGCATCAGTACCTTTACCTTGTCAAAGGCAGGGTTGTGCAGCAGCAGGTTCACCAGGTGGCTGCCGGTAAGCCCGGTAGCGCCAATTACAATAGCTGTTTGAGGCATTGTTCTGTTAATTATCTTTGTCCGGGAAAAAAACTACCGCTGTAGTTAATTATAGCCAGTTTATTGCTGAACAGTTACAAGTAACAGGCCACAATTGGCATCACTTACCTGTAGGTTGCAGTCTTATTATAAAGTTAAGTCATTGAATTTTCACATATGCAGGTAGCAGAAAATGTTTTACTCAGGCCGTATAATACCTTTGGCATTGCCGCACAAGCCCGTTATTTTGCCCCGTTTGCTACCCTGCAGCAGCTGCAGGAGGTTCTGGAAGATGGCCGCTGGAAGGCCCTTCCCCGCATGATCCTTGGCGGCGGCAGCAATATTTTATTTACCCGGGATTTTGACGGCCTGCTCCTGAAAAATGAGCTGAAAGGCATTACCCTGGTACGGGAAGATGAGGAATATATTTATGTAAAAGCCGGCGCCGGGGAAAACTGGCACCAGTTTGTACAGCACTGTATAACGCTTAATTATGCCGGGCTGGAGAACCTGTCCCTGATCCCCGGCAATGTAGGCGCCAGCCCTATGCAAAATATCGGCGCTTATGGCGTGGAAATTAAAGATCATTTTTATGAGCTGGAAGCCTATCACCTGAACGACCGTACGCTGGTAACATTCAACAACGCAGACTGTGCATTCGGTTACCGGGAGAGCGTGTTTAAACACCAGTACAAAGGCCAGTTCGTGATCCTGTCCGTAACCTACCGGCTGCGCAAACATCCGCAGTTCAATACCAGCTATGGCGCTATAGAACAGGAGCTGCAGCGGATGGAGGTAAAGGAGCTTTCCATACAGGCCATCAGCCAGGCAGTGATCAACATCCGCCGCTCCAAGCTGCCGGATCCGGCACAGATCGGCAATGCAGGCAGCTTCTTCAAAAACCCCACTATCAGCGCAGAACAATTTGCCGCCGTAAAACAGGCCCATCCTGATATTGTAGCTTATCCGGCTGCTAACGGACAGCACAAGCTGGCTGCAGGCTGGCTCATTGAACAATGTGGCTGGAAAGGTTACCGCAAGGGCGATGCCGGCGTACACGCCAAGCAGGCGCTGGTGCTGGTAAATTACGGCGATGCCAAAGGCCGGGAGATCTACAACCTATCCCAGGAAGTGCTGGATAGTGTACACGAAAAATTTGGCGTAGCGCTGGAAAGAGAAGTGAATATTGTTTAATGCTGAATGCTGTGCGTTAAGCCTTTAGCTTTTAGCGTTTAGCATTCAGCGTTCGACATTAAGCATTCCGCGTTACATGCGCAATGATCTTATCCGCATGGTCCCTCGAATTTTCAATAAACCATACGTGCGTATCCATACCGCCGCAAACCACGCCGGCCAGGTATACCCGGGGCAGGTTGGTTTCCATGGTATCCGGGTTATAGGCAGGATATTTTTTCTCATCCTTCGATAATTCAATACCGGCTTTTTCCAGGAAGCTGAAGTTGGGCTGGTAGCCCGTCATAGCAATCACATAATCATTCTCCACAGTTACCACACCATCCGGGGTAGAGATCTCTACTTCATCCGGCCGTATAGCTTTGATCACGGAATGGCAATGGGCTTTAATGGAGCCTTCCTTAATACGGTTCTCAATATCCGGTTTTACCCAGTATTTTACCCGGCTGCCGATACCGCTTTCACGGATCACCATTGTTACATCGGCGCCTTTGCGCCAGGTTTCCAAAGCCGCATCCACGGCAGAGTTATGGGCGCCCACTACAATTACGCGCTGCATGGCGTAAAAGTGGGGATCTTTATAATAGTGTCTTACTTTGGGCAGGTCTTCACCCGGTACGTTCATCAGGTTGGGAATATCATAAAAGCCGGTAGCAATTACAACATGCCGGGCCTGGTAATTATGCCGGGGTGTTTTCACCGTATAGGTATCCCCGTTAGGGGTAATGGTTTGTACTTCTTCAAACAGCTTTACGTGCAGCTCCCGGGAGGTAGCCACCCGCCGGTAATATTCCAGGGCTTCCGGGCGGGTAGGCTTTGCATTAATGGACATAAAGGGAATACCGTCTATCTCCAGCCTTTCGGAGGTAGAGAAAAAGGTCATATTCAAAGGGTAATTATATAATGAATTAACCAGGCAGCCCTTTTCCAGTATTACATAGCTCAACCCTGCCTTTTTTGCCGCCAGCCCGCAGGCCAGTCCTATAGGCCCCCCGCCAATGATGAGGATATCCAATGTTTCCATAGGATGAAAGTACGAATTATCAATTACGAATTGTAGGCCGGCAATCCCGGGAATTTTCAAAGCAATCGCTCTGATCTTCGCGGAACCCGGAGGTCCGGATAAACGGGCCTTTGCCCGGCGTGATACGCTTGATAATGTTTAACAGCAGGCCACTGCTGATACGATGATACAATAGCTAAATAGATTTACATAACAGGCGGGTGCAGCCCGTTTATTGGACCTCCGGGAAAGCGATACTAGCAACCACAACCCCAAAGCTAAAAGCTAACAGCCCAAAGCTAAAAGCTAACAGCTAAAAACACTACGCCTTCTGCATATACTCCAGCAGCCCAAACATCATCTCATTCGCTCCATCAGCCAGGGAGCTGCGGTCCGCTATAGCTTCCGCGCTTTGCACATACGGCGCAGGCGCCAGCTCATCATCGTCATGTTCCACCATTTTCAATACATCGTTACTGCGCACTTCCGGGTGAAATTG